>JBDTTE010000048.1:0-16023 GCA_039930785.1 Betaproteobacteria bacterium | reverse complement strand
TCTTGGCCGCCGGCAGGCCATTGAAATGCGGCAGCAGGTCCGGCCCGACCGTCCATACAGTGTTCACGACAGACGACAGGGGAACCATCTGGCCGCTGTTCGCGCGCGTGTACAAACGCGTTAAATCTGTGGGCAACTGGCGGTAGGGCGCGTCCGACTGCACGACGACCCACCACACCCGGCTGAACTGGTTGAACTGGCTCGCGGCGAGCGATCCGAACTGCGCCTGGATCGCGTTGTAGATGTCGTCGACCAGAATGCCCAGCAGCGTGGCCTTGTCGCGATCTACATCGGCGCGCAGTTGCTGCGTGTTGGCGTTGAACGTCGTCGACAATTGTGTCAGTTGCGGATTCGCGCGCGCCTTCGCCAGCACCTCCTGCGTGACCGCGCCGAGTTTCACCGGGTCGCCACCGGTCGTGTCCTGGATCCAGAACTCGAAGCCTCCTGCGGCGCCGATGCCCGGAATCGGTGGAGGCGGAAAGGGAATGACGAGGCCTTTGTCGATGTGAGCCGCTTCCTTGTACACGTTCACCAGGACGGCGCGCGCGTTCTGCGCCTTCGCGGTTTCGATCGAGGCGTAGCGTTCCTCGAACGGTTTGAGCGTCACGAACAAGGTGCTGACATTGGCCTTCAATCCGCCGTCGAGCACGCTGAATCCGGTGATCGTCGTGCGCCGGTCGACACCAGGCTGCTTGGCGAAGAGCGCGTCTACCTGTTCGGCCACCTCCTGGGTGCGCGAAAGGCTGGCGGACTGCGGCATGATGATCGCCGCCATGACGTAACCCTGGTCCTCGTTCGGAACGAAGCTGGTCGGCAACACCTTGAAGAGCTCATAGATGCAGACAAATAACAGGCACAGCACCACCAGTGCGATGGCCATGCGCCGGATCGTGAAATCCACGGCGTGGCCGAAGCCGCGCGTGACCGCGTCGACCCGCCGGTTGAACCACGCGAAGAACCCGCGTTGCGGCGGCGGTGAATGCTTGAGCAGCAGCGCGCACATTGCCGGCGTCAGGGTCAAGGCGACGAAACCGGACACCGAAACCGAGATGATGATGGTGATCGCGAACTGCTTGTAGAGCTGTCCAGTGGTGCCCGGCAAGAACGCGGCAGGCACGAATACCGAGGCCATCACCAGCACGACAGCGATCAGCGAGCTGGAAATTTCGTCCATCGTTTTCAGCGTCGCCTCCCGCGCTGCAAGATGGAATTCCGCCATGTTGCGCTCCACGCTTTCGACCACGACGATGGCGTCGTCGACCACCATGCCGATGGCCAGCACCAGGCCGAACAGGGTCAGCAGGTTGATGGAGAAACCGAGGGCCAGCATGCCGCCGAAGGTCGAGACCAGTGCGACGAGGATGGCTACCGTGCAGATTAGCGTGGTGCGCAGGCTTTGCAGGAACAGGTAGACCACCAGCACGACCAGAATGATCGCTTCCACCAGCGTGGTCAGCACCTCCTTGATGGAGATCCGCACAAAATCGTTGGAGTCCAGGGAAATGGCGTATTCCATGCCCTGCGGGAAGCTCTGCTTCATGGTCTCCAGCGTCTTGCGCACGGCGTCGGACACCACGAGGCTGTTGGAGCCCGGCTGCTGGTAAACAGCGATCAGGGTTGCCGGGACGCCGTTGAGCCTGCTGTCCACGACGTACTGGCGCAATCCGATGCTGGCGCGCGCGACGTCGCCGAGGCGCACGATCGCGCTGCCGTCCTGGCTGGCGCGCAAAATAATCTGTTCGTATTGTTTGGGATCGGTGAAAGGACTCTGCGTGACGACGGGAAACGAAAACTCGACGGGGTGATCGTAGGGCGGCTGGCCGATCTGCCCCGCGCCGAACAGCGCATTCTGTTTGTTGATGGCATTGACGATGTCGGTGGTGGTGATCGACAGCGAGGCCATCCGGTCCGGATTCATCCAGATGCGCATCGCCTGGTCCGCGACGCCCAGCACCGCCGCCTGGCCCGCACCGGGTACGCGCTTGAGCGCATCGAGCACGTATACGTTGGCGTAATTCGCGACGTAGTCGCTGCTGTAGCGATCGCCTTTCGCGAATACGGCGATCACCATCATGATCGACGAAGATTTTTTCTGTACCGACACGCCTTGCTGCGTGACTGCCGAGGGCAGGGTGGGTAGCGCCAGGTTGACGCGGTTCTGCACCTGTACCTGCGCGATGTCAGGGTCGGTGTTGGACGCAAAAGAAACCGTGAGCGACATCTGCCCGGCTGCCGAACTGGTCGAAGACATGTAGAGCATGTTGTCGACGCCATTGATCTGGGCCTCGATGGGCGCCGCTACCGAATCCGCGACGGTCTTGGAGTCCGCACCGGGATAGTTGGCCTGCACCGTGACCTGTACGGGCGTGATGGTCGGATATTGCTGTATCGGCAGCGCGCGCATCGAGACCAGGCCGGCGAGGCACAGCAAAATCGAAACGACCGCGGCGAAGATTGGCCGTGCTATGAAGAAGCGGGAGAACATCGCCGGGTGCGACTACTTGGCGGCAGGGGGCGGGGCGGGTTGCGCCGTGCCCGCGTTGCCTGGCTGGCTCGCCGCTGCAGGGGGTGCAGTCGTCGCAGGCGCAGCGGTTCGCGCTGGTGTCGCGACGTAAGGTGTGACGATGACCGTTGCACCTGGTACGACGCGCAGCGTGCCGTCGACCGCGATCTGGTCGCCGCTTACGAGGCCTTCGTTGATGAACCAGTCGTCTCCGTGCCAGTCCCCGACCTCCACCGGTCTCGCTTCAGCTTTTTTGTCGGCGCTGATCACCCAGACGAAGTGACCCTTGGCGCCTTGTTGAACCGCTCGCTGGGGAACCATGATTGCGTTGGGCCGCCGTGCGCCGATGAGGTGTGCTCGCACATATTGATTTGGGCGCAGCACGCCGTCCGGGTTGTCGACAGAAGCACGAATCAGGAAAGTGCCGGTTTGCGAGTTGTACGAAGGATCCGCGAAGGTGATGCGGCCCTTGTGGGGATACATCGTCCCATCCACGAGTTCCAGTTGCACTTCGAAGCTGCGGTTCGGCGGGAGGATCAGCAAACCCTTCTCGACTTCCCTGTGAATGCGTTCCAACTGGGCTTCGGACAGGCTGAAATTGGCCCACATGGGCGTCAGCGCCGACACAGTCGTCAATTGGCTGTTTGCGGAGCCGACAAACGTTCCTTCCGGAACGACGGCGAAGCTCGTCACGCCGGACACCGGCGACGTAATGGTCGTGTATGACAGATTGAGTTGCGCAGTCCGCAGCTGCGCCTTCGCCTGTTCCACAGCGGCGGCGGATTGCTGATATTGGCCCTGCGCGTTGTCGAGATCTTTCTGCGACAGCGCTTCCAGTTCCGTCAGGGGTTTGACGCGGGCCAGATTGGCTTTTGCGGTTTCCATAGCCGCCTGCTGGAGCTGGAGCGCAGCCTTGGCGTCGTCGACCTGCGCCTGGAACGGCTTGGGATCCATGCGGAACAGCACGTCGCCGGCCTTGACCGCCGAGCCCTCGACGTACACGCGCTTGTCCAGAAAGCCGGAGACGCGTGCCTGGATGTTCACGGCCTGCGAACTCTGCGTCTGTGCGATGTAAACGGCGTCCACCGGTACGTCGGCGGGCGCTACTTTCATCACGGTGACCTGGAGCGGGGGACGAGGAGGCGGAGCGTTGTCGCTCTTGGAGCAACCAGCGAGGTAGAGGGCGAGCGCCGACAGGAGAAAGACGAGTGGAAGGCAGCCGAAGGCGCGGAATTCCGAATCAGAATTGCAATTCATCAAACGGCGACTCTATGCAGAAAACGTGCGTCTCGCGGCGGCGCCCCGAACTTTATCCAAGCCACGGCGCCGTCCTGTCCCGGTTGTTGCGCATCCAGATTGCGCCTTCACTCTGAAGCCACGGTTCATGACCATGACGATCAGGTGGGGATCGTGCGAACGATAGCAGATTCCGCCTGGCCTGAAACGACGGATTTGTGCGATTTGCGCATGAGCATGCGCGAAGGTCAGTTCCAGTCGCCCGGTTGCCTGCGCAACGCGGGCGGCCGGCCTTACATCGGCGGCTGGAAGCCGTTGCGACCGATCAGCAACCTCTTGACGGTATAGTGTCCATCATCGACATCGGCAACGATGAAGACTTTCGCGCCCGGCACGATCAGCGCGCGATCGCCGGGCCTGAACGTGACGATCGGCACACCCTGCGGAACGATGACAGTTTTTACGCCGTCCTTGTAGCGCAAGGTCAGCGTGCGGCCCTCGGATGAGCGAGCGAGGTCGGCGACGGTTGCATTGGTCATCGAGCTTTCCGGTTTCAGGTCCCATGGGTAGTGCCCTTCGCCGGTGCCGCGCGCTGCTTCGGGGAACACGACGACTTCCAGTGCTTCGAGCTTGCCGTCCGGCCGCGACATCGCGGCCGTGCCGATGAACGATCCGGGTTGAATGGTGGTGATGTCGGTCGGGATGACTTCGACCACGCCGGTCTCTTCGGGCAACGCCAGTTCAACGATCTGGCCGCCACGTTCCTTTACCTTGACGGTTGTCGCGTCGAAGCTTTCGACACTCCCGCGCAGGCGCACCGCAGGATTGCCCTGGGCTTGCACTGCAGTGCAGGCAAAGGCGAGCAATAACAGAAGCAGGCGTTTCATGTGGTCGACCTCAATGGAAGGGGTTGTCGCAACGACGGATCGCGCTACTACATTGGCCGCAGCCGACGACTGCTCAGGCTTTGAGTTTCGCCGTCATGTGGGGCTGCAGGGTTTGCAGCAGTTGCGTGAAGATTTTCGGGCTCGCCGCGATGATCTGGCCGCGCTCCATGAATTTGTCGTTACCCTCAAGATCGGTAACCAGTCCACCGGCTTCGGTCACCAATAGTGCACCCGCTGCCATATCCCACGGCGACAATCCGATTTCCCAGAAGCCATCGAAGCGACCGGCCGCAACGGCGGCGAGATCGAGTGCCGCGGCGCCGGGCCGCCGCACACCCGCGCATTTGGTCATGACGTCCCTCAGCATGGCGTGATAAGCATCCAGGTCTGCGATGATGCGAAACGGGAAGCCTGTCCCGATCAATCCGTCGATCAACTTGTCGCGTTTGGACACGCGCAAGCGTTTGTCGTTCAGAAACGCGCCGCGGCCGCGCGAGGCGGTGTAGAGATCGTTGCGCGTGGGATCGAAGATCACGCCGTGCGTCGGAATGCCTTTATGGTAAAGGCCGATCGAAACGCAGTACTGCGGAAAGCCGTGCAGGAAATTCGTCGTGCCGTCGAGCGGGTCGATGATCCAGACGTACTCCGAGTCGCCGGAAGCGCCGCTTTCCTCTGCTAGAATCGCGTGGTCCGGGTAGGCGGCCTTGATGACATCGATGATGGCTTCTTCCGCCGCACGGTCGACTTCGGATACCAGGTCGTTGAGGCTCTTGTGCTTGATGGTCAGCACGTCGAGGTTTTCGGAGGCGCGGCTGATGATGCCGCCGGCGCGACGGGCGGCTTTCACCGCAATATTGAGCATCGGATGCATGTTAATGAGCGGTGCTTGCCAAAAATGTAAGGCGCCATTCTAAAGACTCCCCGCTCGCGTTCCAATGAAAAAACCTTCTTCGCTCGGGCGCATACGCGTCGTGCTCTCCCATACGTCCCATCCCGGCAACATCGGTGCGACTGCGCGCGCGATGAAAACGATGGGGCTGTCGCGACTGTTTCTCGTCGAACCGAAGCTGTTTCCGCACGCCGACGCCACTACGTTCGCCGCCAGCGCGACGGACCTCCTCGATGGCGCGGTAATCTGCAAGAGCCTCGACGAAGCGCTCGCAGGCACGGTGCTGGCGGTTGCGGCAACCGCCCGCCATCGCGACCTCGCACATGAAATCGTCGACTGCCGCGAAGCCTGTCGGAGGCTCGTGGCGGAATCAGCAGACCAGGACGTCGCGATCGTGTTCGGCACGGAGCGATCGGGCTTGACCACGGAAGAGATCAGTCGTTGCCAGACCATCGCAGTGATTCCGACCGACTGGGAATTTTCGTCGCTGAACCTCGCGCAAGCCGTGCAGGTTTTTGCCTATGAATTGCGCATGCATGCCATCGGCGAACAGGTCTATGCCCAGCACGAGGATGACCTCGCGACCCTGGATGAGGCCGAGCGCCTGCTGCTGCAGCTGGAAGAGACCTTTTACGCAACCGGCTTTCTCGATCCGAAGGAACCGAAGCGCCTCATGCAGCGCATGCGCAGGATGATCGCGCGGGCGCGCATCGAGAAAAAGGAAGTGAACATCCTGCGCGGGTTCCTCAGCGCGGTTCAGGAATTGGTCGACAAGGCGACGCCCGTGAAACCCCGGGATTGAAATTCCGGGGTTGTGGGCAAATATAAAGGTTGAGTAAAATAGTCGCCTTCCAACCCACAGTAATAAAAGGGTTTTATGCTAGATCGAATCAGGGAAGAGATAGCCGTGGTGTTCGACCGGGATCCTGCCGCGCGTTCGACGTGGGAGGTCATCACCTGTTATCCCGGTTTCCACGCGCTGCTCTTTCACCGCGTGTCCCATCGACTGTGGGCCTGGGATCTCAAGTGGCTGGCGCGCTTCCTTTCGCATATCGGGCGCTGGCTGACGGGCATCGAGATCCATCCAGGTGCCGAGATTGGACGGCGGTTTTTCATCGACCACGGCATGGGTGTGGTGATCGGGGAGACCGCTCAGATCGCCGACGATTGCACGATTTATCATGGCGTCACCCTTGGCGGAACGTCCTGGAACAAGGGCAAACGCCATCCGACCTTGAGCGATGGGGTCGTTGTGGGCGCTGGCGCCAAGATTCTCGGCCCGATCACGATCGGACGCGGCGCCAAGATCGGCTCGAATGCGGTCGTGGTGAAAGATGTGCCCGATGGCGCGACGGCGGTCGGTATCCCCGCGCGGATTCTTGATGACGAAACCCGCAATGTTCGCGAAGAGAACGCCGCAAAAATGGGGTTTTCGGCATACGGCATTGGCGCAAATGCGAATGATCCGGTGGTGGCCGCCATTCACGGCCTGATCGACCACGGCGTCGTTACCGATGCGCGCATCGAATACATCCTCGAACAACTTTCGCGCATGGGCGTCCAAGTAGAAGACGCCCGGGCGACGGCGGAGAAGTTCGATCCTGATTACTTCAATCGTATAGTTGACTAACTCGCTCGGGTTTCGCTATACTTGACTGCGTTAGTAGGTTTTTATCTATCTGTATCAACATGACATTTTTGCAGGGGCGACCATGAGACTGACAACGAAAGGACGCTTCGCGGTGACCGCGATGATCGATCTGGCGCTGAATAACCACGATGGCCCGGTGACTCTGGCCGACATCAGCGAACGCCAGAAAATCTCGCTTTCCTATCTGGAGCAGCTGTTCGGCAAATTGCGTCGCAGGTCGCTGGTGACAAGCGTGCGCGGACCGGGTGGTGGCTACAACATGGCCAATCCGCTCGATCAGGTTTCGGTGGCCGACATCATTCTCGCGGTGGATGAGCCGATCGATGCGACGCAGTGCGCCGGCAAGGAAAACTGCAAGGACGAGCGCAAGTGCATCACACATGATTTGTGGACGGACCTGAATCGCCACATCTTCGATTACCTGGCTGCCGTGAAATTGTCGGAGCTGGTTGCGAAACAATTGAAGACAGCCGGCGACGTCGCGGTCATGCAAATGCACGACAACCGGTCAAGTGCAGTCAAGACAAAGGAACCGGCCGCGGCGTGAGCGCGATGCAAACTTACTTCGACCATAACGCGACTACGCCGCTCGATGCGGGCGTGCTGGAGCGCATGCTGCCTTTCCTGTCGGGGGAATACGGCAATGCGTCCAGCCGCCATGACTTCGGCACGCGCGCGCGTCAGGCGGTGGAGAGGGCGCGCGCGCAAGTGGCGGAACTCGTCAACGCCCAGCCCGCACAGGTGATTTTCGTGTCGGGCGGCACCGAGGCGAACAACTTGTTTATCCGCGGCGCGGCAGCACATATGAAGCCGGGACGCATCGTCATCAGCGGCATCGAGCATCCCTGTGTAGCCAAACCCGCGCAGGACCTCGCGCGCCAGGGCTGGACGCTGAGAAAGCTCGCAACCCGCGCCGATGGCGTGGTCGACGTTGCGGACGCTGAGCTTGCGCTTAAGGAAGCGACAAACCTGGCGTCGGTGATGCTGGCGAACAATGAGACCGGTGTGATCCAGCCAGTCGCGCGAATTGCGGCAATGGCGCGGAATGTGCGCGCGTGGATGCATACGGACGCAGTGCAGGCGCTGGGCAAGATCGAAGTGGATTTCGAGCAATTGGGCGTGCACGCGATGTCGGTGTCAGCGCACAAAATTTACGGGCCCAAAGGTATCGGCGCGCTGATAGTCGACAAGCGGCTTGAACTCAAGCCGATCATCCACGGCGGTGGCCATGAAGGCGGCGTGCGATCGGGTACGCAGAATGTACCTGCGATCGTCGGTTTCGGCGCGGCGTGCGAACTGGCCGGGCAGCGCATGCAGGAGATCGCCAAGCGTACGCACAGCGTGCGCGAGCGGATCGAAATTGGCGTGAGCGCATTGGGTGCACGGATATTCGGTCGCGAAGCGCCGCGCATACCGAATACGACGTATTTTTCTTTTGAAGGCATCGACGGCGAGACGCTCGTCATCGAACTCGACAAGGCCGGTTTCGCGGTCGCGAGTGGGGCGGCTTGTTCGAGCACCAGCACGGAACCGAGCGCGACGTTGCTCGCAATGGGTGTGGAACCGGAACTTGCGCGTGGCGCGGTCCGGGCAAGTTTTGGGACGCAGAACAGCCTTGAAGAAGCCGACGCATTTCTGCGCGCGCTGGACGCGACTGTCTCCAGGCTGCGCAGGTTGACGGCGGTTGCGGTCTGAACAACGAGGAGTCATTCACTCCAGGGAGTCGATGCACATGATCACGGTTACGGAAAAAGCGGCAAAACACATTCGCAAGGCGCTGACCACCAAGGGTGGTGTGGGCTTAAGGCTCGGCATCCGCACGGTGGGCTGTTCCGGCATGGCTTACACCTTCGACTACGCCAAGGAAGTCGGGGCGGAAGATCAAGCCTTCGTGACGGGTGATGTCACGGTGGTGGTCGACCGCAAGAGCCTCGCGTTCGTCGACGGCTCGGTCCTCGATTACGTGCGCGAAGGATTGAACGAAACCTTCAAGATCGAGAATCCGAAGGCTACCGCCATGTGCGGCTGTGGCGAAAGCTTCAGCGTCGCGAAAGTCTGATGGAGCAACGCCCGTGAGCGCCGTCATACAGAACCTGGTCAATCAGCCCTACAAGCACGGCTTCGTCACGGACATCGAATCCGATGTCGTCCCGAAAGGCTTGAACGAGGACGTAATCCGGCTGATCTCTTCCAAGAAGAAGGAACCGGACTGGTTGCTCGAATTCCGCCTGCAGGCTTATCGCCACTGGCTGACGATGACCGAGCCGACCTGGCCGAACGTGAAGTATCCGAAGATCGATTTCCAGTCGATCAGCTATTACTCGGCGCCGAAGTCAAAGAAGAAGCTCGCGTCGATGGATGAAGTCGATCCCGAACTGCTGCGTACCTTCGAGAAACTGGGCGTGCCGATGAACGAGCGCGCCGCCCTGGCGGGTGTGGCGGTGGACGTGATTTTCGACAGCGTCTCGGTTGCCACAACGTACAAGAAAAAGCTCGCCGAAGTCGGCGTCATCTTTTGCTCGTTCTCGGAGGCCGTGCAGGATCATCCGGAACTGATCAAAAAATATCTCGGCAGCGTTGTACCCACGGCCGACAACTTCTACGCCGCGTTGAATTCGGCCGTGTTCACCGACGGCTCGTTCTGCTTCATCCCGAAGGGCGTGCGCTGCCCGATGGAGCTGTCGACTTATTTCCGCATCAACACGCAGGAATCCGGGCAGTTCGAGCGCACGTTGATCGTGGCCGAAGAAGGCGCCCATGTGTCGTATCTCGAAGGCTGTACGGCGCCGAAGTTCGACACCAACCAGCTGCATGCGGCGGTGGTGGAACTCGTGACCCTGGACAATGCCGAGATCAAATACTCGACGGTGCAGAACTGGTACGCCGGTGACGAGAGCGGCAAAGGCGGCATCTACAATTTCGTGACCAAGCGCGGCCTGTGCAAAGGCGTGAACTCGAAAATCTCGTGGACGCAGGTCGAAACCGGCTCGGCGATCACCTGGAAATATCCATCCTGTATTTTGCAGGGCGACAACTCCATAGGCGAATTCTATTCGGTGGCCCTGACCAATCATCACCAGCAGGCGGACACCGGCACGAAGATGGTCCACATTGGGCGCAACACGCGCAGCAAGATCATCTCGAAGGGAATTTCCGCGGGCGTGTCGAACAACAGCTATCGCGGCCTGGTGAAAATCGGCGCGAAGGCCGAGGGCGCGCGCAATTTCTCGCAGTGCGACTCGATGCTGATCGGCGACAAGTGCGGCGCGAATACCTTCCCCTACATCCAGGTGAACAACAACACCGCGCGGGTCGAGCACGAAGCGTCAACGTCGAAGATCGGCGAAGACCAGCTGCTTTATTTCGCGAGCCGCGGCATCGGTGCCGAAGACGCGGTGTCGATGATCATCAACGGCTTCGTGCAGGACGTGTTCGTGCAGCTGCCCATGGAATTTGCCGTCGAGGCCACAAAGTTGCTGGGCCTCAAGCTCGAAGGAAGCGTTGGATGATTAACCAGAAAGCCAAACTGCTGCTCGAAGTGCGCGGCCTGACCGCAAAGATCGAGGAGCGCACGATCCTCAAGGGTATCGACCTGTCGGTGCGCGCGGGCGAAGTCCACGCGATCATGGGTCCGAACGGATCCGGCAAAAGCACGTTCGCCAAGATTCTGGCGGGACATCCTGCTTATGTGGTCACGGGTGGCGAAGTGCTGTTCGAGGGCCGCAATCTGCTGGACCTTCCGCCCGAAGAGCGTGCCCGCGCCGGTGTGTTCCTCGGCTTCCAGTATCCGATCGAAGTGCCCGGCGTGACTAACAGTTCGTTCCTGCGACTGGCGTACAACACGGTGCAGGGCGCGCGCGGCGCGGACGAACTCGATCCACTCGAATTCGACGATTTCGTGCGCGAGAAGATGAAGCTGCTGCAGATGGATCCGGCCTTCCTCGATCGCAGCGTCAACGCTGGTTTTTCCGGGGGCGAGAAAAAGCGCAACGAGATTTTGCAGATGGCGCTGCTGGAGCCGAAGCTCGCCGTGCTCGACGAAACCGATTCCGGCCTCGACATCGACGCCTTGCGCGTGGTGGCGGGCGGCGTCAACAAGCTGCATACGCAGGATACCGGGCTGGTCCTGGTGACGCATTATCAGCGCCTGCTCGACTATATCGAACCCGACTACGTCCACGTGATGGACGGCGGCCGCATCGTCAAGACCGGCGACAAATCCCTGGCGAAGGAACTCGAAGCCCGCGGCTACGACTGGGTTGCGGCGGAAACCCGAAAGAAGGCGGCGGCGTGACACAGGTTGCGAGCCATAGCGACTATCTCGCAGGCCTGCTGAGCGGCCAGGATGCCGTCGCGCAAACCGGCGGCACGTGGCTTCGCGACTTGCGCTCGCGCGCCGTCGAACGCGCAAACGAACTGACTGTTCCGACGACGCGTGACGAGGACTGGCGATTTACCGATCTGTCGGCGCTGTACAAGATCCCATTTCATGCTGCAGCTGGCGTTGTTGCCGCGGACCCCGCGCTCATCGAACGGCATGCTGTCGCGGAAGCGGAAGTCCGGCTGGTCTTCATAGACGGACGTTACGCGCCCGCGTTCTCGTCGCCGACAGCCGGTGACGGAGTATCGGTAAGCAATCTTGCCGAAATGCCGGCTGCTCTTGAGGTCGTCGCGAAAGCGCATCTGGCCAAACTTGCTCCGCTGGAAACCGATTCGTTCACGGCGGTGAATACGGCTTTCCTGCGCGATGGCGCGGTCGTGCATGTAGCGCGCGATCGCGCAGTTGAGAAACCCGTCCATCTGCTTTTCATTGCGGTCTCCAAGGACGTCGCTGCTTATCCGCGCGTGCTGGTGGTCGCCGAGCCCGGGTCGCAGTGCACGATCGTAGAAGATTTCATCGGCGTGCCAGACGCAGCCTATTTCACCGATGCCGTCAGCGAGATTTTTGTCGGTGAAAACGCCGCTGTTTCGCACGTCAAGTTGCAGCGCGAGGCGCTTCCCGCGTTCCATGTCGCCGGCACTTGGGTCAACGTCGGCAAAGCGGGGCGGTACTCGAGCTGGAACGTGGCATTCGGTGCGCGCATCTCGCGGCAGAATCTGAGCGTGGTGCAAGCAGGCGAGGGCACGGAGTTCTTTGTCGACGGCCTCGCGCTGATCGACGGGCGACAACTCGCGGACATGCACAGCAGCATCGACCACGCCCACGCGATGGGTAGCAGCCGTCAACTCCACAAGACCATCGTCGGCGGTGCGGCCCATGCCGTATTCAACGGCAAGATCCTGGTTCGGCCGGGCGCGCAGCGTACCGATTCCGGCCAGCAATCTCGCAATCTTTTACTTTCCGGTCGGGCGCATGTCGATACCAAACCGCAGCTGGAGATTTTCGCGGATGACGTGAAATGCGCTCACGGCGCCGCGGTGGGCCAGATCGAGGCGGACGAACTGTTCTATCTGAAGACCCGCGGACTGTCGGATACAGCGGCCCGCAACTTGTTGACCTATGCATTCGCGGCTGAAGTCATCGAACGCATTCCGGTGAAGTCTCTGGTGGACCGGCTCGAGCAGACCGTCCTCGAGCAGACGCAAACGAAAGAGACAGCATGAACGCCAGCAGTCCCGCCCTGAAAACCGTGCCGTTCGAGAAGTCCGCCGACGCGCTCGAAGTCGAAAAGATCCGCGCTGATTTTCCGATCCTGAAGGTCCAGGTCAACGGTCGGCCGCTGGTTTACCTCGACAACGCCGCGAGCAGCCAGATGCCGCAGGCAGTGATCGATCGTTTCGTGCAATACCACGCGCAGGAACACGCGAACATCCATCGTGGCGTTCACACGCTATCCGAGATCGCCACCGCCGCTTACGAAGGCGCGCGCGCGAAGATCCAGCGCTTCATCAACGCCAACGAGGCGCGTGAAATCATTTATACGCGCGGCACCACGAATTCGATCAATCTCGTCATGTATGGATATGGTCGCGCGTTCATCGGCGCGGGCGACGAAATCATCGTCTCCCAGCTTGAGCACCATTCCAATATCGTGCCTTGGCAGATGCTGTGCGAAGAGAAGGGCGCGAAGCTGCGCGTCATTCCTTGCAATGACGCCGGCGAGTTGCTGCTCGACGAGTACGCCAAGCTGATCAACGATCGGACGAAATTTGTCGCGATCACGCATGTTTCCAATGCGCTCGGCACGATCAATCCAGTCAAGGACATGATCGCCACGGCGCACGAGCACGGCATCCCGGTGCTGGTCGATGGCGCGCAGGCCGTCCCGCACATGAAGGTCGACGTGCAGGATCTCGACTGCGATTTCTACGCATTTTCCTCGCACAAGATGTGCGGGCCCACCGGCATCGGTGTGCTGTACGGCAAAGCCGCTCTTTTGGAAAAAATGAAACCCTTCGAGGGCGGCGGGGACATGATCCTGTCTGTTACCTTCGAGAAGACCACTTACAACGTCATTCCGCACAAGTTCGAGGCAGGCACGCCGCCCATCGCAGCCGGCATCGGCCTCGGCGCCGCGATCGATTATCTGGAGAGCGTGGGTCTGGATCGGATCGCCGCGCATGAACACGAACTGCTCGCTTACGCGACCGAAGCGTTCAGCCAGATCAAGGATGTGCGCCTGATCGGCACGGCGAAGAACAAGGCCGGCGTGCTGTCATTCACGATGAAGGGCGTGCATCCCCACGACGTGGGCACGATCCTGAACGAAGAGGGCGTAGCAGTTCGCACCGGACACCATTGCGCCCAGCCGGTCATGCAGCGCTTCGGCATTCCCGCGACGGCGCGCGCGTCCTTCTATCTGTACAACACGCTGGCCGAAGTCGATGCGCTGGTGGCGGCCGTGCAGAAGGTTCGCAAGATCTTCGGTTGAACGCGCCGACATGAACTCAAAGAACCTCTACCAGGAAGTGATCCTCGATCACAACAAGAAGCCGCGCAATTGGGGCGCGCTCGCGGACGCGAGCCACCACGCGGAGGGCCTGAATCCATTGTGCGGAGACCGCATCCAGCTCGCGCTGAAACTCGATGACGGCAAGATCGAAGCCATCGCCTTCGAAGGTGAAAGCTGCGCGATCTGCAAGGCTTCGTCATCGATGATGACGCAGAACGTGAAGGGCAAGAGTGTGGATGATGCAGAACAGCTGATCCACGAGTTTCGTGACATGGCGACCGGTCAACTGGATACGGCCACGCAACCGAACCATCTGGGGCGCCTTAGCGTGTTCGCCGGTGTTCGCGACCTGCCGTCGCGGGTCAAATGCGCGATCCTGCCCTGGCATACACTGCACGCAGCACTGAATTCCGAAACGACTGTTTCCACCGAAGGCGACCGCGATCCGGTCGCAACCGCAGATCACTGATGCCCAAAATCGCCGACCTCGAGTACACACCGAATCCGAATGCGCGCAAGTTCGTGCTGAAGGAGCCGCTGACCAATGGTCTTGCGCGCTCGTTCGAGAATGCGGAGCAGGCGCAGCGCGACGAGCTTGCCGCCAAGCTGTTCGCCATCGAACACGTGACCAATGTGTTCTACATCGACAACTGGATCACGGTGACGCAGGACGGCGAAGGGGACTGGCAGAACCTGCTGCGCGAGATCGCGGCGCCCATTCGCGAGGCACCGGCAGCGGAAAAGGCGTCGGAGGAATTCGCCAAGGCCGCCGAATGGCTTGCAACCGACGAAGGCGGCGCTGCGCTATCGGAGAGCGACAAGCTCAAACTTGAACAGATCAACGAATTGCTCGACGAAGAAGTGCGCCCGTACCTGCAGGGCGACGGCGGCGATCTCTATGTCGTGGGCCTGGAAGGCAGTACGTTGAAGGTTCACTACCAGGGCGCTTGCGGTACCTGCCCGAGTTCCATCTCCGGCACGTTGGCGGGCATCGAAGGACTGGTGCGACGCATTGATCCCGAGATGGAAGTGATTGCCGTTTAACGGCGGTGAACGGTGAACGTAATTCGGTAAACGGTGAACGGAATTCGGTAAACGGTGAACGGAATTCGGTAAACGGTGATCGGTAAACGGTGAACGGTAAGAGCGTAGTGCTTGATTCAATAAGGCGACAAATGATTTTAACCGTTCACCGTTCACCGTTTACCGTTCACTGCCGATGAGCAACTGGGTTCTCGTCGGCAACGCGGCCTCCATCGCTCCCGGTCACTATGAAACGGTCGACCTCGACGGATCGATCGCCGCGGTGTTCAACGTCGCCGGGCAGTTCTACGCCATCGAGGATGTTTGCACCCACGACGGCACGGTACTCACCAGCGGGATGCCGATCGATGGCGACGAAATCGTCTGTCCACGACACGGCGCACGCTTTTGCGTGAAAACCGGCGAGGCGCTGTCCGCGCCCGCATTCGAACCAACCGCTACATTCCCCGTCAAGGTCGAGGACGGCAAGGTCTACGTTCGCGACAACCGCTGGGATTGAGGCTTTCGCCTCAATCCGTAATCAGCTCAGGTCCTTGAACAGCGCGCGCAGCTTCGTCGCGCGTGCGGCGATATCGGGCATGGCTGCCTCGATGCGCAAGCGATCTGGCCCGCTCAGTTTGTAGCCCTTGCGGGTCTGCACGAGCTTGATGATTTTCGCGGGATCGACGGGCGGATTCGGAATGAATTGCAGTATCAACGATTCCGGCCCGGCATCGATGCGCGAAATGCCGAACGCCTTCGACTCGATGCGCAGCCGATGCGTTTCCAGCAGGCATCGCGCAGGTTCCGGGGGCAAACCGAAGCGGTCGATGAGTTCTTCGTGCATGGCGTCGAGTTCGTCCGGAGTTTCGCAATTGGCAAGCCGTTTGTAAAGCACCAGGCGTTCGTGGATATCCGCGCAGTAGTCTTCCGGGAGCAGC
>JBDTTE010000047.1:0-16197 GCA_039930785.1 Betaproteobacteria bacterium | reverse complement strand
CCCGGTTCGCCGTTCGCGGCATGGAAGCCCGACATCGTCCACTGCAACGACTGGCAGACAGGGCTTACGCCGGTGTACCTGAATTATTTCAAAGGTCCGCGCGCGCGTTCGGTCATGACGATTCACAACCTCGCCTACCAGGGTGTTTTTCCGCTGGCGACGGCGACGCGACTGGGCTTGCCGCCGCAGGCTTTCACCATCGACGGCGTCGAGTACTACGGCCAGATGTCTTTCCTCAAAGGCGGGCTGCAATTCGCGGATCGCATAACCACGGTCAGCCCGAGCTATGCGAGCGAGATCCAGACGGCGCCGCTGGGCATGGGCCTGCAGGGATTGCTGAGCTATCGCAGCCCGGTGTTGAACGGCATATTGAATGGCATCGACCCGGATGCCTGGGATCCGGAATCCGATCCCTACATCGAGCGTTACTACAACGCATCGCGGCTGAACCTGAAACAGGACAACAAGCGCGCGCTGCAACTGCGCATGGGCCTGCGCGATGAACCGAAGATCCCGCTGTTCGGCGCGGTTAGCCGACTCACCGACCAGAAAGGCCTCGACGTGCTGGCCGATATCGTGGCCGATCTGGTCAAGCTCCCGGCGCAACTCGTCGTGCTCGGCTCGGGCGAAGCGGCCTTACAGCGCAGGTACCAGGAACTCGCGATCGCGCACCCCGGCAGCATCGCCGTGCAAATTGGCTTCGATGAGGGCCTGTCGCACCAGATCGAGGCCGGTGCGGATATTTTCGCAATGCCGTCGCGTTTCGAACCGTGCGGACTAAACCAGATGTACAGCCAGCGCTATGGGACGCCGCCGCTGGTGCATGCCACCGGCGGGTTGCGCGATTCGGTCGTCGATTACACGCCGGCCACGCTGAAAGATCACACGGCTTCGGGCTTCGCGTTCACGACACTCGATGCGCCCACGCTGCTGGAAAACTGCCGGCGCGCCGTCGCCGCCTATGCCGACCAGAAAATCTGGCGGCAATTGCAGAAAAACGGCATGAAGCGCGACTTCAGCTGGGAAGCCAGCGCGCAGCAATACCTGAACCTGTACCGCCTGCTGCCCGTTGGCTAGATAGAGGCGCACTGGAGTAAACTTGACGCCCTGTTGCGCCTGCAATCCATTCGAAGCCGGGCGCCATAAATCATTGAAGGAGGATGAAATGATTGGTGATCGGATCGAAGTCAATATTGCCGGTGGTCTCGACGTTGCCCTGCCCCGCATGGTGCATGTGCGCCAAAAGTTCCAGACAAAGAAACTCGACAGCGTGACTAAGACCGTCGTCGAGCAGTTCAAACGGCCCGAAGTGCGCGCCAAGGTCAAACCCGGCATGACGATCGCAGTGGGTTGCGGATCGCGCGGCATCAACAACATCGCCGAGTGCGCCAAGGCCGTAATCGACGAATTGAAGGCGCTCGGCGCCAAACCTTTCATCTTCCCGGCCATGGGCAGCCATGGTGGAGCCACAGCGGAAGGCCAGCGTGAAGTGCTCGAAGGCTACGGCATCACCGAAAGCTTCGTCGGCTGCCCCATCAAGTCCAGCATGGAAGTCGTGGAAATCGGCAAGCTGGACGACGGCATGCCCGTCTACGTCGACAAGAATGCCGCCGCGGCCGACGCCATCGTCGTCATCCCGCGCGTGAAGCCGCACACGAATTTCCGCGCACCGATCGAGTCGGGCATCGTCAAGATGCTCACCATCGGCATGGGCAAGATCATCGGCGCCACCACGTTGCACACCTACGGCATGGACATGTTCGGCGAGCTGCTGCCGGCTACCGCCAAGCTGATCATGGCGAAAAAGAACATCCTGTTCGGCGTGGCCATGGTGGAAAACGCGGCCGACGAAACCGCAATCATCGAAATCGTACCGTCCGAGCAGATTTTCGAGCGTGAACCCGTCCTGCTGGCCAAGGCCAAGGAGTTGATGCCGCGCCTGCAGTTCGACGAGATCGACGTACTCATCGTCGAGAAAATCGGCAAGAACATTTCCGGCTCTGGCATGGACCCCAACATCACTGGGCGCAACTGCCGCTTCGTCGAATGGAACATGAAGCCATTCGTGAAAAAAATCGCGGTGCTCGGCCTGACGGCGGAAACGCACGGCAACGCCTGCGGCATCGGCGGCGCTGATGTGACCACCATGAAGCTGTATAAGGAACTTGATGTCGCCAAGACCTACGCGAACATCATCACCTCTACCTACCTGGACGGCGGCGCCATTCCGATCGTCATGAATACGGACCAGGAAGCGATCCAGCTCGTGGCCAAGACCGTGGTGCGCGTGAAACCGCAGGACACGAAGATCGTGCGCATCGCCACCACGCTCGAGATCATGGACATCCATGTTTCCGAACCGATGCTGCCGCTGATCAAGGCAAATCCGTCGATGTTCGAAATCGTGGGCGCACCGGAGGCCATGAAGTTCGATGCCAAAGGCAACCTGTATCCCATGCTCGGCAAACATCGGGAGCACGTTGCCGCCTGATCATCGCGGCACCGGAGCACTCCGGCATGCACATCCATCTTGACGCGGTAGGCGGCGTGGCGGGCGACATGTTCATCGCCGCCATGCTCGACGCGTTTCCCGACCTTCGTGACGGCATGGCTGAGGCCATTCGCGCCGCCGGCTTGCCGGCGCAGGTGCACATCGGTTTTGCCGAGCACCAGGACCATGCGCTGACGGGGTTGCGCTTTCGCGTGACCGAGCCGCGCGAAGCCGGCGCACTGGTCGGCGCGCAGCATCATCCGCACACCCCGTTCGCCGAGATCAGCGCGCACCTGAAAGGCAGCGCACTCGCTCCGGCGGTGCGGGAACGCGCAATCGGAATTTTCACGGTGCTTGCGCAAGCGGAAGCGAAAGTGCACGGCAAATCAGTTGAGACGGTCAGCTTCCATGAGCTCGGTGAATGGGATTCCATCGCCGATATCGTCGGTGCGGCGTACGTCATCGAAACACTTGGTGCGACGAGCTGGTCGGTCAGCAGCCTGCCGCTCGGGCGTGGCCGCGTGAAAACGGCGCACGGCATGTTGCCGGTTCCCCCGCCCGCCACCGTATTGCTGCTCGAAGGTTTTGAATTCATCGACGATGGCCTCGAAGGCGAACGCATCACGCCGACCGGCGCGGCGATCCTGCGTCACCTGGCTTGTACGCAAGTCGCCTCGCGTCGTTCGCGCCGATTGTTGCGCACCGGCATAGGCTTCGGCACACGGACCTTTCCTGGTATCAGCAATGTCCTGCGCGTGCTGGCGTTCGAAGAAACCGTCGCGCCGCATGCGGCGGATGAAGTCGCGCAGGTGCAGTTCGAAGTCGACGACCAGACGCCTGAAGACCTGGCCATCGCCCTCGACAAGCTGCGCGCGCATCCCTCCGTGCTCGACGTGCTGCAGACGCCCGCGTTTGGCAAGAAGGGCAGGATCACGATGCATATCCAGTTGCTGGCCGGCGTCGCGGATCTCGAAAGTGTCTTCGACGCCTGCTTCAGCGAGACCACCACATTGGGCGTGCGCTACCAGCTGCTGCAGCGGCGCAAGCTCGCGCGCACCAGCACGACGGTCGAGGCCGCCGGTCGGCAGGTCCGCGTCAAAGTGGCCGAGCGCACCGGACGCAAGACCCTGAAAGTCGAAGCCGACGATTTGCTGAACGTCATCGGCGGACGCGCGGAGCGCGAGAACCTGCAGCGCGAAGCCGAGCAGGTCGTGCTGCGCAAGGATCACAAATGAGCGACACGACCCTGGCACGATTGGAAGAGGTACTGCGCGGCATCGGGCCAACGGCGGTTGCCGTCAGCGGCGGCGTGGACAGCCTCACGCTCGCGACGGTCGCGCATCGCGCGCTCGGTGGTAATGTCGAAATGTTCCATGCGGTCTCTCCCGCAGTTCCCGCAGAAGCCACCGAACGCGTACGTTCGCTCGCCGCGCAAGAAGGCTGGACCCTGCGCGTCATCGATGCCGGCGAATTCGGCGACGCGGACTATCGCAGCAATCCGGTCAATCGCTGTTTCTACTGCAAGACGAATCTGTACGGCGCGATCGTGCCGCACACGACCGCACAGGTCGTCTCCGGTACCAACACCAATGACCTCGGTGAATACCGGCCGGGCCTTGAAGCCGCGAAGAATCACAACGTGCGCCATCCGTTCGTCGAGGCGGGCATCAACAAAGAGTCGGTGCGCGCCATCGCGCGTAGTCTGGGACTGGGCGACGTTGCTGAACTGCCATCGGCCCCGTGCCTCTCCAGTCGCATTGAAACCGGCATCGCGATCGATCCCGCCATGCTTGCGTTGGTGCATGCCACGGAGCGTTTGGTTTCAAAAGAGATCAACCCTCGCACCGTGCGTTGTCGCGTGCGCGCAAAGGGCGTCGTGGTGGAACTGGACGAACAAAGTCTCGCGGCGCTGGACGCAGCGGCGCGCGAAAAAATGAAAAGCGAAGTCGGTGCGCTGTTTCAGGAAGGCGGATTCGATTACCCCGTGACACTTGCGCCGTACCGGACCGGCAGCGCGTTCCTCGTGCGGCTACATCAGCGCGACGCTGCTTAGGGCGTGCAAGTCAACACCTCGACGCAAAGGCGCAAAGGACGCAGAGGGACGCAAAGAAAAGCAAAATGAAAGGTAGACAACAAATAGCGATGGCCGCCAACGGTGACAGAATCGTCGATCCAACTCGAGCGATCCCGTCGCTTTCTTTTCCCTTGGTCTTACTTTGCGGTCTTTGCGTACTTTGCGCCTTTGCGTCGAGATGTGGAGCTTGAATCAAGCATGACCCTGCACAAAGACGTAATGCTGGATTTTGCGCGCGACGCCCGTACGGGTCTCGAAGAGGCCGTGCTGTGCGCATCGAAGTCGGTCATGCATCTTTCCGTGATACTGGAACAGGTGCAGGCGAAAGGCCGTCACATGCTGCTGACGCGACTGCTGCCGGAACAGTTCACCGAGTTGTCTCAAGGCCACCAATCGGCGATCGACTACGATCCGATCTCGCGGACGGGATTCTTCGGCGGGGCGCATGAATTGCGCACCGATACCCGCATCGCCGTCGTCGCGGCGGGAACATCCGATGTTGGCGTGAGCCGCGAAGCCGCACGCACCTTGCAATTCTACGGTGAGCCCGTCGCGGAAATCAGCGACGTCGGTGTCGCCGGCCTATGGAGATTGCTCGAGCGCATCGAGGAAATTCGCAAGATGAAAGTCGTCATCGCCGTTGCCGGTATGGATGCCGCTTTGCCGACGGTCATCGGCGGCCTGGTATCGAGTCCGATCATCGGCGTGCCAACTTCGGTCGGCTACGGTGTGGCGACCGGTGGGCAGACGGCGTTGAATGCGATGCTGGCGAGTTGCTCGTCAGGCCTGACGGTGACGAACATCGACAACGGATTTGGTGCTGCCTGCGCGGCGTTGCGCATCCTTCGCGTCAACTAAGCTTCCGCAAAAGAAAAAGCCCGGCTCGCGAGCCGGGCTTTTTTCGTGTGGCGTGGTTACTTCAGGTCGCCCTTGACTGCATCTACGCCGGCCTGCGCGCAGGTGCCGTCCTGCTCGGCGGTACCACCGGATACGCCGATGGCGCCGACTTGCTTGCCGTCGGCTGTCAGGATCGGCAATCCACCTTCAAACGTCACGATGCCCGGGACGAATGCGATTCCGGGAACCTTGGCGGTAATTTCGCCGACCTGCTTCGTCGAGAATGGGAAGCCGGCCGACGTGCCGGCCTTCAGTTGTGCGATCTCGATGCTCTTCAGAAATGCATCGTCCTGGCGCAGGAAATATTTCATGTTGCCGCCGCTGTCGACGATGGCGATGTTCATCTTCCAGCCTTCTTGCTTGGCGCGCGCTTCGCAGGCGGCTGCCATTTTCTTGGCGACTTCCAGCGTCAGGAACGGGCGTTGCTCGATTGCAGAGGCTGAGCCGGCGAGAGTGGTGAATAGAGAAGCGAGGCTGATGCACAGCAGGGTTTTTTTCATGGGATTCCTTTTGAAGGGTTATTGCAAGACGTGTGCGACGAATCGCATGCCTGCATTTTACCCTGCGCAGATTTCACTTCGTTGAAATTCGACTGCGCAACGCGCGAAGAACCGGTTACAGAAAGTTTCCTTTCGCGTCCGTGCTCTTCAGATCACCCACCGGCCGAAAATCGGCGAGTCGCTGAAGCAATTGACTCGCATCCGTGTCCGCGATGACGAGATCGCGATGCGAAGGCCGAACGAAACGCTCTGTAACAGCGTGATCGAGCATGCCCAGCAAACGATCGTAGTATCCGGATACATTCAGCAGCCCGCTCGGTTTGCGATGCAACCCGAGTTGTGACCAGGTCACAATCTCGAAGAATTCCTCAAACGTGCCAAAGCCGCCAGGCATGGCGATGAAAGCATCCGACAACTCATTCATCAGGGCTTTGCGCTGGTGCATGGAGTCGACCACGCGCAATTCGGTGAGACCACGATGCGCGACTTCGCGTGCGACCAGCGACTGCGGGATGACGCCGATGACTTCGCCGCCGGCCTTCAGCATCGCATCGGCAATCTTGCCCATCAGGCCGACGTTGCCGCCACCGTAGACCAATCCCAGGCGGCGCTGTGTCATCGCTGCCGCAAGTGCTTCCGCGGCATGCGTGTACTCTTCGCGCAGGCCAGCGCTGGATCCGCAAAATACGCACACGCGCTTCATGCCGCGTTCAGTTCTCGACCCACTCGTCGTCGGCGTGATAGAGCACCTGACCCTGTTTCTGGATGGGGCCGTCTTCGATTCCATCGTGGTCGTAGGTCGGGGGCGGATCGTCAGGATGGTCGCGTACCGCGCGCTTCTGCAGCACGAAGGCACTGACCACATGGATCGTGCGCGTTGGATCCGTCAACTCGCTGCGCAGCATTGGCAACTCCGCCGCTTTTCCGTTGGGGTAAAGCAGGATGCCGGTCTTGTCGCCGACCTGGCACAGCACGGCCCAATCGTTCTGTCCGGCCTTGAAGAACTGACCCTGGATGACGTTGTGGCGCGCGTCCCACTTCATGAATCTCGGTACGCGGCAACCCAGTTTTTCCAGGTCGGCGCGCACGGCGTCCGGAAGTTCGCGCAATTGACCCGGTTCGATGTAGCGCAAGTCGGGCCATCTTTTGCGAACGTCTTCAGCCGACGTCTGGGCAAGTGCGGTCGCGCTAAGCAGCACGAGCAGTGCAGTGACAATCCGTCCGGATTTCATCGGACATCTCCTCGCAACCGGTGACGCCGACAGTGTAAACCGCCAGTCAAAACGATGTACCCACCCTTTAGCCGTGGCCGCCGAGGTAGGCGGCGCGCACTTCCTCGTTGCCGAGTAGTTCTTTGGGAGTACCCTCGACCTTCATCTCACCGGTTTCCAGCACATAACCGCGGCCGGCAACGGAAAGTGCCATGTTCGCGTTCTGCTCGACCAGCAGGATGGTCATGCCGCGGGCGTGGATGATGCGAATGGTGGCGAACAGCTGCTGCACGATGACGGGCGCCAGGCCGAGCGAGGGCTCGTCTAGCAGGAGCAGTTTCGGCTTTGCCATGAGTCCGCGAGCCACGGCCAGCATTTGCTGCTGGCCGCCGGAAAGCGTCCAGCCCAGCGCGTTCTCGAACGGCTTGATCACGGGGAAGATCTCGAACATTTCCGCGACTTCCTGATCCATCTGCTTTTTGGACAGGCTGCCGCGATTGCTCGATCCGAGCATGATGTTCTCGCGCACGGTCAGTCCCGGAAAAATCCGCCGGCCTTCCGGCACGTGCGAAATGCCCAGGCGCACAATTTTTTCCGGCGCCATCTGATGGATGGGTTGGCCGTCGAACCAGACTTCGCCGCGTGCGGGACGCAACAAGCCCGAGATCGTGCGCAAGGTCGAACTCTTGCCTGCGCCGTTGGCGCCCAGCAGGGTGACGACTTCGCCCTGTTCGACGCGCAGGCTCACGTCCTTGAGCGCCTGCACGCTGCCGTAGTAGCTGGCGACGTTCTTCAGCTCAAGCAGTGGCATTGGGGTCTCCCAGGTAGGCGGCGATCACATCGGGATGGCGCAGCACTTCCTGCGGCGTGCCTTCGGCGATCTTCTTGCCGAAGTTCAGCACGGTGATGCGATCCGAGACTTTTTCCACCAGGCCCATGTCGTGATCGATGAGGAACATCGTGAGGCCATGGCCGCTACGCAGTTTTTTCAGGAGTTCCACCAGCTCCATTTTTTCCGTCTGGTTCAATCCCGCGGCGGGTTCATCCAGCAGCAGCAGCTTCGGATGACCGGCCAGCGCGCGCGCGATTTCGACCAGGCGCTGGTGGCCGTACGGCAGGCTGCGCACGATGGTGTCGGCCTTGTCGGCCAGGCCGACGAAGTCCAGTGCCGACATGGCGCGTCCGCGCAATGCGGCGCCGCCGCGCTCGATTGGATTGTTGTCGCGTTGCGCACCGACGATGACGTTCTCGAGCGCGGACATGCTCGGGAACAGCCGGATGTTCTGGAACGTCCGACCGAGTCCGTGCGCGGCGCGTTCATGCGGCGATTTCTGGCTGACGTCATTGCCGTCGACGAAGATGCGCCCGCCGGTCGGCTTGTAGATGCCATTGATGACATTCAGGGTCGTGGTTTTGCCGGAGCCGTTCGGGCCGATCAGCGCATGCACGGTGCCGCGCATCACCTCGAGATCGATGCCATCGACCGCGCGCAGGCCGCCGAAAAACTTTTGCATGCCTTCGAGTTTGAGCAGCGGCGTGGTTTCCTTTACCGCGATGTCGAGGTTCAACGGCTCGATGCCGGAGGTGTCGACCGGAACGACCTTGCGCATTTTCATCCAGCCGTTGCGCAGCAATCCCCAGATGCCTTCCGGCATGAACACCATGATCAGGATCACCGCGAGGCCGTAGATGGCGAGGTACACGTCCTTGATGAACTGCAGGCTCGGCGGCATTTCCTTAAGCCATTCGGGCAGCAGGATCAGCAACGTGGTGCCGAGTGCGCCGCCGAAAGGCGACTGCGCACCGCCGAGCAGAACCATTGAGAGGAATTCAACCGCGCGCTGGAAATTGAAGTTGTCCGGGCTGATATACGCGAAACCAGCCGCGTAAAGGCCGCCGCCCAAGCCCGCCAGCGCAGCGGACATGGTGAAGGCGACGATCTTGGTCCGAAGCGTGTGCACGCCGACGACTTCCGCAGCGAGTTCGTTTTCGCGCACGCCGCGCATCGCGCGCCCGATCCGCGTACGCGGCAGGTACCACACCGCAATGATCATCGCGTACAGCATGACGGAGCACAGCAGCAGGTAGGCGCGGTCGTCGGAAAGCTCGTAGCCGAACAGCGAAGGCCGTCCGATGCCGGCGATACCGTCGGGACCGTGCGTGACTTCGATCCAGTTGACCGCGACCAGGTCGAAGATCTGCTGGAAGCTGATCGTGATCATGGCCAGGTAGTGGCCGCCGAGGCGCAGCGTAGTGAGTCCAAGGATGCCGCCCGCAACACCCGCAATGCCGACGCCAAGCGCCAGGGAAACCCAGAACGACAGGCCATAGCTGACCGTGCCGAGCGCCACGCCGTACGCGCCGAAGCCGAAGAACGCGGCCTGGGCGAGGTTGATCTGGCCGGTGTAGCCGAGCACGACGACCATGCCGAGCACGGCGATGGCGTACGTTGTCGCCTGCATGAACATCGACAGGACGAAATGGCTGACGTTGGCGTAGTAAGGCAGCAGCGGGACCGCGATGGCGACGATCAGGACGACGATCAGCCACGGTGAAAACCGGCGCACGCGCGATGCTTCGGTGTTTGGCTTGCTCATGCTGCCGCCTCATTGCTGCAATAGTTCATCGACTTTCCATCGATTCGGTGGCCGAAGGCACTTGCGGCCGGTCGCATCCCCGAAGGGGTCCCCTGCTTCCTGCTCATGCCTTCTCCGAAACCCGCTCGCCGAAGAAGCCCTGCGGCCGGAATATCAGCACGAGGAACAGCATCAGGAAAGCGTAGGCGTCCTTGTAGGGAACCGAGATGTAGAACGCGGCGAAGCTTTCCACCACGCCGATAAAGAGGCCGCCGACGATCGCACCCTTGACGTCGCCGAAGCCGCCGATGATGGTGGCCGCGAATGCCTTCAGCGCGATGATGGACCCCATGCCGATCGACACGAACAGCACCGGGCCGACCAGCACGCCGGCGAGTCCGCCGAGCGCCGAGCTATAGACGAAGGTGATCGCGATCATCAGTGCAACCGGAATGCCCAGCAGGCGCGCCATGTCCTTATCCTGCGACGTAGCCTGCAGCTTCTTGCCGAGCATGGTGTGCTCGAAAAAGAAATACTGGAACGCGACCATGACCATGGTCACGGCGAGGATCACGAGGTACTGGCTGTCGAGGAACACCGCACCGATCTGGACGCCACCGGCGATCACGTTGTCGAGGCGTTTGGGCTGCGCGCCGAAGATCGCCAGCACCGTGTTCTGCAGGAAGATCGACGCACCCAGCGTGGAAATGATGACCGGCAGGAAGCCGCGATGGCGCAGCGGGTAGTAGACGCCGTAATTGAACACGAGGCCGAACACGCCCATGCCGACCAGCGCAAGGATGAACGAAAGCCAGTAAGGCAGGCCGACGTTGATCAGGAAGGCGACCATCATGTAGGCGCCGAGCATGGCGAAATCGCCCTGGGCGAAGTTCACCACGTTGGTGGCGCGGATGATGAGCACGAAGCCCAACGCCACCAGCGCGTAGATGCTGCCCAGGGCCAGGCCCTGGAACAACACCTGGAAATTATTGGCTAGCGCATCCACGGCGCTTGTCCCCCCGTTAACGCAAACGTTGGCCCGCGCAAGCGCGGGCCAATCAGGTCACGCAATCATTTATCGAAATTGATGTGCTCGACGAACTTGACCTTGCCCCCGTCGTTCTTGACGATGTTGTAACCGCGCAGGCCGTCGCCGTTCGAGTCGAAATTGTAATCGCCTTCGACCCCTTTCC
Organism: Betaproteobacteria bacterium; assembly: GCA_039930785.1. Lineage (GTDB taxonomy): Bacteria > Pseudomonadota > Gammaproteobacteria > Burkholderiales > JACQAP01 > JACQAP01. The sequence goes on along the minus strand of JBDTTE010000047.1, from coordinate 5,255 downwards.
AGTTCTTTAATCCGAGGATCGCCTTGCGGATATCGTCGGACTTTTCGCTTTTCCCGCTATTAATCGCCTGCGCGATCACGTTCATGGCATCGAAAGCCCAGCTCGAATAGATGTCCGGATCGAGGTTGTACTTGGCGCGGTACGCGGCTGCATAGGCCTTCGCCGCGGGATTGGCGTCCGGGTTGAAATCAGCGATGCCGTAGGTGCCGTGCAGCGCGTCGCCAGCCAGCTTCATCGCTGTGTCGGTCACGATCGACGGTGAACCGATCCATGTCGCGCTCACGCCGAGCTGGCGCAGTTGCTTGGCGAAAATCCCGACATCCTGCGAATTGGTGATGTAGGTGCCGATGACATCCGCCCCGGATTTCTTGATCGCCAGCACGACCGGCGTGAAATCCTGCGAATTGTTGGTGTAACCCTGGATCAGCACGGGCTCGATCCCGAGGTTCTTCAGCGCGTCGGTCAGCGCCTTCTGTCCGCCGGCCCCGAACGCGTCGGTCGAATGCACGATCGCCCACTTCTTCAGCTTGAGATTCTTGACGCCATAGTCGGCAATCACGCGCGAGGAATAGGTATCGTTCGGCCGGCAGCGGAACACCCATGGATTGTCCACGTGAGTCAGGCTCGGATCGGTGCCGCCGATCATGACCGGGACGCCGGCTTTCTTGATCGTCGGCGAGGCGGCCTGCACCTGGGTGCTGCGGATCGGCCCGATGATTGCCGGGATGTCCTTGTTGCCGCCGAGCTTGGAAAACGCCAGCACCGTGCCGGGGTTGGTCGACTGGTTGTCCTCCACCACCAGCTCCACCTGCTTGCCGAGGATGCCGCCCTTCTTGTTGATTTCTTCGACTGCGAGTTTTGCGCCATTGATGGTATAGGCGCCTGCCTCCGCGTTCGGACCGGTAATTTCACTGACCAGGCCGATGCGAATGGAGTCCGCGGCGGCGGAAAAGGCAAAAAGCGAGGCAATGGCGCCGGCCGACAGGGCGCTCCAGAACGAAACACGCATGAAATTCTCCCGATGTTTTATGTTTTAGGCGCTGCGTCGCGGCGCCTGTGCTTCCAGATCACGTATGCCCTGATGGTGTCCCGGGCGTTCGGAAGAAACGTGACAGGGATGCGAGCGTTGACATGGCCGGGGAGCGTAATGCTATGTCCCGACCCCCGGGCTGTCAACGAGGGGGAGGAACCGGTGAGGCGTGAGGGGTAAGGAGTGAGGGGGAAAACAGGGCGCGGCGAGTTACAGCCAGCGCATCATGCCCAGCTCGAAAGGCTGGGTCAGCAGGTCGTGCTGGGGATATACGCGAATGCGGTATTCGAGCTTGCCACAGAGCTCCGGACTCAGTTCGAGCGCAAAGCGCTGTTCGCCTTGTTCGGTCTGCGTGCCCTCGGATTCGAAGCGGTAGGCTTTGGGATGGCCGCCGTTTTCGCGCCCGGTCTGTTTCCCGATGAGCAGCTCGATTGCGACGTCCTCCGGCGCAAGCCCGCCGAGCAAAGCAGCCACCTCGAAGCGCACGTTGTCGCCAAACGCTATGCGCTTGGTGGGCGTGTCCAGACGCCGCAAGGAAACCTTGGGCCAGATTTCCCGCACGCGTTGCTTCCAGAGCGCCAGCCGCCGCGCGGGCTCGAAATCGGATTCGGCATAGCGCCTGCCCTGGCGTGTCGCCGGCAGATAAAAACGTGTGAGATATTCGGTGACCATGCGCGTCGAGGAAAAGCGCGGCAGCACCGATGCGATCGACTGCTTCGCCATGCGCACCCATTCGGCGGAATAGCCCATCTCGCCGCGCCGGTAATACGTCGGGACGACCTGGTCCTGGAGCAGTTCGTAGAGTGTGCGGCTCTCTTCGAAATTGCGGCGTGCCTCATCGAGGTTCTGCTCGACCGGTTTGATGGCCCAGCCGTTGTGCCCGTCGTACCCTTCGCCCCACCAGCCGTCGAGGACCGACAGGTTCAGCACGCCGTTGATGCCGGCCTTCATGCCCGAGGTACCGCTGGCCTCCATCGGATACATCGGATTGTTCAGCCAGACGTCAACACCGGACACCAGGCGGCGGGCCAGGTGCAGGTCGTAACCTTCCAGCAGGAGGATCTTGCCCTCGAATTCCGGCATGCGTGCGATGCGGTTCAGATCGCGAATCACGTCCTGTCCCGGCACGTCGGCGGGATGCGCCTTGCCAGCGAACAGGAACAGCAGCGGCCGGGTCTCGTCGCCGAGTATCGTGCGCAGCCAGTCGAGGTCGCGAAACAACAGCGTCGCCCGTTTATAAGTGGCGAAGCGGCGCGCGAAACCGACCGTCAGCACATTCGGATTGATCGGATCGGCAAAGCGCAGCAGGCGATCCAGGTGCGCTTCCGAGCCGTGATTGCGGAAATGCTGGCGTGCCAGGCGATGTCGCACCAGGTGCAGCATCTGCGCTTTCAGCGACTGGCGCACGCTCCAGAAAAGATGGTCGGGCATCGCCTTCAACCGTTCCTGGAAACCGGGGCTGCCGGCGTGCTGCGACCAGTCGAGTCCCAGGAACTTGTCGAATTGCTCGGACCATTCCGGCGCAAGGAAGGTCGGTACATGCACGCCGTTGGTCACATACGACATCGGGTTCTCGCGAGGCTCGATCTCGGGCCACAGCGGCGCGCAGATTCGCGAGGACACGCCGCCGTGGATGCGGCTCACGCCATTCTGGTGACGCGAGCCGCGTATCGCGAGCGCGGTCATGTTGAAATCGGGATTGCCGGCGACGCGCCCAAGCTGCATGAATTGCTCGTCGGACAGACCGAGTTGCGTGCGCAGGGTCGCGAAGTAACCGTTGATCGTCTCGGTGCTGAAATGGTCGTGCCCGGCGGGGACGGGCGTGTGCGTGGTGAAAACGGTGTTGGACGCGACGGCTTCCAGCGCCGCATTGAACTGCATGCCCTGTTCGACGTGCGCACGCGCACGCTCCAGAATCAGAAAAGCCGGGTGGCCTTCATTGATGTGCCAGGCCGTGGGTTTGATGCCCAGCGTGTTCAAAGCGCGCACGCCACCCAGACCCAAAACGATTTCCTGCTCGATGCGCGCATTGCGGTCGCCGCCGTACAGCCGATACGTGATTTTCTGGTCATCGGAGGTATTTTCGGGCAGCGCGGTGTCGAGCAGATACAAGGTCACATGTCCGACGGTCGCCTGCCAGACTTTGACCTGCACCGTCCGCCCGGGGAATTCGATGCCGACGCGCACCTCCGTCCCGTCGCCGCGCAGGCAGGGCGAAACCGGCAGGTCGTCGAAATCGGAATCGGCATACGTCGCCTGCTGGTTGCCTTCGCTGTCGATGGTCTGGCTGAAGTAGCCCTGGCGGTAAAGCAGGCCCACGCCGACGAACGGCAGGCGCATGTCGCTCGCCGACTTGCAATGGTCGCCAGCGAGGATGCCGAGGCCGCCGGAATAAATCGGCAGGCTCTCGTGAAAGCCGAACTCCGCGCAGAAATAGGCGATGAGATCGGTCTTGCGCAACCACTCCGAACCGTCGCGCCGCAACGGCTCATTCAGATACAAGTCGAATGCCGACAGCACCCGGTTGAAGTTGCCGATGAAAACGGGATCTTCCGCGGCATCGACCAGCTTTTTTTCGTCGACGCGTTTCAGGAAGGCCTTGGGATTGTGGCCGACTTCGTCCCACAAATGCGGATCGAGGCGCGAAAACAGCAACCGCGTCTGCCGGTCCCAACTGTAGTGGAGATTGCCCGCAAGCTCCCGAAGCCGCTCGAGGCGGGGTGGAAGCTTGGGATTGACGTCGAGAATGTAAGGGGTGCCGGCCATGTAACTCCTGTTAACGGCAAGTTATCAGGATTTTCCACATAAGGGAAAGCCGACGCTAGGCTAAAGACCCTTTAACCGCAAAGACGCAAAGGGCGCAAAGGTTACGCAAAGGAAAACAAGTTCGGAGATTGAAACAAATGGTGCCAACTATTGCGACGCTGCGTTCTCGATGTAGCCGTGTCAGACAGATATTTGGTGTTGCCTTCCTTTGCGAAACCTTTGCGTCCTTTGCGTCTTTGCGGTGAAAGATTTTTGAATTTCGAAGCGATTCGCTACAGCACGTAGCGCGCGAGATCTTCGCTCTGCGCGAGGTCCTTCAGCCGTGAATCGACATAGGCCGCGTCGATGACAACGGACTTGCCCTGCTCCCGGTTCGCGTCAAAGGATACGTCCTCGAGCAATTTCTCGATGACGGTATACAGGCGGCGCGCGCCGATGTTCTCGGTTTTTTCGTTGACCTGCCAGGCGATCTCGGCCATGCGGCGGATGCCGTCGGGACGGAAGTCCAGTTTGACCTCTTCGGTTTCCAGCAATGCCTGGTATTGGCGCGTAAGGCAGGCGTCCGTCGAGGTCAGGATGCGCTCGAAATCATCGACTGTCAGGCTGTCGAGTTCAACGCGAATGGGAAAGCGACCCTGCAATTCCGGAATCAGGTCCGAGGGCCGCGAGAGGTGAAAAGCGCCGCTGCCGATGAACAGGATGTGGTCAGTCTTGATCATGCCGTACTTGGTGTTGACGGTCGTGCCTTCCACCAGCGGCAGCAGGTCGCGCTGCACGCCGTGACGCGAAACTTCGGCACCGCCGGTTTCCTGACGGCTGGTGATCTTGTCGATCTCGTCGATGAACACGATGCCGTTCTGTTCGACATTGGCGAGCGCCCGGGTTTTCAGCTCGTCGTCGTTGACGAGCTTCGAGGCTTCCTCTTCGGTCAGCAGCTTCATGGCTTCGCGAATTTTCAGCTTGCGCGTCTTGCGCCGCGTATTACCCAGGTTCTGGAACATGCCCTGGATCTGCGACGTCAGGTCTTCCATGCCGGGTGGCGCGAGGATTTCCATCTGCGCCTGCGCCGCGACCACATCGATCTCGATTTCCTTGTCGTCGAGTTCGCCTTCACGCAAGCGCTTGCGGAATTTCTGGCGCGTCGACCCTTCGGCTTCGGGCTGTTCGGTGGCGGACAGGCCATCGCGAGCGGGTGGCAATAACGCATCGAGTACGCGTTCCTCGGCCATGTCCGCCGCCCGGTGGCGTACTTTGCGTGTCTCGATTTCGCGGGTCTGCTTCATCGAGGTTTCGACCAGGTCGCGGATGATCGAGTCCACATCCTTGCCTACATAGCCGACTTCCGTGAACTTCGTTGCTTCGACTTTGATAAAAGGCGCTTCCGCCAGCCGCGCCAGCCGCCGTGCGATCTCGGTCTTGCCCACGCCGGTCGGGCCGATCATCAGGATGTTCTTCGGCG
>JBDTTE010000046.1:0-16381 GCA_039930785.1 Betaproteobacteria bacterium | reverse complement strand
ACGCGGGCCGCGCATCGCCGATTCTTCGATCCCGATTTTTATCGCATCGTGCTGTTCGACCAGCGCGGCTGCGGTCAGAGCACGCCCGCCGGCTCGCTGGTCGTCAATACGACCGCGCACCTGGTCGCGGACATGGACGCGCTGCGCCGGCATCTCGGCTGCAATACCTGGTTGCTCTTCGGCGGATCATGGGGCAGCACGTTGATTCTTGCCTACGCGCTGGCACACCGGGATGCGGTGGCAGGAATGATTTTGCGTGGCGTTTTTTTAGGTAGCCGGGCAGAAGTGGACTGGTTCCTGCGCGGCGTGCGCCATTTTGTGCCTGAAGCCTGGGCCGACTTCTCCCGCGCCACCGGGGACGATATCTTCGAGTACTACCGCACCGCGCTCGACGATTCGAGCGCGGAGGAAGTGGCCCGCGCAGCGCGGCGCTGGTCGGACTACGAAACCAGGCTCATGGAACCTGCAAAAGCGGCAGTGCCCGCCAGCGCGTCTTCCGCTCCGGAGGGCGTCGGTGGTTTGAGAATCCAGATGCACTACATGACGAACCAATTTTTTTTGCGCCCCGGCGAACTGCTGGACAACCTGTGGCGGTTGGGCAAGTTGCCCGTCAAGATTGTGCAAGGCCGCCTTGACATGGTTTGTCCGCCGACCACGGCCTATGAAGTCGCGCAACGCATCGACGGCGCGCAACTGCGCATGGTTGCCAATGGCGGGCACTCGGCGCTGCAAATGGAAATTGCGACGGAGCTATGTGCGGCGACGCGCGAGATGAAGAGTCTGCTTGGCGGATGATCGAATGCGAGCCTTAAGCCTGCGCTTTCGCATCAACCTGGTCATTACGCTGGTCATCGTGGCGTTTACCATCGCCACCGGCAATCTGCTTATCGAGGAAACCCGACGCTCCATCCGGGAAGAGATGGAGGCGGGTACCCGCATCACCGCGCAATTGATGGAAACGATCATCGCGAACACGCGACCCGTCGTCGAAGATTCGCCGCACCAGCTCATATTGCTGTCTTTCCTGCAGCGCGTAGGCAGGGTGCGCGCCAACGAAATCCGCCTCTATGACCAGGATGAGAAGCTGCTCTACACGTCGCCGCCGCCGGTATACAAGCAGGGGAGGTGGGCACCGCAGTGGTTTACCGGTCTGGTCAAGCCGCGATTGCAGGATTTTCGCCTGAATCTGGCGGGTGGCAGCGTGGTCATTACGCCCGACCCCTCTCGATCGATTCTGGATGCGTGGGATGACCTCAAGCAATTTTTCTGGCTGATGCTGGGATTCTTCGTGCTCGTCAATGTGATTGTTTTCTGGTTGCTCGGTCGTTCGCTGAGGCCTGTTGAAAAGATCCTCGGTGGCATGTCACTGATGGAGAAGGGGCGCTTCGATTCGCGATTGCCGATGTTCGGATCGCCCGAATTCGATTCCATCGCCACGGTGTTCAATCGCATGGCGCAAACCTTGGAAGACAGCCTGGCCGAGAATCGGCGCCTGGCGCTGGTCGCCCGCCAATCCAGCGATGCAATCATCATCCACGATCTGGAGGGGCGCATCTCGTTCTGGAATCCGGCGGCCGAGCGCCTGTTTGGTTATCGGACCGAGGAGATCGTCGGTCAATCGGCGACCTTGCTGACCACGCCCGAGCGACGCGACGAGGTCCAGGAAAATCTCGATACGGTCAAGCGCCGCGCGTTGATAGAACTGGTCGAGACGCAGCGTGTGACCCGGCAGGGACGTGTGATCGACATCGCCCTGTCCGCAGCCCCGCTGGTGGACCCGGTGACCGACGAAGTCATTGGCGAGATCTGCAGCATGCGCGACATCACCGAACACAAAGTCGCGCGACAGGCGGAGTTGCAACTGGAGCAGAACCGGCAGTTGACGCGTGTAATCCAGACCCGCCTGGAAGAAGAACGCCGCAGCATCGCGCGTGAGCTGCACGATGAACTGGGGCAATGCGTGACGGCCATCAAAACCATAGGCACGGCCATCGCAAACCGGACCAAGGACGTCGAACAGGAGTCGCACAAGAACGCGGTGACCATCGTCTCAGTGGCTTCACATATCTACGATGTCGTGCACGGTATCATCCGCCAGCTTCGGCCAACGGCGCTCGACCACCTGGGCCTGAGCGAAACATTGCGCGATACCGTGTCTGCGTGGCGCAATCGACACCCCGAGATCGCGTGTGAGCTGCGTTTCGAAGGGGCGATCGAAGGCATGGGCGAGACCATCAACATCACCGTCTATCGGATCGTGCAGGAATGCCTGACAAACGTGGCGCGCCACGCCATGGCGGAACGCGTTGAAATCGACGTGGCGAGAAGCGGCGATTCCTTGCGAGTGACGGTTCGCGACAACGGCAGGGGATTCGTCCAGCACGAGGGCCAGCCGGCCCGATTCGGCCTGATCGGCATGCGTGAGCGCGTGCAGGCGCTTGCCGGCGAATTTCAGATGGACAGCGGCCCCGGCCGCGGCACCACCGTGACGGCAGCATTGCCATTGGCGCGGCGCGCTCAAGATTCGAACGGCGCGGAAGCCGCCTGACAGAGAGGACGGAAAAGTGGAGAGCAAACTGGGGCACATCAGCGTGATGCTGGTCGACGATCACGCGGTTGTCCGCATGGGTTTTCGGTTGCTGCTGGAGGGATCGCCCGACATTCGGGTCGTTGCCGAATCCGAAAGCGGGGAAGAGGCCTGCCGCAAATATCCGGAGATCAAGCCGGACGTGGTGGTCATGGACATCTCCATGCCGGGCATCGGTGGCATTGAAGCGATCGACCGGATATTGGCGAGGGAGCCCGGTGCGCGAATTCTCGTGCTGTCCGCCCATGAGGATGCGATGCACGCACGGCGGGTGCTCAAGGCCGGCGCGGTGGGCTATCTGACCAAGCGCAGTGCCGCGGAGGCTTTGATGCAGGCCATCCGGCAGGTCCATCATGGCAAGACCTTCCTCGAACCGGAGATCGCGCAACAACTTGCCATGCAACAACTCAATGGCGAGCGCAACCCGGTGGATATGCTCAGCGAAAAGGAATTCAAGGTTTTCCTGGCGCTGGCCAAGGGGCAATCGGTAGCGGACATCGCGGTAGTGATGTCCCTGAGTCCGCGCACCATCGGTACGCACCTGTACAACATCAAGCAGAAGCTCGGGGCGTCGAATTCTGCGGAGCTGGCCATCATCGCGATCCGGGCAGGGTTGTTAGAGCCATGATTCATAAAGGAAACGATTCGCGAGCTTGGCGTAATCTAATGAAAATCATGAGCCGGATTTAAGGGTTTTGCGCTGACCCGCGCGAGGCACCCGGCCCACAATGCCTTCACGGTCGTGATGAACGGCCTCGATGCCAGACCAACCGAGTCAACTGAGGAGAATCAACATGTGGACCAAGCCCGAATACACCGAAATGCGCTTTGGCTTTGAAGTCACGATGTACGTGTTCAATCGCTGAGCTAGCGATCGAAAATAAAGGGCTGCTCTTGAGCAGCCCTTTTTTTTTGACATGAAGCTGTCGGCGATTCCGCAACATGCAGATAAAATTCGGCAATCGATAATTAAAAAGTAGGGGAGCGTAACCGTGCGTCTTAGTTTCTCATTCGAGCCTGCGTTAAAGCCGGCTGCAATCGCGATATTCGCTCTTGGGTCGGGCTTCGCAACAGCGCAAGAAAATAATGAAGTGCGACTTGCTCCGATCGTGGTGACGCCCACGCGTATCGAACAATCCAGTTTCGATCTGCCGGTTTCGATTGACGCATTCACCAAGGAGCAGATCCAGCAGAATCAGGCGACGGTCAACCTATCGGAGACGATCAGTCACGCACCCGGGATTGTCGCGAACACACGGCAGAACTACGCACAGGATCTCCAGGTGTCGATTCGCGGTTTCGGCGCGCGCTCGACTTTCGGCATCCGCGGTGTTCGCCTGTACGCGGACGGCATTCCGCTAACCATGCCGGACGGTCAGGGCCAGGCCGCGAACATCGATCTCGGTTCGGCACGGCAGATCGAAGTCATGCGGGGACCGTTTTCCGCGCTATACGGCAATTCATCCGGCGGCGTGATCAACGTGTTTACCGAAGACGGGCCGCAGGATTTCACCGTGACCGGCTCAGCCTGGGCGGGTAGTTTTGGTTCGAGCAAGATTGGGCTCAAACTCGGCGGACAGCAGGGTGCCGTCAATTACATTTTTGACGTTTCACGCTTCGATACCGACGGGTATCGCGATCACAGCTCTGCTACGCGCGACACGGTCAATGGCAAGGTTCGCCTGAATGTCGGCGAAGATACGACGGTTACATTGATAGCGAACTATCTGAATCAGCCAGATACGCAGGATCCACTTGGCTTGACCAAGGCGCAAATGCAGCAGAATCGCGAGCAGGCCGGTACTGGCGCGATTGCTCAGGACACCCGCAAAAGCATTGAAAATTCCCAGGCTGGTGCCATCCTGGACAAAAAGCTGAACGCGGAGGATTCGATCAGGGTGCTGGGTTATGCGGGCAAGCGCACCGTCGAACAATTTCTTGCGCTTACCTTTGCGGGACGCGGGGTGGTCGACCTCAACCGCGAATTCGAAGGCCTTGATATGCGCTGGACCCGACAGACCGAATTGGCCAGCCGTCCGTTTACGTTTACGTTGGGTTTGAACTACGACACCCTGGACGAAGTTCGCAAAGGGTTTACCAATAATGCGGGTGACATCGGTGCACTCGGACGAAACGAGGATGACACTGTTTTCGATTTCGACCAATACGTGCAGGCGCAGTGGGATCTGACTGATCGATGGAGCTTGAGCGGCGGCGTCCGTCACAGCGTCGTGAAGTTTAAAAGCGAGGACCACTTCGTCACCGGAACAAACGGAGATGACAGCGGTAGCCTAAGTTTCAGCAAGACGACACCGGTCGGCGGCCTCGTCTTCAAGGTCACGCCGGTTTTCAATCTCTATGCCAACGTCGGAAAGGGCTTCGAGACGCCTACCTTCGCAGAACTGGCTTATAAAAACACTTCCGCTACCAGCACCGGATTGAATTTTGGATTGAAGCCGGCAGAAAGCACTAACTACGAATTCGGCGCCAAAGCCTATCTGGGTTCGAGCACGCGGGTGAATGCGGCCGTGTTCAAGACCGATACGAAGAATGAAATCGTCGTTTTGATAAATAACGCTGGCCGCTCGGTATACCAGAACGTCGATAGCACAAGTCGGAAGGGCTTTGAACTCGGCGTGGACACCCAGTTCGGCTACGGCTTTACCGGCCTGCTGTCCTACACCTATCTCGAAGCGAAATTCGAGAATAGCTTTTTGACTTGCGGTACGAGCGCTGCTTGCACCGTTCCCAATATCAATGTGCCATCGGGCAATAAAATTCCGGGCGTTCCGCAGAATCTGATCTATGGTGAAATCGGCTGGGCATACGCCCCGATGGGATTTTCGTCCGCCGTCGAAGCGCGCTGGGTGGACAAGGTCTATACCAGTGATCGGAATGACGAATCGGCCGATGCCTACACTCTCATCAACCTGCGATTCGGGCTGGAACAGAAATTTGGCGGGTGGAAGTTCAACGAGTTCACACGCGTGGACAACCTCTTCGACAAGGAATACGTAGGTTCGGTGATCGTCAACGCGTCGAACGGCCAATACTACGAGCCTGCCCCTGGCATCAACTACACGGTCGGCGTCTCGGTTGGCTATCAATTCTGACGCTCTTTGCCAGACGACACGCAGGAGAGGGAAGGGAAGTCGATGAATTCGTACAGCGAGGAGACGAAGTGAAAACAAACGGCGGCGGGCTTGCACGCTATACGACAACAGCCATGGTGTTCCACTGGGTCGTGGCGATCCTGGTGCTGACGATGATCTGTCTGGGTTTCTACATGGAAGGTATTCCCAAAGGTAATGCCGACCGCGCTTTCTTTTTCAACATACATAAGTCGATCGGCGTGACCACTGCATTGATCGTGATAGCCAGGCTGCTGTGGCGTTGGAAAAACCCGGCGCCCGCGTTGCCGTCCTCAATGCCCGCGTGGGAAATACAAGCTTCGAAAATCAGCCACGCATTGCTGTACATGTGCATTATCGTAATGCCGCTCTCCGGGTTTTCCGCCACGCAGTTCACGAAATACGGGGTCAATTACTTCTATCTCTTCAAGATCCCGCCGATGGGCTGGGAGGACAAGATGATTTACGACCTGCTCCAAGGTGTGCACGGCGTTACGGCAATACTGCTGATCGCGCTGATCGTGATCCATGTACTCGCGGCGCTAAAGCACTTGCTGATCGATCGGGACAGGGTATTTCAACGCATGCTGCCGGGCGGCTGACGACTTCAACCAGGCGTAGAACACAGGAGCCTCCGCAAGGAGGCTCTTTGTTTTTGACGGGATCGATCGCGCGATAGTCGACGGGAGCGAGACCTACCGGCTACAGAAAAGCCGGGGTTGCGGGTCGCCATCTCGGCTTGACTTACAAATAAGAATCATTATCATTCGCACTATGTTAATTTCAGCGAGGGATAAATAATGAATGCAATCGTGGTTGGAGCAGACCGACTCGGCAATATTCCGGAGTCCCTGGCCGGATTTGGTATCCAGATCCAGCGCCATGTCAGCGGCCGGTCCTCGAGCCATCAACGCTCCATCCCTTCGCTGCCGCGGGGCACGGAATTGCTCATTCTCTTCACTGACTTTCTGAACCATAACGCGATGAAAAGTTATAGAAATCAGGCGCAAAGTCAGGGTATCCCGGTCATCGCCTGCCGTCGCTCCGTCGGTTGTCTGACGGAATCGGTGCAGCGCTTCCTGGGTACGCCGCGATCCTGCGATGGGTGCGCAAAATTCGTCCCAGGAAGCAATCGCAAGGACAATTGACACTCATTCTCATTGTGATTTAAGATGGTTACTCGTTTCCTGGAGACAACATGTACGTCTGTCTTTGTAATGGCATCACCGAGAACCAGATTCGCTCCGCAGTCAGCGATGGCGCGCGGTCTGTGCGCGAGTTGAAGCTTTGTCTCGGTGTGGCGAGTTGCTGCGGGAAGTGCGCCGATTGCGCGCAACAAGTCGTTCGCGAAACACTCGAGTCGGGTGATTTTCGCACGCAGCTTTCCGCTGCGTAATTGATCTCATTACTGCTTTTCTTCTCCTCGCAGAATTTTAGATTTCGTTGTCGCTTCGCGTACTCCTATAATCTCGTTTGTCCGATTTAGGCGAAGGAGTACGCATGAAAGGCGACGCGAAAGTCATCACCTACCTGAACAAGGTACTACTCAACGAGCTCACGGCAATCAATCAGTATTTTCTGCATGCCCGCATGTTCAAGAACTGGGGTCTGAAGAAACTGAATGAACATGAGTTCGAGGAGTCGGTCGACGAAATGAAGCACGCCGACAAGCTCATCGAACGCATACTTTTTCTGGAAGGCATTCCGAACCTGCAGGATCTCGGCAAATTGATGATCGGCGAGAACGTGGAGGAATGCCTGAAGTGCGATCTGCGCCTGGAAATGGCCGGCCATCCGCTGCTGCGCGAGGCCATTGCATATTGCGAGACGTCAGCCGACTACGTCAGTCGCGAACTGTTCGAGGAAATCCTGGAGAGCGAGGAAGAGCACATCGACTGGCTCGAAACACAGGTGGATTTGATCAAGAAAATCGGCATCCAGAATTACATGCAATCGCAGATGGCGGCGAGCTGAACAGTCTTCCCGTAGCCTCGTTTACGTCATGTAAAAATAACAAAAGCCACCTGCGGGTGGCTTTTGTTTTATTGAGTGGGGCGTCGATCTGACCAAGTTCGTGGTGGGCGTTCCTGGAGAGGTCTATATGAATAGCGGCGGAACGAGATTACTGTAGCGACCCGTTCTTGAGCGCCAGGTCGATCACTGAGACCACGCGCCTGATGCCATCGGTGATGTGTTTGCAACTGAGGGTTGCGCCGCTAATGTTCGCAATGTCTTCCCCGACGCGAATCGGCTCGGCACTTGTCTTGCCCACAAATTGTTTGCGCCATCCGGCAATGCGTATCTCGGAACCATGGCTTTCACGGTACGACAGCACTTCCATCTGCGTGATCGCGCCATCCGCGCCGACGCCCACGGCATAGGTGATCAGCTCGAATTTGCCGATCACTTCATCGACCACTACGTATCCCAGAGTCGTACTTCCGCGCTTTGCTATTCGCAGCGGCCAGTTGACGGATCTTGCCTGGATACCGGCAGTATTCAGCTGCTGCATCGAAGCCGAATCGAGTTTCACATTGCCTGGTTCGAAGGTATCTGCGCCCGGGAAAATCATTTTCGCGGCCTGCTCAGCAGTCATGTACTCAACTGCGTAGACGCTCGCCGGCGCAAGAGCACACGCTGCGGCGAGTACCACACATCGCATCAGAAACTCCAGCCCAGACCCAGGTCGACCCGGTTGGACAGATCAGGTTGACTGGAATCGTCTTTTGGACGGAATCGCTGATAGTCGGCTTTCAGAACAACGCCTGGGGAGACCTGGAAATTGGCACCAACGGTGACGACTTTTTCGGTCTTCAAAGGATCGGGCGTCAGACCGACACCGAGATCAGCATATTTTCGACCCGTGTTGAATTCTTCGTACCGGACAAACGGGGTCAGCACGTAGTCATTGTGAGTCCACAGTTGGTAGGCAGCCTGCGCGTACCACCCGTCGAAGGTTTTCGGTATCAAGGTCGGTTGTCCAACAAATGCCAGGTTGAGCTCAGCGGTGCTGGAAATTGTGCCGCGGGCGTACAGTGCTGACAAGTCCCAGCGCCCTGGTGTCCAGCGCGCATGCAGATCCCACAACGTTACTCGCGCAGTGGTCACGGCCTGGGCTTGCGTGGCGTCGCCGGCGAAGTACGATCCACCCAACTGCAGGCCCGGAACGCCGCGCCAATTGAGGGCGGCGAAATAGGACAGGTCGTGGGATTTTGCGAGGGCGAGTTCCTGGTGGACGGAGCCGAGAGGGGAGGAGGCACCCTCAGTAGACGTCGCATCCCATTTATTGAGATCGAACCCGGTGCTAACGCCAGCCTGCAGCTTGAGGCCGTTGTCGAAGTTGCCGACGATTTGCAATCCGCCTTCGCGCCACGTCGTGGGGATGATGGCGGTTTCCACAAAGTTGCGCTCGACGCCGTAGTAGTGAGTCGGTTCGTGTTTCTCATTCAGCAGGCCCGCCGGAATCAGGAACAAGCCGCCCTGTGCCGACCAGGTAGGGGTGAACATGCGCTCGACGTAGGCCTGTTCGACCTCAACTTCGCCCGGGTCGTCAGCCGATGAAACTCCGTGTTCGACTTCCAGTTCGGTCACGACTTTGGTTTTATCGTCGAAGCGATGCTGGAATCCAAGGACGAACCGGCGCATATCGAACTGCGTGTCCTTGGTCGAGTTGGTCGGACGGTTGTAGTTCAATTCGCCATAGCTGAACAGGACGGTCGCCGGTTCTTCTGGGCGCGATGGGCCACTTTCGGCGGTAACGGCCGATGCCGTTGCACCAGCGGGCTGTGCAGCGGCTGCTGGTGGGCTCGCGGCCGGCGGCGCAACCGGCGTCGCGGCCTGTTGATCCTGCATCTGTTTCAATTGCGCTTTGACTTTTGCCAGCTCATCGCTCAGCTGATCAAGCTTGCGCGCGAGTTCCTCCTGCGAGGGCGTCTGCGAGTAGGCATTCGTAACCATCAACGCCAGGCTCGAAGCCACGAGCAATTTAAACGGCGATGCGACCAAGCGATTTATTTTCATGAACCCTCTCCGGAATTAACTGTTGCATCTGCGCCTCGCTTTTGGGCGGAACGCTTGTTGCCTGTACATGGCGCCAGGCGATTCATATCGAAACGCGGACTGATCACCTTGGAACGTCAATCGACTGCCACTTGTGCACATCCACCGCCTTCAGATCACCAGCTGACTATTGAGTGAATCCGTCGGTGAGCGTGTTCAGGAACGCGACTACGTCGAGAATTTCTGCATCGGTAAGGGCGGGCGCTTGGCCAAGAGAGCGGTTGTAAGGCACTTCCGTCGTATTCACGTTGGCCTGATACTTGGCGGGCAGGTCGTTGAACTTCTGCCCGGGGGGGTACCATTTGTCCGGATCGGTATCGCGCTGCACATAGAACGTTAGTGCGTCCACCAGCGAGGTGAACTTGCCATTGTGGAAAAAGGCCTTGCGCAAAGCGACGTTGCGTAACGACGGCACCTTGAAAGCACCGCAGAGATCTTCATGCGTCCCCGGATCGAAGCGCTCGCAAATCCCCAAGTCGAAATATGCGGGATCAGTGTTCCGGGCGATCAGCGGATTTCGCGGTACGCCGAGATTGTCGTAGGTGAAATCCGTAAACAGCGGAGGCGACCCGTCCGCGCCTTTGGAGGAGGGATGACAACCGGCGCAATTGCCTTTCGTCGGATTGTTAAATAGCGAGAAGCCGTTGAGTTCTTGCGGGGATAACGAAGTTTTTCCAGCGAGGAACGCGTCGAACTTGCTCGTATACGAATTGAACTCGGAATCTTCTTTTTCATAAGCCTGGATGGCCAGCGTCATGCGCAGGTAAGCGCCTTCAACGTCGTTGAATACGCCCGCGCCGAATACCGATTTGAATTCGGCAGCGTAGGTGGCCGCCGCAAGTTTTGTAATGACGCTCGCGTGATCGGCATTCGCCATTTCGAACGGACTGACGAAAGGCTCCTTAGCCTGTAGGGCCGGTGTATCCGCGCGACCGTCCCAGAAAAAGCCACCGGTTGGCGTGCCTTCATCATCGAAAAAGAACGCCGTATTCGTGGCGAGATAGCGAATTCCAGGCGTTTTACGTTTTCCTGTCTGGGTCGCCGCCGGATCACCCGCTTGCACTGCGTTGGCGTTTGCTGGCGAATGTCCGAACGCGGGATCGTGGCAGGTCGAGCAGGCTTGTACTCCGGAAGCCGATAACGACGTGTCCTTGAATATTTTCTCGCCCAGCGATGCTTGCGCGGACAGGGCCTTCGGTGCCGCCGAATTTCCGGAGCCGGATGATCCGCAACCGGACAGGAGGGGAAGGGTGGAAGAGGCGATTGCCAACAATAAAAGTGAATTCTTGACCATGGGCTGCAATCGCCGTGCTGCGATACCTAACAAGAGTACGAATGCGAATAAGTTGCAACAATTCGAAACTTTTTGCAAATAGTGAGATGCGGTGACTGATAATTTGTCCTTAGGTCGCCTGACAATATTGTTTTTTTAATTCATATATTCCGTAATTTATTGTGTATATCTCATCTGTTTATAGTGATTGGAGAGTACGAACAAAGACCAAGTGTTGGCACGATAAAATCTTCCACAATGCGAAATATTGTCGGAAGAGCAGTCGTTTTTAGTCGTTTAATTTGGCGTGAATGGGTCCGGTCCTGGCGGTAGTCCGGCCATCCTTCGGTGCATCGGATCAGGACCGTCATGGCGTTTTGCTGTGCATCCGTGCCCACTCGATAGGTCAGCGAACAGGTGGGGGCAGCGGGATTGTGTCTGTCTCGCCTTATCGCGATCCAGCCATCCTTCGCCGCGGCTTAGGACCGCTACCCGCACTGGATGTGCGTCAGCGTCCCAACCGAAGTCCCCCGGACTTCGATTGGTCGAACCAGCGGGTTCTCATCCGCCGCCTCCACCAAATAAAAATGCCACCTTGAGGGTGGCATCTTTATTTGGTGGAGGCGGCGGGAATCGAACCCGCGTCCGCAAGCCCTACACAGGCAGCACTACATGCTTAGTCAGGTCATTTGATCTAACCACTTCCACGCCGACTGACAGGCTGGGAAGCAGCGAGTTACCTTGGTTTTAACACCGCAGCAAGTAACCCGCTACGGCACGATCTCACGTATATGGCTCCACCGCTGGTTACCCAGCCCGGCCCGTGAGAGAACCGGTGTGGAGTCAAGCCGGTATTAAGCGGCTAGAGCGTAACGTTCGTCGTTTGCGACTATACGTTTTCCAGCTGTATTAACAAGGTAACTGGTCCTTGGCATGCACTGCACTGCTTCGCAACCCACGTCGAAACCAGGTCGCCCCCAATTCAAGCAAGATTGCGCCAAATCGCGCATTTTCAACTGCGAATCCTGCATTTGTGACGAGTTGATTTTACCAGATCGGCTCTATCGGCTGAACAAAATGGCGCCCAGCTCCGCCGGAGAGTCGACGATCACGTCTGCGCCCCACTGTTCCGGGGGAGTCCCGTTTCCAAGGTAGCCATAGCGTACGACAACTGCTTTCACGCCGGCCGCATGCGCGGCCTGGACGTCGCGTTCGTCATCGCCTACGTACACGCACTCTGATGCATCGGTCGCCGTTCGGGACATTGCTTCAAGCATGGGGGCCGGATGAGGTTTGGCATGGGGCGTCGTGTCGCCACAGATCACGCACGCCGAACGATCCAGCAGATCCAATGCCTTGAGCAGAGGCAGCGTAAATCTCTCGGCCTTGTTGGTAACGACACCCCAGATGAGGCCTTGCTCCTCAATGAGGTCCAGCAGGTCGGGGATGCCGGGAAAAAGCGCGCTGCTACGGGCCAAATTCCGTTCATAGATATGCAGAAACTCATCGCGCATTTCGATGTACCCGGAATCAGCCGGGCGAATCCCGAATCCAGTCTCCAGCAACCCCCGTGCTCCCGACGACGCCTGCTTTCGCAATTCCGCGATTCCGAGCTCCGGCAGACCTCGCGCCAGGCGCTGGCTATTCAGTGCATAACCCAGATCAGGGGCCGTATCCGCAAGCGTCCCGTCCAGGTCGAAAAGTATGGCGCGCAGTTTTTCGGCTGGACGCCAACTCATTTCGCCAGCAGGGCGAGCAATTTGTCATCCGAGAGCAGATCTTCCAGCGCCTGGGAAAGGGCCGTATTGACCAGCGCCGTACTGTCTTTTTCGTACGGGGGCGCGGCGCCGTCCTTCCGCGTTCTGACATTGAATTGCCGATCGTAGTACGTCTTGGCGTTTACGGCGTGCGCAGTCACCTCGGCACGAAGTTCCGTATCGAATGTCAGGGGCTTTTTGACCGATTGAAGTTCGAGTTTATTGACGGTGATGTCAAGGGTTCGGCCCATCGATTCGTCGAAGGGTTGAACCGTGTACCCGAGTCGGGTCAGTGCTTGTTTGACCCGTCCGTAAATTGCAGGACTTGGGTCTTCTTCTGTTCTGACATCGACCATTTTTATATTAGGATCGCCGACCTCGCCCAGTTTTTTGTCCGTCCGCCCATCGGACACGCGCAACCCGATCACGACATTGTTACCCACTTGCGAATCCTGGACCTTCACTTCGGGATCGATACGGACTGTTTGCTGCTTCAGCGAGCAACCCTGCAGTGCCAGTGTCAACGATACGACGGCTGTCGCGAGCAGAAATTTTGCATTCATCATGTTCTCCTTTGTGCGGGTGGAAATCCGCGACCTGTTCGTCGACTACTGGTTTCGCTGCGATTCAACCGGATTGCGCGCAGAGAATATAGTTGACCGACGTATCAGCCGCGAGGGAGTAGATTCGGGTAAGGGGGTTGTAGTTCATTCCGACCAGATCTTTGACATCGAGTTGCGCGCTGCGGCAGTCGGATGCCAGTTCCGCGGGCGTGATGAACCGGCCGTAGTCGTGGGTGCCCCGAGGCAACAGATTAAGAATGTATTCCGCTCCGAGAATGGCATACAGATAGGATTTCGGATTCCGGTTGATGGTCGAAAAAAAACAAAGGCCAGGGCGCTTCAACAAGCGGGCGCACGCCCGCACGACACTCGCCGGGTCGGGTACGTGCTCCAGCATTTCCATGCACGTGATGACATCGAAGGCTCCCGGTTGCTGTTCTGCTAGCGATTCGACCGTTATCTTCGCGTAATCCACAGTGAGGCCACTTTCCAGCAAGTGGAGTTGCGCCACCTTGAGGGGGGCCTCGCCCAGATCGATGCCGGTCACGATGGCGCCGGCCGCCGCCATCGCTTCCGAGAGCAGTCCTCCGCCACAGCCGACGTCCAGCACCCGTTTGCCGCTGAGGTTTGCAATTCGGTCGATGTACCCCAGGCGCAGGGGATTGATGTCGTGAAGCGGCTTGAATTCGCTGCGCGGATCCCACCAGCGATGCGCGAGTTCGCTGAATTTCTGCAGTTCGACCGGATCGACGTTGATCATGTATTCAATTCGAGTTTGCGATGCGGGAATGCCATTCCTTCGCCTTGCTGGTTATTTCAACGGTGTCGAGATGCGGGAGCTGTCCGGACTGTACGACCTGCCTGCCTGCAACCCAGACGTCACTGACATGTTCGCGACCCGCCGCATAGACCAGATGCGAGACCGGATCGTAGCAGGGAGACAGCTCGATGGAGTCGAAGTTCACGGCGCACAGGTCGGCCGCCTTTCCGACTTCGATCGAACCTATTCTTTGCTCGATTCCCAGCGCCTGTGCGGCGTTCAACGTCGCCATGCGCAATGCGGCGTGGGCGGGAAGGGTTTGCGCGTTCTCGCTGGTTGCCTTCGCAAGCAACGCTGCGGTGCGCATCTCGGTAAAGATATCGAGCCGATTGTTGCTGGCCGCGCCATCGGTGCCCAAGCCCACATTGATACCGGAAGATTGCATCCTCGCGACCGGGGCGATGCCGCTCGCAAGCTTGAGGTTGGAGGACGGGCAGTGCGCGACCGAGCAGCCGAGCCGCCCCAGCAGTTCGATTTCCGCCGTATCGAGATGGACCGCGTGAACCGCGATGAAGCCCGGACCGAGCAATCCCAGCTTCTCGAGCCGGGCGATCGGGCGCGCGCCGAACTTTGCCAGGCTTTCGCGAATCTCGTCCTGTGTCTCGTGAAGGTGCGTGTTGACAGGAATCTGCAGTTGCTCGGAAAGCATCAGTACCTGCTCGAAGGTCTTGTCTGCGACGGTATAGGGCGCGTGTGGCGCCATGCAGAAAGTCAGCAGGGGTTCGTGCTTGCAATCGTCCCGGACCTGCAAGCCTTTGCGCAAATAGTCCTGGGCATCGGACGCGTACGCCGTCGGGAATTCGATGACGACGATGCCCAGCGCGGCGCGCATGCCGGCCGCCAGGGCTGCACGCGCTGTCATCTCGGGGTAGAAATACATGTCGTTGAAACAGGTGACGCCGCCGCGCAACATTTCTGCGCAAGCGAGCAGGCTGCCGTCATAGACAAACTGCGGGGACATGTGGCGCGCCTCTGCCGGCCAGATGTATTTCGACAACCAGTCCATCAGCTGAAAGTCGTCTGCCAATCCGCGCATCAGCGTCATGGCTGCGTGCGAATGCAAATTGACCAGACCCGGGATCAGGGCGTGCGAGTCGAGGCTGCGGACCTCCGCGGGGCGGTAGCGGTCGCGAATTTCGTCGCGTGATAGTACCGCGAGTATTTTTCCATCGGAGACAGCGACGGCGTGATCTTCGAGTACGACGCCTGCCGGTTCGACCGGTATGATCCAGCGTGCCTCTATGACCAGATCCGCTGCGACAGGGCTCGTTGAATTCTGCATGGACGGGTATTAAAAAAAAGCCCTGCATTCGCAGGGCTTCGATGCCAATGTCGGATGACGGTCTATTCTACTTCTTCGTTGCGCTGACGCTGACTTCGACGCGCCGGTCCGGTTGGAGGCAGGCGATCAGCTTTTTTCTCCCGCGAACCTTGTCGCAGGCCTCGCCGCTCGTCGGATCGGCCTTGCCGCGACCCGCGTCCTGGATTTTGGCTGCCGGTACGCCTTTGCTCACCATGTATTCCTTTACTGCTTGTGCGCGGCGCTCGGAGAGTTTCTGGTTGTAGTCATCCTTGCCGATTCGATCGGTGTGGCCGACGACGGCGATCGAATCGTATTGCGTTCCGGACAGGCTGGAAATGAAATCGTCCAGCTTCGACCGTTGATCGCCGCGCACCTGGGATTTGTCGAAATTGAACAGCGGTTCCGTCTCGAAATTGATGCTGATGGATTTCGCGGGCTCCGCTTTGGGAGCGGGCTTTGCCTGCGCAACAACGGGCTCGTCGGGATAGACGGTCGGCTCACCCACCGTTTTCTCGGGAGGCGTCGCAGGTGCCTGGGCTGCTGACACGGATTCGTCGGGCTGGGTGCCCAGATCCTCGACCTCCGCGGATTGATCCTTGTCGTCGTCATCGCCGTAAGTTGTCGTCTCGCCGACCGAGCTCTCTGCGGCTGCCGCCGCTTCTTGCGGTTCAGACACGGATTCGTCTGGCTGTGTGCCCAAGTCTTCTACCTCCGCGGATTGATCCTTGTCGTCGTCATCGTAGGTAGTCGTCTCGCCGACGGAGCTTTCCGCGGCCTCCGTCGCCTCCTGGGCGTCGGACACGGATTCGTCTGGCTGTGTGCCCAGGTCTTCGACCTCCGCGGATTGATCCTTGTCGTCGTCATCGTAGGTAGTCGTCTCGCCGACGG
>JBDTTE010000045.1:0-16598 GCA_039930785.1 Betaproteobacteria bacterium | reverse complement strand
CGCTCGCTGCCCGGCGTCAGCCTGATCAAGGTTTACTTTCAACCGGGCAGCGATGCCGACGCTGCCGTCACACAGATTTCCAATCTGGCGATGGCGAACCTGCGGCGCCTGCCGCCCGGCACGCTGCCGCCGGTCGTACTCAAGTTCGACGCGTCCAGCCTGCCTGTGTGCATGATCGCGCTAAAGGGGGAAGGCCTCAACGAGACGCAGTTGCGCGACCTCGCGCGCTACGACGTACGCAACCAGGTGGCCAACGTGCCGGGCGCCGCGGTGCCCCAGCCGTTCGGGGGGCGTTATCGCCAGATCATGGTGTACGTGGATCCGCTCAAGCTCGAAGCCCATGAAATGGGTGTCATGGATGTGGTGCGTTCGGTGAACGACGCAAACCTGATCCTTCCCGCAGGCGACGTCGCCATCGGCCCATACGACTACAGCCTGTATACGAACAGCCAGATCTCGTCGATTCCCGAGATCAACCGCCTGCCGCTCAAGACCGTGGACGGCGCCTCGGTCATGGTCGGCGACGTCGGCAAGGCCATGGACGCCTCGCAGATACAGACCAGCGTCGTGCGGGTGGATGGCCAGCGTTCGGTGTACCTGCCGGTACTCAGGCAGGGTGGAGACGTCAACACCGTAGAACTGGTTTCCGGCGTCAAGCGCGCCGTGGCCAACCTGCTCGACATCCCCAAGTCGCTGGTCACGTCGGTGATCTTCGACCAGTCCGTATTCGTCAAGAGTTCGATCGAAAACCTGCTGCACGAGGGGGCGATCGGCCTGGTGCTGACCGGCGCAATGATTCTGGTATTCCTCGGCAGCCTGCGTGCCACCGCCGCCGTGTTCCTCGCCGTGCCGTTGTCGGCGCTGGCGACTTTCATCGCGCTGTCCGCTGGCGACGGCTCCATCAATGCCATGGTGCTCGGCGGGCTGGCGCTGGCCTTTTCGCGGTTGATCGACAATTCCGTGGTGGTGCTGGAAAACATCTTCCGCCACATGGAGCTCGGCGAACCGCCGCTGGTGGCGGCGGAGAAGGGCGGGCGCGAAGTGGCGCTGCCGGTGCTGGCGGCGACGCTGACGACGGCGATCGTATTCTTCCCGGTGGTGTTCCTGTACGGAGTCAGCAAATTCCTGTTCACGGCGCTCGCGCTGGCTGTGGTGTTGTCGCTGCTGGCCTCGTATCTCGTGGCCATGACCGTCGTTCCGCTGTTCTGCGCCTACTGGATCAAGGCCGAAGCCGTTCACGCCGGCGGCGGGGCGGCGCCGCGTTCGGCGATGGCGCGGTTCAACGCCTGGTTCAACGGCCGGTTCCAGGCGATGCTCAGGCAATACGATCGCAGCGTGGGCTTCGCGCTGGCGCGACCGGTGGCGACGCTCACGGCATTTCTTGGACTGTTCGTGCTGAGCCTCGGGCTGCTTCCCTGGCTGGGCATGGCCTATTTTCCACGCACGGATCCTGGTCAGTTCGTCGTCAATTTAAAAACACCGACTGGTACCAACATCGATGTGACCGAGGAGGCCGTCGCGCGCGTCGAAAACATCATCAAGCAGGAAGTCACCCCCGCCGACCTCAAGCTCACGGTCTCCAACGCTGGTTCCGTGCCGGGATTTTCCTCGATGTACACGCCGAATTCGGCTTCGCACACCGCCTTTGTGCAAGTCAGCCTGAACGAGGACCACGCGATCGGCAGCTACGAATACATGGATCGGGTGCGCGCGCGCGTCGCGCGCGAGGTGCCCCAAGTGAGCACTTATTTCCAGTCGGGTGGTCTGGTCGACGCGGTACTCAACCTCGGCCTGCCGACGCCGATCGATGTGCAGGTCAGCGGCAAGAACCTGGAATCGACGCACGCCACGGCCGTCAAGCTCGCCGAGGCCATCCGGCGCCTGCCCGGTGTCAACGATGTGCTGGTTCCGCAAGATGTGGACGCGCCGTCGCTGAAGCTCGACATCGATCGCGTGCAGGCGGCCAAGCTCGGGCTCACCCAGAAGGAAGTGGTCAGCAACATCATCACCGCAGTGAGCTCGAATGCGATGATCGCGCCGAGTTACTGGGTCGACCCGAGTAGCGGCAACGATTATCTGATGACGGTGCAGTATCCCGAGAAGACAATCCGTGCGCTCGGGGACCTCAAGGCCATTCCCATCCGCGCCGGCAATCGCGCCGAACCGGTGCGCCTGGACGCAGTCGCCAAGATCAGCATGATCCTGGCGCCTACGGAAGTCGGGCACTACCAGTTGCGTCGCGTCGTCGACGTGTACATCGCGCCGGTACAGGAAAACATCCGGCAGCTGGTCGACGACGTGGAGCGCGTCGTCGCCGGCATCGCCTTGCCGGACGGCGTTCGCATCACGCTGCGCGGAACCGTGCAGAACATGCGTGCGTCGTTCTCCAGTTTCGGATTCGGCCTGCTGTTGTCCGTGGTGCTGGTCTATCTGGTTCTGGTCGCGCAATTTGCGTCCTTCCTCGATCCGCTGATCATCCTGCTTGCCATCCCCACGGGCCTGGCTGGCGTGATCGTCGCGCTGGTCGCAAGCGGGACGACGCTCAACGTCATGTCGCTGATGGGCGTGGTGATGATGGTGGGCATCGTGGTTTCCAACAGCATCCTCATCGTCGAATTCACACGCCACTTGCGCGCCGAGGGCGTCGTATTGCGCGAGGCGGTCGTGCTCGCCTGCCGGGTGCGCCTGCGGCCGGTGCTGATGACCTCCCTGGCCACCATCTTCGGACTGCTGCCGATGGCCGCGAAACTCGGCACCGGCAGCGAAGCCTATGCACCGCTGGCACGGGCCATCATTGGTGGGCTGGCCGTGTCCGTCGTGACAACCGTGTTCATCGTTCCGGCTGCCTACTACCTGTGCTACCGGCGCAGCGAACCGGCCGGCGTGGCGGTGACCTGACAATGCGAGGGAGGGAACACATGAAGCGCGCTGTCGTCGTGCTGGCACTGGTGCCGGTCTGGCTGTCGCTGGCGCAGATGCCGGCGTGGGCCCAGCAGTCGCCCCAAACACTGACGCTGGAGCAGGCGCGCCAACTGGCCCTGACGAACCGTCCCGTGGTAAGGGCGAGCGACCTCTCGGTCGCGGCGGCGAGGCAGAATACGATCCAGGTGAAGTCCGCACGCTATCCGCAGATAACGGGCAGCCTGACTGCCGCGGATGCTTATCGGGAAAAGACCCAGCAGGACGGCAAGGATGTGACGCTCGACACGCGCATCGCCGCTGGCGGACTCAACAACCCGACGATCCTGCGACGTGAGGCCGGTGGGATCTACTTGAGCCAATTGATAACGGATTTCGGGCGCACGTCCAGCCTGGTCGAGAGCGCGCGTTTTGCCGAGACGTCGCAACAGCATCAGGCAAACGCGACGCGTGCGCAGGTGGTCTTCGAGGTCAGCGAGGCCTATTTCGCCGCACTGGAAGCGCAGTCCGTACTGCAGGTGGCGACCAAGACCCTCGATGCGCGCACGCTGATAGTGGATCGCGTCTCCGCACTGGCGCGCAACAAGATCAAGTCCGAGCTGGATGTACGTTTCGCGCAGGTGAACCTCGAGGAAGGCCGCCTGCTGGTGTTGCGCGCGAAAAATGCCCTGGAGGCGGCGTTCGCGCGCCTGTCGACCAGCCTGGGCTATCACGACGGGCGCCGTTTCGAGCTGACGGAGGAGCCGGCCGGCGATCCGGTCGGCCCGCTGGACGCGCTGCTCGATCGGGCCGTCGCGCAGCGGCCGGACCTTTCCGGGCTTCGCGCCGACCGCGAGGCAGCCCGCAAGGCGGTGGATGCGGCAAAAGCACTCGCCTACCCGACCATCAGCGTCTATGCGGCGGCCGGCGTTACCCCCATCGGCGATGACCGCCTGTCGCGCAACTACGGGGCCATCGGGCTGAACCTGAGCATGCCGCTTTTCGATGGTGGCAAGATCTCGGCGCTGCAGCAGCAGGCCGAACTCAAGGCGCTTTCGCTCGGCGAAACTCTCGCCGAGGCCGAAAACAACGTGCTGCGATCGGTGCGCGTGGCCTGGCTGAACGTGCAGTCGGCGCGCGAGAACATCGAGATCACGCAACACCTGCGCGATGCCGCGTCCCAGGCGCTCGAGCTGGCGGATTCGCGCTATAGGCTCGGAATCACCTCCATCGTCGAACTGAACCAGGCCCAGCTCAGCGCAATCGACGCCGAGATTTCCTACGCCCGCGCCCGCTACCAGTACCTGGACGCGCGCGCCGTACTCGAATTGCAGGCCGGAAGCTTCGAGCGCGGCGCCGCTTTGCAATAGGCCGACGCGGGGCGGGTCTGCCGCGTGGGCTGCGACGACAGGTCCTTTGCTAGAAAGCGATCTTTCCCCAGGCCGGCCGGATGCCGCTACTAGAAATCCGCAACATCACGCGGCGCTTCGGCGATTTCACCGCAGTCAACGACGTCAGCCTTAACATCAAGGCGGGCGAGCGCTCGGGCAACCACGTCACAGCCGCCGCTTGCCTGCTGGGCACGTCCCGGGAGACGCTGCGCTATCGCGTCAACGAATACGGCTTCAAGCCCGAGGATTGAACGACGGCCACTACTGCGTCGATCGAGCCTTTTCCATAGCCGCGCGCAGCGGCTTCAGCAGCAATAGTGCGGCGAAAGCTGCGACGAAATTCATTGCGCTTGCAGCCATGAAAATCGTGTGCCAGCCGCCCGCAGAAGCGCTGATGACGCTGGTAAGCGGCACGAGCAGCGCGGCCGTCCCTTTGGCGGTGTAGAGCAGGCCGGCGTTTGCCGTGGCGAATTTCGAGCCGAAGGTATCGCCACACGTTGCGGGAAACAGGCTGTAGATTTCCCCCCACGCGAAAAAAACCACGCCGGTCAGCAGCACGAAGGCCAGCGGATCGTGTCCGAAGCGGCTCAACATCAGAATGCCGATGCCTTCCAGGAAAAATGCGATGAACATCGTATTCTCGCGACCCACACGATCCGATAGCCAGCCGAAGAAAGGTCGAGTGACGCCATTGAGTACACGGTCGATCGACAACGCGAATGTCAGCGCGGGTAGCGTCAAACCGAGAAGGCTTACCGGTATGTCGGCGATCTGGAAATCCCTGGCGATCGGTGCGAGCTGGGCTGTAGCCATCAGGCCTCCGGCAGCCATCAGGACGAACATCACGTACAGGATCCAAAAGACTGGGGTGACGGCCATCTGCACGGGCGAATAGTCCCGCCGCGCATGGGCGGCGCCCGCATCGCCGGCGGCCGTGAACGCCGGGGGCTTGCGCAGAAACCATCCCAGCATGAACACGACCAGGCCCTGGGCGAGACCGAAGTACAGGAACGTCTCCTGATAGCCATTCGTGCGAATCATCGCAGCGATGGGAACGATGGTGAGCGCGGAGCCTGCGCCGAATCCCATGGCGGTCAGTCCGGCGGCCAGGCCTCGGCGGTCGGGAAACCATTTCAACGCCTGGCCGACGCAACTGCCATACACCGCGCCGGCGCCGATTCCCCCGACGGCCGCAGCCAGATATAACAAAAACAGCGAGTCGGCGATCGAGTTCAGAAACCAGGACAAACCAACGAGAAGTCCGGCAATCACGGTGACGATCCGCGGGCCAAGTCTGTCAACCAGATAGCCCTCGACAGGCACCAGCCAGGTTTCGGTGAGCACGAAGATGCTGAAGGCAACCTGGATGGCAGGCTTGCCCCAATGATATTTATCGTCGATGGGATTGACGAACAACGTCCAGCCGTACTGAAGATTGGCAATCATCGACATGCAGACGATGCCGATGACAAGCTGCCACCAGCGTCGAGACGAAGGTGCGCACACGTCGCCCTGCGAGGATGTCGCTAGTTTCCTCATCTATCGGGATCTCCCCCAGGTGGCTGAATATTCCCTGTCGCCGAAAGGGAACCGTGATCTTGTTTGCCCGTGGCAATCCTAACATCGCCGATTTCCCGATCCGCTCTCTCGCGGAAAATCTCGTCGCGATTCCCGGAAGTTGCCGGCGTGCGTCCTTTGCTAGAATGCAATCTTTCCCCGGGCCGGCCGGATGCCGCTACTAGAAATCCGCAACGTCACGCGGCGCTTCGGCGATTTCACCGCAGTCAACGACGTCAGCCTCAACATCGAGGCGGGCGAGTTCTTTACCCTTTTGGGTCCGTCTGGCTGCGGCAAGACCACGCTATTGCGCATGATCGCCGGCTTCGATGCGCCGGATGCGGGCCAGATCATCCTCGACGGTCGCGACATGACCGGCATCGCGCCGGAGGCTCGCAACGTCCATACCGTCTTCCAGAGTTACGCCCTGTTCCCGCATATGAACGTGGAGCAGAACATCGCTTTTCCGCTGAAGATGAACAACGTGGCAAAGGCGGAAATCGCGCGCCGGGTGGAAGAAACACTGGAGGACGTGCGTCTGACCGGCATGGGTCGGCGCTATCCGAACGAATTGTCCGGCGGCCAGAAGCAGCGCGTGGCCGTTGCGCGTGCATTGATCAATCGTCCCAAGCTGCTGCTGCTCGACGAACCCCTGGCTGCGCTGGATGCCAAGCTCAAGGAAAGCGTGCAGCTCGAACTCATCGGCCTGCAGAAGGAAATCGGCGTCACGTTCGTCTACGTCACGCATGACCAGGGTGAAGCGCTGGCGTTGTCGCATCGCATTGCCGTCATGAACCAGGCGCGGGTGGAGCAGGTCGACGAACCCTCGAAAATCTACGGCTTTCCCAAGAATCGTTTTGTGGCCGATTTCATTGGCCAGTGCAATCTGCTTGAAGGCGAGATCAAATCCTGCGCCGGCGAACGCATGAGCGTCATGCTCACCGGCATCGGCGAGGTCTCGGCGCTGAACGACGAGAGCGATGAGCCCGGGCTCAAGGGCGCGCTGGCATTGCGTCCCGAAAAAGTCGCGATCGCGCGTGACCTGCCAGACGACCCTGACATAAATCGCTTCGCCGGCAAGGTGCATGATTTTCTGTATCTCGGCGATGTGACCATCTACATCGTCGAGCTCGCCAACGGCATGCGCATCGAAGCGTTGCTGCCGAACTCCGCGGCAGGTCGCGCCAAGTTCTTCGAGGCTGGCGACGCGGTGCAGGTGGGCTGGCGCTACGACGCCGGGCATTTTTTGAACGATTGAAGATTAGACATAGAGCGATAAAACATAAGGCGCATCACGAAGACACTAAGAACACGAAGAAACACGAAGAAATGCAACGGCGGAAAAAGCGGGCGACTTCTCCTGGTCGAAGTTTGTAGTCACGTTTCTAGCGAGGCCAATGGAATTACCCACGCCGAATTTCTTCGCATCTCTTTTGCTCTTGACCCTCTTCGTGTTTCTTCGTGTTCTTTGTGTCTTCGTGATGAGATCTAGACTGAGAGAATGATTTCAGGCACTAAACAAAATCGCGTGCACAAGTGGCTGATCGGCGGGCCGCCGCTCGCCTATCTGCTGGTGTTCTTCGCGATTCCCGTGCTGATCATGGTGCTGGCGTCGTTCCGCAACTCCGGCGATTTCGGCGGGCTTGCCCCGCTGATCAGCGAGGAAACCGGCAAGCTCGATCTAACCATCGAAGGCTACACGCGCTTTTTCTCGGATTTCCTGTACACCCAGCTGTTCCTGAAGTCCTTCGCGTATGCAGCGATCACGACGGTGATTTGCCTGGTGATCGCCTATCCGCTGTCCCTGCTCATCGCGCGCAGTCCGAAACGCCATCGCGATTTTCTGGTGCTGCTCGTGATCTTGCCGTTCTGGTCGAATTTCCTGATCCGCGTCTACGCGTGGATGATCATCCTCGGGCCGCAATCGGTGTTCGTGACGGCGCTGAACCGCTTTCTTGGATTGTTCGGCATGGAGCCGGTGAGCCTGCTGTACACGCCGTTCGCGGTGATCGTCGGGCTGGTGTACGTGCATCTGCCGTTCATGGTGCTGCCGCTCTACGCGAACCTGGAGAAACACGATCCCGCGCTGCTCGATGCGGCGCAGGATCTGGGCGCCAATTCGTGGCGCCGGTTCTGGCGCATCACGTTCCCATTGTCCTTGCCGGGTGTCTACGCCGGCGCTGCGCTCGTCTTCATTCCGGCGCTGGGCATCTTCGCGATTCCCGATATTCTCGGCGGCACCGAAGGCATCATGATCGGCAACGTCATCAAGCAGCAATTCCTCGATACGCGCGACTGGCCCTTCGGCAGCGTGCTGTCGATGGTGCTGACGGTCATGGCTATTGGACTGGCGGGACTGGCGGCGTGGATCGCCAGGAGGTCGCGCACATGATGCGGCGTTCGCGCGGATTGTGGGTGGCTTCGATTTTCGCCTATGTGTTCCTGTACGCGCCGCTCGCGATTGTGGTGATGTATTCGTTCAACGATTCCCGGCTCAACGCGGAATGGGTCGGCTTCACCTGGTCGTGGTACGGCAAGCTGTTCCACAACGAAAAGATGCTGACCGCCGCGTGGAATTCCCTGGTAATCGGCGTGACCGCGAGCGCCGTATCCACGGTGCTGGGCACGATGGCGGGCTATGCAATGTATCGCTTCCGGATGCGTCTGCTGCCGGTGCTGATCCTGGCGCCGATTGCGATCCCGGAAATCCTCATGGGCGTGTCGCTGCTGATCTTTTTCGTGCTGCTGAATATTTCGCTCGGCCTGGTCTCGATTATCCTGTCGCACATCGCGTTCTGCGTCGGCTTCGTCGCCATCGTCGTGCGCTCGCGCCTGGCCGGCATGGACGAGAGCCTGACGGAAGCCGCGCGCGACCTGGGCGCCACGCCGTGGAAGGCCTTCCGATTGATTACCCTGCCGTTGATCATGCCTGGCGTTGTGGCGGGAGCGCTGATGGCGTTCACCTTGTCGATCGATGATTTCGTAATCACGTTCTTCACGGCCGGCGTAGGCTCGACCACCCTTCCTCTGCAGATCTACACGATGGTCAAGATCTCGGTGACGCCGGAAGTCAACGCCATCTCTACGCTGCTGATGATCCTGACCCTGGCGCTGATCGTCATCGCGTCGAAGCTATCGCCCGGATCGCTGCGCGCCGACTAAAGCACGTCTCGACGCAAAGGCGCAAAGGACGCAAAGGACGCAAAGGAAGGCGAAAGAAAGATGGAAGATTCGTGGCAATTTTCAAATCTACATGTGCCGCGATGCCGTCAAATCCCCACTCCCAACCCAGGCGGGTTTTCTTAACTCCCTTGCTTTCCTTTGCGCCCTTTGCGTTCTTTGCGCCTTTGCGTCGAGATTGAGAATGTCGTAAAGGAATTACGACGCCAGGCCGAGTTTTTGCGCGAGGCCGATGCGTTGCAGCTTGCCGGTTGCGCCCTTCGGGATTTCGGCGAGGATCAGGATCTTGCGTGGCACCTTGAAATCCGCCAGCCTGATCGCGACGAATTCGCGCAACTCTTTCTCGCTCGCGACCTTGCCTTCCCGCAATACCACCGCGGCGGCGACGTCTTCGCCGAGCTTGTCATGGGGCATGCCAAACGTCACGCACTGCTGCACGCACGGATGGTCCATGAGCACTTCGTCGACTTCCCGTGGCGAAATTTTTTCGCCGCCGCGATTGATGATTTCCTTGAGGCGGCCGGTGATCGTTACGTAGCCTTCTTCATCCATGACGCCCTGGTCGCCAGTGCGGAACCAGGTTTGTGCAAACGCCTCGGCGTTGGCCTTCGGATTGTTCTCGTATCCGGCCATGACGTTCTCGCCGCGAATCGCGATTTCGCCGACGCTGCCCGGCGGCAGCACAGTGCCTTCCGTATCGATGATGCAGACTTCCGGGCCGGCGGCCAGGCCGACCGTGCCCGGCTTGCGCTTGCCCGGTGGCAGGGGATTGCTGGCCATCTGGTGCGCGGCCTCCGTCATGCCGTAGGCTTCGATCAGCGGCACGCCGAAGGTTTCCTCGACTTCCTTGATGACCTGCGGAGGCAGCGAAGAAGAGGACGAACGCACGAAGCGCAGCGCGCTGCCTTTGACGATATCGGCATTCTTCGAAGCACGCGAAATGATGGTCTGGTGCATGGTCGGCACCGCGGTGTACCAAGTCGGGCGGACTTCGCCCATCCATCCAAAAAACTTCAGCGCATTGAATCCTGTCGTGCAACTTACTTCGCTGCCCGCCGATAGCGGCGCGAGGATGCCTGCAATCAGTCCGTGGATGTGGAACAGCGGCATGATGTTGAGCCCGCGATCGGCCGGGGTGAAGGCAACGGTCCGGCTGATGTTGCGAGCCGATGCGCAGACGTTGCGCTGTGCGAGTGGGACGATCTTGGGCCGCGAAGTGGTGCCGGACGTATGGAGCACCAGAGCAATGTCGTCTGGACCCGCCACGCCAGGTTTCTGCGCAGGCTGCAGCACCAGCGCATCGGGAAATTCCAGGTCGAAGCTGCCCGCGCCTAGCGATGGCGTCGGAACCAGGCGCACGAGCGCGACGTTGAGTCGTTTCGCCACTTCGACGGCGGGCGAGGTCATGTCAGGTCCAACCACGAGCAAGCGTGCCTTCAGGTCAGTGAGATAGAACTCGAATTCATCGCTGCGGTACGAGGGATTCAACGGTGCGGCCGTTGCGCCGGCGCTGATGGACAGGAAGGCAGCGGCCATTTCCGGACCGTTATCGAGCACGATGGCGACGCGGTCGTTGACGCCAATGCCGCGCGCATTGAGCCCGGCGACCGTTTCCGATGCGAGCCTGCGCAACGCCTTATAAGTGAGCGGCGTGCCGCCCGGCATGCTCAGGGCGGACGCGTCGGGCGCGCCGCGTTCCAGCAATGTGGAGATGGTTGAGACTGCAGTGCTCATGCCGGGAATCCTCGTCTTGAAAAACGCTGTTTCGGAAAGTCAGCTCGCGACGTTCAAGCGCGCGTGGCTGGCGTTTAGTGTTTTTGCCAGCAGGCTCGCGCAGGCAAATACGGCGCTTATGTGCGGTGTCGGCGTGCCAGTCAACGCCCCAAGCTCGACCACCGATCCGACCAGCGCCTCGATCTCGATGGGCCGCCCCTGCTCGATATCCTGCAGCATCGAAGTCTTGTGTGCGCCCACTTTCTCCGCGCCGGCAATGCGGCGATCGATGCCGACCTTGAATGTAACGCCCAGCTTGTTCGCGATCGCTTCGGCTTCCGCCATCATTTTCGCCGCCAGTTCGCGTGTCAGCGGAAACTGGCAGATATCAATCAGGGTCGAGTGGGTCAACGCGCTGATCGGATTGAAAGACAGGTTGCCCCACAGCTTGAGCCAGATCTCGCTGCGAATCTCGCTGGTAATGGGGGACTTGAAGCCTGCCCCGATCAGCGCTGCCGCGATTGCCTGCAGGCGCGGGGACGTCGAGCCATCGAGTTCCCCCACCGAAAAACGGTTTCCCTCGACGACCTGCACAACACCGGGCGAAACGAGGTTTGCCGCCGGATACACAACGCTACCGATGACTCGCGCCGGATCGATATGGCGTGCGATGGTCCCGTCCGGATCCGCTGCAACGACCGGCTTGCCCTCGTATTCACCGCCGTGTTTGTGGAAGTACCACCAGGGAATGCCGTTTTGCATCGTGACGATGCTGGTTTGATCGTGCATCAGATGGCGCAACTCGGGCGCTATGGCGCCAACCTGGTGTGCCTTGACCGTAAGCAGTACGACATCCTGCGGACCCGCCTCGCTCATGTTTTCACAGGCGCGCGCACCGTCCGCCCGGATCTCACTGCCATCCTCGAGGATCAGCTTCATGCCTTGGCTGCGGATGGCCGCAAGATTGGCGCCGCGCGCAATGAACGTCACTTCCGCGCCGTTGGCGGCCAGCCGGGTGCCTAGGTAGCCGCCTATGGCGCCGGCGCCGACGATCGCGATTTTCATGTCCCGTTTTCCCGACGAATCTGCATGCGATGCGATTAAAAAGGCGGCCGTCGCCCGGCCGGATTTCAATCCTAACATCCCGCCACGTTCGTCCCCGAGATGGCCTGGTCCAGAGCGTTGTGTAATCGAATCTGGCGCACGACCGTTACAGGTCTGGACGCCCGCGACGCCTTTGCCTAATCTAGGCGCCTTCCAATCGCACAACCATGCGATGGGCCATTTTTCGGGGAATCGACCATGAGAAAGTTGTTGTCGCTGCTATTTTTAGCCAGCCTGCCGGCGCTCGCCGCGGACGAGTTGCACCTGTACAACTGGAACGACTACATCGCACCCGAGTCGGTCAAGACCTTCGAGGCCCAGTGCAAGTGCAAGGTGGTGCAGGATTTCTACGGCGACAACGAGGAACTGCTGGCGAAGCTCGCGGCCGGCGCCAAGGGCTATGACGTCCTCGTACCGACGTCGAACTACGTGGCGGGCATGGCCAAGGCGGGATGGCTGCAGCCGCTCGACAAAAGCAAGCTGCCGAATTTCAAGAACCTGATGCCGACCTACCTCAACACCGAGTTCGATCCGGGCAACAAGTACTCGGTACCGTACGCCATGTCGATCACGCTGATCGGCTACAACGACCTGAAGATGAAAGAGCTCGGCATCACGGTGGATTCATGGGCGGTGATCTTCGATCCGAAGATCCTGCAGAAGATCAAGGGCAAGGTCACCGTGCTCGACAGCCAGGCCGAAGTCCTCGCCGCCGCGCTGAAGTATCTCGGCTACTCCGTCAACGATCGCGACCCCGCGCACTGGCAGCAGGCGAAGGAGGTCATCCTCAAGGCGAAACCCTATTGGGCGGCGTTCATGGCGCAGGGATACATCAAGGAACTCTCCACCGGCAACATGTGGGTCGTGCACGGCTACTCGAACGATATCTTCCAGGCCGATACCGGTGCGCAGGAAGCCAAGCAGAAGTTCCGCATCCGTCACGCTCTGCCGAAGGAAGGCGCCGTGCTGGCGCTGGACGCGATGGTCATCGCGAAAACCGCGCCGCGCCCCGACCTCGCGCACAAATTCATCAACTTCATGCTCGAAGGCAAAAACTCCGCGGCGCTGACCAACATCACCGGCTCCGGCAACCCGAACAACGAAGCGCTGCAATTCATCAAGCCGGAGATCAAATCCATCAAGGCCGTGTTTCCCGATGCGGATTCCGCCAAGCGCCTCGAACAGCTGAAGGACATGAACAAGAAGGAACGCCAGCTGCTCAACAAGATCTGGACCGAGATCAAGGCGAAATAGGCGTCGCTTCCACCGTCGGGGGGTTGGCCAGGAGCGCGAGGAATTTCGGGATGTCGCCTTCCGGCAGGAAGGCGATGCCCGCCGAGCGCTTCCTGCCGTTTCCCGACGGGAATTGCCGCGCCAGCAGATCCATGGGGGTGCCGTCGTGTTCCGGCGCGCGCAGGCTGACCTGATAACCCAGTCCCGAACGCAGCAGCAGCGCGACGATGCGGTCGGCGTGGCGTCGCGCCAGCGCGTTGGCGAACGTTCCGGCGATGCGCCAGCTCCACGCCGCATCCGGCATGTAAACCACCACGGCGCCGTTGCCCACGTTTTCGATTCGCAGCGCCAGTGCCCGCCGCAGATCATCGGCGCTGGCCTGGCGCAGCGCGATGATTTCTGCGGAGCGCGCATGAAATTCCAGCGGATCGGCATAGCCGTGCATGCGCCGGTAAAGTTCGGCGGGATCGAAATGCAATTCGGCGACGTGCCGGCCGTACGCGTTGTAGTTCAGGCACTCTCCCAGCTCGCGTAACGCCGCGACCTGCGATGGATCCAGGCCAACCGCCTCGGCCTCCGCCTCGGCGCGCGCTACGAGGTTGTCGCCGAAAGCTGCGGCGACGGCCCACTTGCGGTGTCGTCCGCCGAGGTGCCGGTCGACGATCAGGCTGGTACAGGTTTCCGCTGAATGATCGATATGCGTTTCCAGCAGCGGGTGCTGCGGAATCGCTCCGGCGAAATGGTGATCGAAGTAACGCACCCGCGCGCCGGCTTGCAACGCTGCAAGCAGCGCTGCGCGATTGGTATCCAGAGAGACGTCGAGGACGATAACTTCGTCGCCGGGTTCGGCTGCGATACGTGAAAGGAGGCCCGTGTCGCGTTTGATGCCGGTGACGAGTGTGGCATCGCGCGGATGGTCCAGTCGCAACTGCTGGAGCGCGCAGAGTCCGTCGGCGTCACCGTTGAAGATGTCATAGAATCTCATTCGATGTCGTCCGCTGAGGATGACCGGTTTTTGCCGCCACGATTTGCCACGCCGGCTTGTCACGTCGTGGCCGCGCGCCCAAACAAATGAGCGGTTCGCCCTTGATTCCTTCCGTGCGCTACGCGCGCAGTTCGAGGCTGGTTGCCTACCTCGCGGTAGCTTACCTCCTGCTCGTGGTGTATGCCAGCTTGTACCCCTTCTCCGGTTGGCGCATTCCGAACGCCGATGCCACGCGCTTCCTGCTCTCCGGCTGGCCCGCTTACGTTGTCGCTTCCGATGTCGTCCTGAATGTCCTGGCCTATGTTCCGCTCGGCCTGCTGCTGGCACTGTCATGGATGGGCCGCATGCCGCGCTGGGCGGCGACCGTGCTGGCCGTCGTTGCCACCACCTTGCTCAGCATTGCGCTTGAATTCACGCAGGCCTACCTGCCCACGCGCATTTCCTCGAACGTCGACGTCCTGACGAATTCGATCGGCGGCTTGTGGGGCGCGGTGATGGCCGTCGTCTGGGGAAGGCGCTGGCTGCTATCGGGCGATCTGCACCGGCTGCGCGAACAGCATTTTCACGCCGGAGCGCGCACGGATGTGATTTTCGTGCTGATTGCGCTCTGGCTAGCCACCCAGCTCAATGCCGATGTGTGGCTGTTCGGCAACGGCGACGTACGCCATATGCTGCCCTTTGATCCAGGCGTTCAGTATTCGGCCAATACCTATCTCCTGTTCGAGGCAGGCGTTGCCGCGCTGAACTTTGTCGGCGTCGCATTCCTCGTCGGAGCCGTCGCGCGCTCGTTCGTCGCAACCGCCGCCGCGCTGACCGTGTTGATGATGACGGCCCTGCTGCTGAAGACCATTGCCTCCATGGGTTTGTTCATTCCCGGCAATCCCGCGCTGTGGCTGACGCCGGGATCCGTGATCGGTCTCGTGGCCGGGGTCATGCTCTGGTTGCCGCTGGCCTGGCAATCCGCCGCCGCCTCGTCGCGCAGCGCGGTCGTGTGTATTTGCGCCGCCGTCCTTCTCGTCAACCTCGCGCCAGAGAACCCTTATCTGGTCGCCGCATTGCAGATCCTGCAACGCGGCCAGTTCCTGCATTTCAACGCGATGATCGGATTGTTGTCTTCGTGGTGGCCCTTCCTCGCGATCGTGTCGCTCCTGATCGTGTTGTTGCGACGGGCACCTCGGTCGGTCGTCGCGCGGCCTGGTGGCGCCAGGTAACCTTGATGAACGAACCGGAACTTTCATGAACGAAACGCGATCCGATCCAGGTGTTTCCCGCGACGGGTTGGATGATCTGCGCGACCGCCTCAGGGTTTTCGCCGCCGCCCGCGACTGGGAGCAATTCCACACGTCGAAAAACCTGGCGATGTCGGTGGCCATCGAGGCTGCGGAAATCATGGAGCATTTCCAGTGGCTGACGCCAGAGCAGGGCGCCAACCTCGATACCGCTGCGAAACGGGAAGTGGCGCACGAGATTGCGGACGTGCTGCTCTATCTGGTCCGGCTGGCCGATGTGATGGGGATCGACATGCTCGCGGCCGCGCGCGAGAAAATCGAGCTCAACGCGGTGAAGTACCCGGCACTGCGCGGCTTATAATTGTTTCAAGTCCCGAACAAGGAATGCGAGTGAGCTACTATCGTCATCATGTTTTTTTCTGCTGCAACCAGCGCAAGAACGGCGAAGCCTGCTGCGCCGACCATGATGCGCAGAAAATGCGCGACTACGCCAAATCGAAGGTCAAGGGCCTTGGGCTGACCGGCAAGGGCAAGATCCGGATCAACCAGGCTGGTTGCCTGGATCGCTGCGAGGAAGGGCCGGTACTCGTCGTCTACCCGGAAGAAGTCTGGTACACCTACGTGGACAAGGAAGACATCGACGAGATCGTCGAAGAACACCTGGTGAACGGCCGCGTGGTCGAGCGGCTGCGCATTTGAATCCTGCCACGCCGCAACGGCTCGCCATCGATGGGGCGGCTGGAAATATCGAAGTGGCCGTCAATGATCCAGGTGCCTCGCGGCGCGGCATTGCCGTGCTTGCCCATCCGCATCCGCTTTATGGCGGTACCCTGGACAACAAGGTCGTGCAGACGCTGGCGAAGGCCTTCTTTGCGTTGAATTATTGTGTTCTGCGTATGAATTTTCGCGGCGTCGGCGCCAGCGACGGTGTGTTCGACGAAGGCCGCGGCGAGGTGGAGGATTTTCTGCTGTTGGCGGCATACGGCCGGCAAACGTACGGCGAAGGGGATCTCGCGATCGGCGGTTTTTCCTTCGGCGGTTTCGTTGCTGCGGCGGCCGCGCAACAGCTCGCACCACGGCATCTGGTCTTGATGGCGCCGGCGGTCGGACGGTTTCCCGTCGGCAACGTGCCGGAAAGCACGCTGGTCGTCCACGGCGAAGAAGATGACGTCGTGCCGTTGAAGGACGTGCTCGACTGGGCCCGGCCGCAGGGATTGCCTGTCACCGTGTTTCCGGGCGCGGGACATTTTTTTCACGGCAGCCTGGTTACGTTGCAGCGCCTGGTCGAGCGGCATTGCCGCGACTGAT
>JBDTTE010000044.1:0-16735 GCA_039930785.1 Betaproteobacteria bacterium | reverse complement strand
CGGGCGTGTGGACCAACGATATTGGCCGCGCCATCCGCATGTCAGAGCGCATCAAGGCCGGCACGGTATGGGTCAACACCTATCGCGCCGTTAGTTTCATGTCGCCGTTCGGCGGCTACAAGGACAGCGGCGTCGGTCGGGAGAATGGCCAGAGCGCGATCTATGAGTACCTGCAGATGAAGAGCGTCTGGATCAATACCGGCGTAAAAACCGGGAATCCTTTTGTAATGAGATAGATGAGATAGTATTGAGAAACTGTTGATTTAAGTGAAAATTATGTGATAAAGTACGCGCGATTTGGAATCGCCACGGTAGCCTAACGTGCGGTTGCGGAGATGCGGCGTTGGACGCCGCATTTTTTCGACCCAGACACGATGCGCCGGTGCCGCGATCAGGAGAGGCAACAATGCGTGTTCGGGGGCGTTGCGCAACGGCGGCGATCTTGCTGTCTGCGTATTCGGCTGCGTGTCCGGTCTTTGCGCAGATGGCAGTTCAGCCGTCTACGCAGGGTTTTTCCAGTGCTTCTTCCTCCGCGTCTTCGAACAGCGCGTTGGCGTCGGCGGTAGATTCGGCCGAGCCCGCGAAGAACTGGGCGAACCTGCTGGCCATCGATTCCGCCCCGGTCAGTTCCCTCCCGGCCAATTCCATTTCTGGTATGCCTGCTTGCGATTCCGCTGGTGCGGTTCGCATCGCTGAATCCCAACGTCAGGCAGCGTACCTGCGCTTTAACGATTCCAGCGTCGCCGATGGGAGCAACCCGGCCACGGCATCGCGCCTGTTCGGCAATCCTTCTGGCGCGAACGGCCTGGCTGCCGATTCGGTCAACGCGAATTTTTCCAGCCTCAGCACGAATCTCGCGTTGCGCGGCCGCTACTGCACGAGCCAGTTCGGTTCCACCAAGGTCACTGCGGCGGTCGGTATGTTCGCGGACGACTGGGCTACTCTGAGTGCGGGGCAGCTCGCGCCGACTCGCGACGCGGCCGCCGCGAAAGTCGAGCAGGATCTCGATGACAATGTAAAAGCTTTCGTTACGGCGCAGGGCTACCAGTACGATCAGTCCGGCCTGCCGGTCAACGCGACCGTGGCGCCGCTGGGTCGTGCCCAGGCTGTGACAACAGGTTTGAACTACCACAAAGGCCGATTCGGCCTCGTCGCAGAAGTGGGCGGCAGCCGCAGCGATGATGGATTGCAGAACGAGCAGGATTCCTCGGCCGCCGCGCTCGATGGCAGCTGGCAGGCTTCGGACAGCGTGACGTTCCGGTTGGGCCATCGCGACCTCGGCCGCAATTACGCATCGCTTTCCGGAACGGCGATGGCCGGCATGGCTGAAACGTATACGGGTGCGAAATGGAATGCGACGCGCTGGCTGTCGCTCGACACCGATTTGCGTCGCTCGCAAAATCGTCTTGCCACTGACGCCATCGCCCGCGATACCGTTTCCATGATGACCTCTGCCACCATCGCCATTCCGCAATTCGTGGGTTGGGGCGTCAATCTGCAGGCGTTGGAGGTAGCGGGCGGCAATGTCGACGGCAGCAACAACGATGTCGTGAACTATGGTGCCATGGTTCGTTATGCGACCAAAATGTGGCAAACGGGTTTCGGCATTACGCAAGGTACGTTCGACAACGCGCGCAGCGCCGGCGCGGGAACGAGTGGCGGCTTCAACTACGATGTGGCGGTGTTCTGGAATGACGTGATGGAAAGCGTGCCCCAAAGCTGGAACGCGCGTTTTTCTTTCGCTACGACGTACCAGCACCAGGATTACGACAGCGGTATCACGACCCGCAATTCAAACGCCAACATCGGCGTGGCCTTGCAGCACGAGCAATGGGGCATGTTTTCCGCGGCGATAGCGCGCGGGCGTATCGACCAGGTCACGGGCGGAAGCGTGGATTCGCAGAGCTACCTGTCCGAATATTCACGGCCGCTGTCCAAAAACAATTCCGTGAAGGTCTACTATCGCCAGACCCGGACGATCGACTACACCTCGTCAAGCCTGGTCCGCGACCAGAGCGCGGGGCTGCAATTTGTTCTCGCGCAGTGAGAGTCGGCGAAAGGCTATAAAAAAGGCGACCGGGAGGTCGCCTTTTTATTGCCCGCTTCTCGCGCGGACCGTCAGGCGGAGATCTGCGGACCTTTTAACTTGCGATCCTGCGGATCTTTTAACTTGCGATCCTGCGGATCTCTGCCGTACGCGGGATTCGCTTCGGAAGCACATCTTTCAGGCGCGCACGCGTGTCCCGCAGCAGTTTTTCGGTCGTCGCCCAATCGATGCACGCGTCCGTCACCGACACGCCGTACTTGAGTTGCTTGAGGTCCGCGGGGATGGCCTGATTGCCCGCGTTGATATTGCTTTCCAGCATCACGCCCACGATCGACTGGTTGCCATCGACGATCTGATGAGCGCAATCGAGCATGACCAGCGGCTGCAGGTTGTGGTCCTTGTTGGAATTGGCGTGGCTGCAATCGACGAGTATGTTGGCCGCAAGCTTGTTTTTCGCCAGATCCTTTTCCACCACGGCCATCGTCACCGAGTCGTAGTTCGGTCCCTTGGAGCCGCCGCGCAGCACGATGTGCCCGTAGCGGTTGCCATTGGTGCGAATGACGGAAACCTGGCCGTCCTGGTTGATGCCGAGGAAGCTGTGGGGATGCGAAACGGAATGCAGGGCGTTGATGACGACCTGCAGTCCGCCGTCGGTACCGTTCTTGAATCCGACAGGCGTCGACAATCCGCTGGCCATCTCGCGGTGGGTCTGTGATTCGGTCGTGCGGGCACCGATCGCGCTCCAGGTGATCAGGTCGCCCAGGTACTGCGGGCTGATCGGATCGAGGGCTTCGGTCGCCGCCGGCAATCCCAGTTCGTTGATGTCGCGCAGGACCGAGCGGGCCAGTTGCAATCCGTTTTCGATGTCGAACGAATCGTCCATGTGCGGATCGTTGATCAGGCCTTTCCAGCCGGTCGTCGTGCGCGGCTTTTCGAAATAGACGCGCATCACGATGAGCAGCGTGTCCGACACCTCGTCGGAAAGCTTTTTCAGGCGCTGCGCGTAATCCATCGCCGCGGCCTGATCGTGGATGGAGCAGGGGCCGACGACCACCATCAAGCGATGGTCGCGACGGTCGAGGATGCGCTCGAGCGCGTGGCGTCCTTCCAGGACGGTTTGCTCGGCTTTTTCGGTCAGCGGAATGCGGCGCTTGATCTCGCCCGGATTGATGAGGATCTCCTGCGCGGCGACGTTGACGTTATAGATCAGTTTTTCGTCCATAGTTTCTCTATCTATGTTGGCGCGGGCCCTCGCTGGGGCCGAATTGCCGATTGGGCGTTCGATTGTACGGAATCCGGCTGTTTGGTGACAGTCCGCGCGCCTGCGCAAACCTTAAGATTTGCCGGGAGATACCGATACGTCAGGACAGGTAACCCAGCATGAAATCCGTGAAAACCGCCTTAGTCCTCTTTCTGGCCCTGCTGGCGACAGCCGGGCCGGCATGCGCCGCGCGCTGGAAACCGGTAAAGCTGTCGCACGAGCAGTCCATCTACGTCGATGTGGAAGCGCTCGTGCGCAGCGGCAATACGGTGCAGGCCTGGGACTGGCAGAAATTCGATTCCCCCCAAACCAGCGCGAACCTGCAGTCGCCGTTTTTCTGGGTGAAATCGCTGACAAATTACCATTGCGTCCGGCGTACCACCGATGCCGTGCTGAAGATCTATTTCGGGTCCGATGGCGTCGAGATCAAACGCGTGCACCTCGAAGGATTGCAATTCCCGGCGGCGGTCGAACCGGATTCCTTGCGCGAAAAATTGCTGGAGACGGCCTGCAATCCGCCAAAGCCGGGTGCCAAATCCCCCGCGGTTGCAATGAAGCCGGACGCGAGCCCCGAATCAAAAGCGATGGCGGATGCCGGCGACGTATTGGGGAAGCCGATGCCGGCTAAAAAAACGGCGGACAAACCGCAGGCCAGGAAAGCAATCAGACCGGCGCTCGCGGACGCCGGATCGGCCGCGCAGATCATGCGGCCCATTTTCAAGCGCACCTACACGCTGCCGCCCCTGACGTCGCCTCGAGATCAGAAGGGCGGCGCAGTGGCGAAGGTGGCGAAATCCAAGCGCAAGCAGCTCGCGCTATGTCCCCCGCAAACGGCCGCGGGCAAATCCGCCGCCGCCCAGCCGACTTCCCAGTTGACCGATGCGGGCAACGACGGCCTGTTCAACTAGCGCCGTCGTCGGCCTGACTCATCGCATCTTCGAGTAGGCCGTCGGGCTCAGGATCAGGTTGGTGATGTGCGTCGTCAGCGGGCCGTCCTTCTCGGTCTCCGCACGCGTCGCAATCCAGTGGGGATCCGTCGCGAAGGCATTCCACTTCTGCTCCCGCTCCGCCAGGTTCTCCCATTCCAGGATGTAGTACAGCGCGTTGTTGCTTTCGCCGATGACGGTCGTCCAGAAGCCGACCTGGCGAATGCCGAAGCGCTCCCAGATCTTCAGGGTGTGATTGGAAAATCGCGCGTTCAGCGCGGGGAGCTTGCCGGGATAGGCGTGATAAATGCGCAGTTCATAGATCATGCTTCGGTTCCTGTGCTGGTTGAGGGAAGGCGCGCCGGGTATCAGTATTTTTTGATTAGCGTGAGGGTCTCGCCTTCGCGGCGCATCTCCAGTTTGCCGAGGAAGCTCATGCCGAGCAGCACAACGGGCATGGCGCCTTCATGCACAGTCCCTTCGACATCCCGCAACGTGATGTCGCCCAGGGTCACTTCCTGCAGTTTCACCTTGAAGACTTTCGTGACGCCGTTGGCGGTTTGCGAATAGCTGCGCTCTCCGGCGAGATAGTTGACGCCGGCGTTCCGCGCATCTTCAACGCTCATCGATACCATGGTCGCGCCGGTGTCGACGAGAAAACGAACGGCGGAACCGTTGATGCTGCCGGAGGAGATGAAATGTCCGCCGCGGTCGGCGGCGAGAGTGACTGTCGCCCGCTCACTCTTTCGGGACACCGCGCTGTAGACGCCCTGGCCGATGCGCAGGTGCTGCTGTTTGCCGGCGACGGAGACCACTGCCTCTTCGCTGTCGGCGCTGATCAGCGTGACGCCAGCGTAGGTTTCACCGACACCGAGCGTGCGCGGCTTTTCCTTGTCGATGAGCAGCATCGCCTTGCCGGGGAACAGCGCCACGACGCTGACTTCCGCAGCCCATGCCGACGAGCAAATCAGAAAAAGAAGCGCTGAAACTCGCGTAACATTTGCGATGTTGAATCGCATTGAACGTCCTTTTCCGATGAAGCCTGTCGCAATATTCCGTCATTCTCCCACCGAAGGCCCGGGCTATTTTGCCACGTATCTGGATGCCCACGAGGTGCCATGGCGCCTGATCGCGTTGGACGAGGGGGAGGATGTACCGGTGCGCACCGGGAATTTCAGCGGGCTGGTATTCATGGGCGGCCCGATGAGCGTCAATGACGATCTGCCGTGGATCCCGCCCGTACTGGCTTTGATTCGCACAGCGGTTGCCGCGGAGGTGCCTGTGCTCGGGCACTGCCTCGGCGGCCAGTTGATGTCGAAGGCGCTGGGCGGGAGCGTGGGCCGCAATGCGATCAAGGAAATCGGCTGGGGCGAAATCGAAGTCGCGGATAACCCGCAAGCGCGGGCATGGTTCGGTACGGAAGTCAAAAGCTTCGAATCATTCCACTGGCACG
Organism: Betaproteobacteria bacterium; assembly: GCA_039930785.1. Classification (GTDB taxonomy): domain Bacteria; phylum Pseudomonadota; class Gammaproteobacteria; order Burkholderiales; family JACQAP01; genus JACQAP01. The sequence continues at coordinate 11,048 of JBDTTE010000044.1, read as the reverse complement.
GGGAAACTTTTTCCATCCCGCCCGGCGCCGTTCGCATCATGGGCAACCGCAACTGCGAAAACCAGGGATTCGCCATCGGCGGCAACCTCGGCATGCAGTGCCATGTCGAGATGACGCAGGATCTCATCGATAGCTGGTGCAAATCGGGTGCCGATGAAATTGCCAACGCGAAAAGCCCGGCGGTGCAGAAGCCGGAGCAGATGCGTCAGGACGTTGAGCGAAAACTCATCGCGCTGCGCGGCGTTGCGAACCGCCTCTACGATCGGTGGATGAAAGGTCTGAAAAAATAGCGGGGATCTGGCTCCTCGGCTTCGAACTTTCGTTCGTCACTCGTCACCCGTCACCGGTTCTATCAATCCCTGAAGTTATTGAACTGCACGGGGACATCCGTCACGTTCTTTTTGACCAGCGCGATAACCTGTTGCAGGTCGTCCCTTTTCGCGCCCGAAACGCGAACCGCTTCGCCCTGGATGCTGGCTTGTACCTTGAGCTTGGCGTCCTTGATCATCCTCTGCAATTTCTTGCCGAGTTCCTGGTCAACGCCGACCTTGACGGTGATCGCCTGCTTGACCTTGTCGCCGCTGATCGTTTCGATCTTGCCGCGATCGAGGCTGCGAATGTCGACCCCGCGCTTCGCCATCTTGCCGATCAGCACGTCGTACACCTGACCGAGCTTGAATTCATCGTCGGCAAACAAGGTCAGTATTTTTTCGGCGTGTTCGACGCGTGAGTCCGACCCCTTGAAATCGAACCGGTTCGTGACTTCCTTGTTGGTCTGTTCGAGCGCGTTCTTCAACTCGACCTGGTTGACTTCGGAAACGATGTCGAAGCTGGGCATGGCTAGTCCTCCCGCGGAATCGCTGAAACGTCAGATTGCAATCCGTCGCAGGCCGGCACGACGCTATTTACGGGCGCGCTGGTTTCGTCCGCGTTTGGCGCCGATGCGCAGGCGCAGCGCGTTCAACCGGATGAATCCGGCGGCGTCGGCCTGGTTGTAGGCGCCACCGTCGTCGTCGAAGGTCGCGATGCGCGAATCGAACAAGGAATCGGACTTCGACGCGCGGCCGACCACCAGCACCGTGCCCTTGTACAACTTCAGGCGCACCGTGCCATTCACGGGCCGTTGCGACTCATCGATGAGGCTCTGCAGCAACACGCGCTCGGGGCTGAACCAGTAGCCGTTGTAAATCATGCGCGCATAGCGCGGCATCAAGTCGTCCTTTAGCGCGAGCACTTCGCGGTCGAGCGTGATGGACTCGATCGCGCGATGGGCCTTCAGCATGATCGTGCCGCCAGGCGTTTCATAGCACCCGCGGGATTTCATGCCGACGTAGCGGTTCTCGACGATGTCGAGACGGCCGATGCCATGCTTGCCGCCGATCTGGTTGAGCTTTGTCAGCACCTGGGCGGGTGTCATTTTCTTGCCGTTGATGGCGACGATATCGCCCTGCCGGTATTCCAGCTCGACATGCTCGGGTCGGTTTGGCGCTTTCTCCGGCGATACCGTGATGCGCCACATCGAGTCTTCCGGCTCGAAGTCGGGATCCTCGAGAATGCCGCCTTCATACGATACGTGCAGCAGGTTCGCGTCCATGGAGTAGGGCGCGCCGCCGCCTTTGCGCTTCTTGAAATCGACGGGAATGCCATGCTTGTCTGCATACGCGAGCAGCTTGTCGCGGGAGAGAAGATCCCACTCGCGCCATGGCGCGATGACTTTGACGTCCGGCATTAGCGCGTAGGCACCAAGCTCGAAACGCACCTGGTCGTTGCCCTTGCCTGTCGCGCCGTGCGAAATGGCATCGGCGCCGGTCTTGCGCGCAATTTCCACGAGATGCTTGGCGATCAGCGGACGCGCGATCGATGTGCCGAGCAGGTATTCGCCTTCATAGACTGCGTTTGCGCGAAACATCGGGAAAACAAAATCGCGGACGAATTCTTCGCGCAAGTCTTCGACGAAGATCTGCTTCACGCCGAATTGCCTGGCCTTCTTGCGGGCTGGCGCGACTTCCCCGCTCTGTCCTATGTCCGCGGTGAAGGTGACGACCTCGCAACCGTAGACGTCCTGCAGCCATTTCAGAATGACCGAGGTATCGAGCCCGCCGGAATAGGCGAGTACGACCTTGCCGATCGCCTTATTTGCTTTCTTGTTCTTCACGTTTTCCCTTGTATGCCTGTTGTTCAGGTTTTGTTCGGATTGTCGTCGTCTTCTTCCGTGTCGCCCTCGTACACGCCGTCCACCCATTCGCCGACGAAAGAGCGGCCATCGGGACCTTGATACTGCCCGTGGCCGTGCGGCTGGCCGTCCTTCCATTGCCCTTCATACCAGCTGCCGTCCGCGCCCTCGTAGCGGCCATCGCCATCCTGCAGGCTGTGCTTCCAGTCGCCGACATAGCGACCGCCTTCCGAGCGGGTCAGCGTGCCCTTGCCTTCAGCCCACCCATCCTTCAGGGAGCCCTCGTATTTGTCGGCGACCTTGCCGTCGATGAACCATTGCAATACCCCGTCGCCGTCCGCAACGTTGTTTTTACAGTCGCCGCTCCAGGTGATCGACTCGCCAGGCTGTGGGAACGGATTGGCGACATTGCAGCCATTCTTGTCGGAAATAAAAATTACATCGCCGTCGGCGCACAGGCCGGCGACAGGGAACAAAAACGAAACTATCAACGCGATTCGGGCAAAGCTCGTGCGGACCATGTTCGCTCCTTCGGCAATAACTTCCTCAACTCCGGACGCCGGCCTTGACCCAAAGCCTGCGATGCTTCCCTTCTGACACATTGTCGGACAACGGCTGGGCCAGCGGCGTTCTTCAGGTCGATTCAATTCGCCCCAGCAGTAGAAATTCCATCAACGCTTTCTGGGTGTGAAGCCGATTCTCCGCCTCATCCCAGACTACGCTTTGGCTGCCGTCTATGACGGCCGCTTCGACCTCTTCACCACGATGGGCGGGGAGGCAATGCATGAACAAGGCATCGCGCGCGGCGATTTTCATCATCTCGGCGTCGACCTGCCAGTCTTCGAAATCGCGCTTGCGTTCCTCGTTCTCCGCCTCGAAGCCCATGCTCGTCCACACGTCGGTCGTCACGAGGTCGGCGCCGCGCGCGGCTTCCATGGGATCGGCGAACTCCTCATAGTGGTCGGTGCCGTACAGGCCGGCACGATCCGGTTCCACGGCGTAGCCCGGCGGGGTCGAGACGTGGACATTGAAATCGAGGGCTTCGGCCGCCTGCAACCAGGTATTGCATACGTTGTTCGAGTCACCGATCCAGGCGATCGTTTTGCCTTGGATCGGCCCGCGGTGCTCGATGAACGTAAAGATGTCCGCGAGTATCTGGCAGGGATGGTATTCGTTGGTCAGGCCGTTCATGACCGGCACCCTCGAATGCGCTGCGAAGCGCTCGATGATGTCCTGCTCGAACGTGCGGATCATGACGATGTCGCACATGCGCGAAATGACCTGTGCGGCGTCCTCGACGGGCTCGCCACGCCCGAGCTGCGAATCCCGCGTGCTCAGGAAGATCGCAGACCCTCCCAGCTGGTGCATGCCCGCTTCGAACGACAGGCGCGTGCGCGTGCTCTGTTTCTCGAAAATCATGACCAGGGTGCGGTCGAACAGCGGTTGGTAGGGCTTGTAAGCCTTGAACTGCTGCTTGATCCAGCGAGCGCGCTCGAACACGTGCTCGAGTTCGTCACGGGAGAAATCGCGAAATTGCAGGAAGTGGCGCGTGGGTTGCATCGCGCGCTTTCAGTCCGCCACGGCCGCGGTCGCGGTGGCATTCAGGAATGTCGCGATCAACCCGGACACTCCGTCGATTGCGAGTTGCACGTCTTCGTCCGAAAGATTCAATGGCGGCAGCAGGCGGACGACGTTCTCGGCCGTGACATTGACCAGCAAGCCGGCTTCAAAACCTCGAGTGACGATCTCGCCACACGGCCTGTCCAGCTCGATGCCGATCATCAGGCCCCGGCCGCGGACTTCCTTCACGCCTGCCGTGCCGGCCAGTTTGCGGGCGATCCCGCTGCGCAGCGTGTTGCCGATGTTGCCGGCGCGTGCCACCAGCTTCTCGTCTTCGATGATCGCCAGTGTTGTCAGGGCGGCGACGCAGCCGAGGGGATTGCCGCCGAAGGTCGAACCGTGTTTGCCCGGCGTGAACGTGCTGGCCGCCACACCGCGCGCAAGGCATGCGCCGATCGGGAAGCCATTGCCGAGCCCCTTGGCCAGGGTCATGACGTCCGGCCGTATGCCGAAATGCTGGTGCGCGAACCATTTTCCGGTGCGCGCCATTCCGCTCTGTACCTCGTCGAGCATGAGCAGCCATCCGCGGTCGTCGCAAATGCGCCGCAGGTGCGCGATGTATCCGTCGTCGGGAATGTGGACGCCGCTCTCGCCCTGCACGGGCTCGACGAGCACGGCGACGATGTTCGGATTCGCAGCCGCAACCTGGTCGAGGGCAGGGAGGTCGTTGTACGGCACGCGCACGAATCCGGTTAGCAACGGTTCGAAACCCGCCTGCACCTTGCGGCTGCCGGTCGCCGATAACGTGGCAATCGTGCGGCCGTGGAACGCCTGTTCCATGACTATGATGGCCGGGGAATCCACGCCGCGCCGATGACCATGCAGTCGAGCCAGCTTGATGGCTGCTTCGTTTGCCTCGCATCCGGAGTTGCAAAAGAAGGCGTTGTCCATTTCCGCGATACCGCACAGGTGCGCCGCCAGCTGTTCCTGCTCGGGAATCTCGTAGAGATTGGAGATATGCATCGCACGGGCGGCTTGTCGCGATATCGCGGCGACCACGCGCGGATGGGCATGCCCGACGCCGGTCACAGCCACGCCGCTAACGCAGTCCAGATAACGTTTGCCGTGCACGTCCCACAACCATGAGCCTTCGCCGCGTGCGAAGGCGATGGGCTGTCGGCCATAGGTCGTCATTACGTGCTGCATCATATTGCCCGCCGGGGTTGCTTCCCCCGACCCAAAAAAACACACGGCGGCAAATAAGCCGCCGTGCGCACGAGTGAGTTAGTGAGACTTCGAGGGCTATATTTATCCGAATCGGTGCGGCGTTGCAAGGAATTTACCCCGGCTGCGTTCGCGATCGTCTGATCGAGGGGCGAGGCTGTTTTTCTTGTGGCCCGCGTCGCCCCGGACCGGTTGCGCTGGGGGATTTTGGCTTGGGAGACGGGCGGGAGCTCCTCATGGTATTTGTCCCGTTCTCGCTAGAAATTAATGATCTGATATTTCAGCTGGTTACGGAAAACGCTCCGCGCAGCGGGGGCCTTGGTGCGCTGCAAAATATGCTACGATGCCTGCGAATCGAGGATGCGTACGATGTCCGGCCCGCCCATAGACGAACTCATCATCGTTGGAGTGACGACAGAAGGTGATACTTTTCGCCCGAGCGATTGGGCGGAACGGCTTTGTGGCTGCATGTCGTTGTTCGGGGAGGACCAACGCATCAGTTATTCCCCCTACCTGAAGCCCATCATCGCGTCCGGAATCAAGTGCGTCGTCGTCGACCGCCGTCTCGAGCAGATGAGCCCCGAAGCCTTTAGCTTTCTGATGAGTTTCTGCGGGGACAACGAATTGCAGATCCGGGACGGCAGGAACGAAATTCGCCAGTTGCTTCAGGTCCGCAAGGACATCCGGGTCGCCTGACCAATCGGTGACCGAAAAAACAAAGGCCCGCATGCGCGGGCCTTTTGTTATCCGGCCAGCCCGAAAAGGCTAGCCTTCTACGTCCGAACGGTCAGGTCATCGCCTTGATAGCGGCGGACAACCGGCTCTTTTGCCGCGAAACGACGTTCTTGTGGACGATTCGCTTGTCGGCGATAGCATCCATGCGGCTTTGGGATGCCTGGAATTGCGTTTGCGCGGCCTTTTTGTCTCCGGCGGCAATCGCTTTCTTCACGTTCTTGATGGCGGAACGCAGTTCGGTGCGCTGGCCGGCATTGTGGGCGCGGCGGTTTTCCGCCTGACGGGCGCGTTTCTTGGCTGATGCGATGTTGGCCATGTAGGGTCCTTGGACGGCACTTGCAAAAAAGTGCGCCATGGTACTGGGTAGGCCGGTGGTTTGCAACCCTGACGGACTATTCCCGGAGGGGCGTCGGTTACAATGCGCGCGCACTCGATCGCCGGGACAAATAAACCACATGAACCTGCTCAAAGCGCTGGCGGCCATCAGCAGCATGACACTGCTGTCGCGGGTACTGGGCCTGGTCCGCGACGCGGTCATCGCACGGCAGTTCGGCGTAAGCAGTGGAACGGATGCGTTCCTGGTGGCTTTCCGTCTGCCCAACCTGCTGCGACGCATTTTCGCGGAGGGGGCGTTTTCGCAGGCCTTCGTGCCCATCCTCAGCGAATACCGCAATACACGCTCGGCGCAGGACACGAAAACCTTCGTCAGCCATGCGGCGACCTTGCTCGCCATCATCTTACTGCTTGTCTGCGTGGTGGGAATACTTGCCGCCCCGTTCATCGTCTACCTCAGTGCGCCGGGTTTTTCGGCATCGCCGGACAAATTCCAGCTCACGGTCGATCTGCTCCGCGTCACGTTCCCCTACATCCTGTTCATTTCGCTGGCGTCGCTCGCGGGCAGCATTTTGAATACCTGGAGCCGCTTTTCCGTTCCTGCCTTCACCCCGGCACTGCTGAACATCTCGTTCATCGTTTTTGCGGTGCTACTGGCGCCGTATTTCGATCCACCGATCAAGGCGCTTGCGTGGGCCGTGTTCGTTGGGGGAATTCTGCAGCTAGCGTTCCTGCTGCCCTTCCTGGCGAAGATCGACATGCTGCCAAAGTTCAGCCTCGAACTGCACGATCCAGGGATATGGAGAATGCTCAAGCTCATGGGGCCCGCGATCTTCGGTGTGTCCGTGAGCCAGATCAGCATGCTGATCAATACGATTTTTGCGTCTTTCCTGGTCACGGGCAGCGTGACCTGGCTCTACTACGCGGACAGGCTGATGGAACTGCCGACCGGCCTGCTCGGCGCGGCGCTCGGCACCATCCTGCTGCCGAGCCTGAGCAAGAGTTTCGCGCAGAAAACGACGGAGGAATATTCCCGACTGCTCGATTGGGGATTGCGCCTGACCTTCCTGCTCGCCATTCCGTGCATGGTCGCGCTGGCGCTGCTGGCCATACCGCTTATTGCCACACTGTTTCATCACGGGGCTTTCGAGGCGACCGATGTGCTGATGACGCGCAAAGCGCTCGTTGCCTACAGCGTCGGGCTGCTTGGATTGATACTCGTCAAGGTATTGGCGCCGGGGTTCTATGCGCGACAGGACATTAAGACGCCGGTGAAGACCGGCGTTGCCACGCTGATCCTGACCCAACTCATGAACGTTGTGTTCATCTGGGTCTGGCCGTTGCAACACGCTGGCCTGGCGTTGGCCATTTCGCTTGGGGCGAGCGTTAACGCAGCCCTCTTGTACTACAACCTGCGTCGCCAGCGCGTTTTCACGCCGCAGCCCGGATGGCGCGCCTTCATGGGAAAACTTCTCTTTGCGGTAATAGCAATGGGCGTGGTGCTGTGGTTCTCGATGGGAAGCGAAGCCGAATGGCTGACCGGCAGCGTGGCGGCGCGCGCCGGGAAGCTCGCGATGCTGGTGCCCCTCGGCGCCGCCACTTATCTGGGCAGCTTGTGGCTCATGGGCCTGCGCCTGCGCGATTTCGCCAAGCGAGCTGCGTGAATCGCCTGACTATCCCTTGGTTCGCATGGCGTCGGTGACCACCTTGCGGGTCAGGTGCGGCGCGAACATTTCGATGAAGTCGTACGTGTAGCCGCGCAGGTAGCTGTTCTTGCGGATGCCGATTCGCGTGGTGCTCGGTTCGAACAGATGGCTCGCGTCAATGGCGCGCACGTGCGTGTCCCGCTTCGGATCGTAGGCCATCATCGCGACTATTCCTACGCCCAATCCCAGTTCTACGTAGGTCTTGATCACATCTGCGTCGATTGCCGTGAGCACGATGTTCGGCGTCAGCCCCTTGCTGGAAAACGCCTGATTGATCTTGGAGCGCCCGGTAAACGCGAAATCGTAGGTGATGATCGGGAAGGCGGCGATCGCCTCGATCGTCAGTTTTTTCGCCTTCAACAGCGGATGGCCGGGCTGCACCAGGATGCAACGGTTCCACTGGTAGCAGGGCAGCATCACCAGGTCCTCGTACAGTTCGATCGCTTCGGTCGCGATCGCGATGTCGGCTTCGCCGGATGTGACCATTTCGGATATCTGCGTCGGGCTGCCCTGGCGCAGGGCAAGCCGCACATCGGGATAGCGCTTGGTGAACTGCTGCACGACCTGGGGGAGGGCGTAGCGCGCCTGGGTGTGTGTAGTGGCGATCGTCAGGCGGCCGACGTCTTCCTCGGTGAACTGCTCGCCGACCTGTCGCAGGTTTTCGGCATCCTTGAGAATGCGTTGCGCGATATCGAGGATCGCTTTGCCGGGCTCGGTAACGGCCACGACGCGCTTGCCGTGTCGCACGAAAATGTCGACCCCGAGTTCTTCCTCGAGGCTGCGGATCTGCTTGCTGATGCCAGGCTGCGAGGTATGCAGGAATTCCGCGGCATTCGACAGGTTGAGGTCCTGGCGCGCGACTTCGCTTATATAACGCAATTGCTGCAGTTTCATGGCTGTCGGAAGGTATTGTCTTAATGAAGAAAGTGCATTTGATACTAACATAATATTCATAAGCAATATAACGCGCCCCGGTATGATCCTTGCCATCGTCGACGACACAAGTTGAGACGAGCGCGCGCTCTGCGGCCCGTCGGTATAGAACAATGGAATTGGGTTACGCCCTGTCGGGCTTACTGGTGGGATGCATCGTCGGGTTGACCGGCGTGGGCGGCGGCTCGCTGATGACGCCGCTGCTGGTCATGGTTTTCGGTATTCCCCCCGCTACCGCGGTTGGCACCGATCTGCTGTACGCGTCCCTGACCAAAGCCACTGGCGTCTGGGTGCACGCCCGCCGCGGTAACGTTGAATGGAAGCTGGTCGGCTGGATGGCGGCCGGAAGTATTCCCGCCGCAGTGGTTGCCCTCGTGGCCATGCATTTCCTCGGGGTCAACACACAACGCGTGAGCGGCCTGATCACTGGTTCGCTGGGTGTCGCGTTGATCCTCACCGCGCTGGCGATCCTGTTCAAGGAAAGGCTGCAGCGTCTGGGCAAGAGCAGCGCCGGCGAAAGCTGGCGCGAGCGCCATCTCGTCTCGGCGACAGTCGCCACAGGGGCGGTCATCGGTGCGCTGGTCGCGCTGAGTTCCGTCGGCGCCGGTGCTGTGGGCGTGGCCGCGCTGTTCTGGCTGTTTCCGCGGTTGCGCGCCACGCGCATCGTGGGTAGCGATATCGCACACGCAGTGCCCCTGACCGCGGTCGCCGGCCTCGGCCATTTCTTCATGGGTACGGTCGACTGGCACCTGCTACTGAACCTGTTGATCGGATCGCTGCCCGGTATCTACATCGGCAGCCACCTCAGCGGCCGCATTGCGGAGCGCTGGCTGCGTCCCGCGCTCGCCTCGATGCTCGTGCTGGTCGGCGGCAAGCTGGTTTTCTAAATCGCCCTACCAGGAATTAATCCGGAATCTCCGATATGTACGTTTACGACCAGATCGACCGCACCATGGTGAACGAGCGCGTTGCGCAGTATCGCGACCAGGTGCAACGCTTTCTCGCCGGCACGCTGAGCGAGGACGAATTCCGGCCGCTGCGTTTGCAGAACGGCCTGTACATCCAGCGCCATGCACCCATGCTGCGCGTCGCAATTCCTTACGGCTTGTTGTCCTCCAAACAGCTGCGCATGCTCGGTTCGATTGCGCGCCGCTACGACCGCGGCTACGGTCACTTCAGCACGCGGCAGAATATCCAGTTCAATTGGCCGCGCCTGGAAGACTCCCCCGATATTCTTGCCGACCTGGCTTCGGTCGAAATGCACGCAATCCAGACCAGCGGCAATTGCGTGCGCAATATCACGTCGGATGAATTCGCCGGTGTCGCGCCCGACGAGATTCTCGATCCGCGCCCGCTCGCGGAAATCCTGCGGCAATGGTCGACCTTCCATCCCGAGTTCGCTTTCCTGCCACGCAAGTTCAAGATTGCGGTGAACGGCGCAAGCGAAGATCGAGCGGCAACGGCCTTCCATGATATCGGCCTGCATCTGGTGCGCTCGCCTGAAGGCGAAGTGGGCATGCGGGTCATCGTCGGCGGCGGCATGGGTCGCACGCCGATCGTCGGACCCACCATTCGCGCGTTCCTCCCCTGGCAGCACATGAACACCTACGTCGAAGCTTGCCTGCGTGTGTATAACCGCCACGGCCGTCGAGACAATCTCTATAAAGCGCGCATCAAGATCCTGGTCAAGGCGCTCGGCGCGGAGGAATTCGCGCGGCAGGTCGAGGAAGAATGGGCGCATACCAAAGACGGGCCCGACACCCTGACCCAACAGGAACTCGCCCGCGTCTCGGCTTATTTTGCGCCACCGCACTACGAAACGATTGCCGGAGCGGATCCGGCGATCGAACGCGAGTTGAAGGACAACGCGGCATTTGCGCGCTGGTTTGGGCGCGCCGTCAGGCCGCATCGTGTTACCGGCTATCGTAGCGTTGTGCTCTCACTCAAGAAGACGGGGGTGCCACCAGGGGACGCCACCGCCGAGCAGATGGAGCGTGTCGCGGACTGGTCCGAGCGCTTCGGCTTCGGTGAAATCCGTGTATCGCACGAACAGAACCTGATCCTGCCCGACGTGCGCGAGCGCGACTTGTTCACCTTGTGGCAGGAGGCGCGCACTGGCGGGCTTGCCACGCCGAACCACGGTCTGCTGACCGACATCATCGCCTGTCCCGGCGGCGATTTCTGCTCGCTGGCCAACGCCAAATCGATCCCGATTGCACAAGCGATCCAGGAACGATTCGACAACCTTGATTTTCAGCACGACATCGGTGAACTGAATATCAACATCTCGGGTTGCATGAATTCCTGCGGCCACCATCACGCCGGCCACATCGGCATCCTCGGCGTCGACAAGGATGGCGACGAGTGGTATCAGGTTTCCCTCG
>JBDTTE010000043.1:0-16857 GCA_039930785.1 Betaproteobacteria bacterium | reverse complement strand
AAATCCCCACAAGAGGTTTGACTTCTAACGCAGTTGCTTCGTGATAAGACCTATCCGAGTGTCAGGTTTTTTTTGCTAAAGACGCCAGCCGTAGCCGAAGTAGAAAAGATTCGAGAATCGTCGCTCGACGATCGGGCTGTTCGCGAGTTCATTGCCCAGACGTGTCACCTCGTATCCGAATAGCAAGGTGCTCTTGCGGCCTAAGTCGTAATTGAAATGCAGGCCGGCCGTCACGTCGGTCGCAGAGCCGGGCTGGTAGCGGGCGCGCGTTGCAGTCGACTCGTTATTGCCAATGCCATAATAATAGTTGGCGAGCCGCGCGTTTAATCGCTCCACGCCGACAAAAGCGTCGACGCCGAAGCGCTCGGAAAAGTCGACGTGCTTGTACCCCAGCAGGCGGACGACGCTGCCATCGCTCGCGCTTACGACGTCATGCAGGTAACCCACGCTGACGCCGGCCGTTTCCGAAAAACCGTAGTCGACGCTCAACCCCATTTCCAGGCTCGACCGTCTGGTCGTGATTCCCTCGAGCAATGGGCCATCGTGCTGACCGAAGCCCAGGCGGGGCGTTGCGACGATCGCCAGGCCCAGGTTCTTTTTCTCGTTGCTCAGCACGTAGAGGCCGGCCTGCCAGTAGTCGACGTAGGCGACGCCGCCGGCGATTTCGATGGAAGCGAGGGGGACGGGGAACGCCCCGTAGCCGGCGCCGCCGCTGTAGCGCGAATCCACAATCGCGCCGACTCCAAGGCGGCCCGTCACGAATTTTTCGGTCGAATCCTGCGCGACAGCTTCTTCTGCTCGGGCTTTATCTGTAAAAGATTGCCAGCCGACGATGACCAGGCCGCAAGCGACAAGTCGTCTCCAGGCAGCGGCCCGCTTCGCGACAACGTCGCTTCGCGAACTCTTCATTGGATCAATTGCCAATTCGTTATGATTCTCTCCTCATGAAAATCGACTTCTCTTCCAGGCGCATGCTGATATTCGGCATCGCGCTCGCCACCATCCTCGACACGGTCGGCCAGTTGCTCTGGAAGTACTGCGTCGCAGGCCTGCCCTCCGATGCCGGATTATCCCAGGCGGCGTGGGGCGTCCTGCACCAACCGCTATTCATCGTCCTGGCGGTCGTATTCCTGCTGCAACTGTTCAACTGGATGAAAGTCCTGGAACATGCCGACCTGAGTTTTGCACAACCCATCACGTCCTTAAGTTACGTCACTGTGTTGGTGTTGTCCGCATTTTTATTCGGCGAACACATCGGCGCAACGAAAGTGGCCGGCGTGCTGTGCGTCCTCGGCGGCGTGTGGCTGGTGAGCCAGAGCGAGTCGCATTCAGAGCATAACCCGGGGGTGAGATCGTGAATACGCCGCTGGCGGGGATCATTCTCGTAGTGTTGAGTTCCGCGATCGAAGGCTTCGCGCAAGTCTGCCTGAAGAAATCCGCCGTTCTGTCGGTACGCAAACGGGAATGGCTGGCGCTCGGGATTGTCCTGTTTGTCTTCGAAGCGCTTTTATATAGTGGCGCGCTGCAATCGCTCGACATCAGCACGGCCTATCCGCTGGGTGCGCTGAGCTTTGTGGCCGTAACCCTGTTTTCGCGCTGGCTTCTGCGGGAAACCATCGACCTCAAGCGGTGGCTGGGGTTGGGCCTGATCGTCTGCGGCGCCGCGCTTGTCGCCGGGCAGCCCTGAGACGACAGATTTTCGCAGGGGCCGGGCCGGTTCAGCGCTGCTCTTCGGCGTGCACCAGCGAGCGGGCCGCAGTGGTTTGCACCGGACCCGGCAGGGGGCGCTTCAGGCAGCGATGAAAAAATTCGGCGGACAGGCGGATGACTTCATCGCGCTGCTGGTCGATCGTGATCATGTGATAGCAGTCGTCGAGGTATTCGACGCTCACGCTGCCGCCCAGGTGCCGCGCAACATATTCGGCATTCTTCGGGCTGGTTACATCATCGTCGCGCGCCTGCAGTACCAACGCCGGCGTGCGAACCGATGGCATCTCGCGCTTGACGACGCGGATCAGTTTGCGCAATTCGAGTAATGAGCGTCCCAGCATGCCCAGGTTTCCGGCCGCATCGCTCTGGCCGGACATCATGGCGGCGTGAATGACCTGGCGCAGGCGCTCGTTCTTGATCCCGTACGGAAAGTTTTCGATGAAGCGGTAGCGTTCGCCCATCGGTGTGCGCAAAAACAGCGGCAGCAGGAAGGAAAGCCTGGGGATGGCCCAGCCGTCGTAGATCAAGGTCGTCGAGTACAGGCCGAGACCGCGAATCTTGTCGGGGTGTTGGGCCGACAGGTGCATGGCCATCAGCGCGCCCATGGAAAGCCCGGCCACGAATACATCGTTGTGGCGGGATGCAATGTCGCGCCACGCGGCTTCGACACCGCGATACCAGTCCTGCCAGCCGGTGCGCAGCAGGTCGCTCTCACTGCCGCAGTGGCCGGGAAGCTGCATTCCGTAGACGGTGAAGCCTTTCGCCGCGAGCCCGCGACCCACGGCCTGCATTTCGACCGGGGTACCCGTCAGGCCGTGAATCAGCAGGACTGCTGCCTCGCCCTCACCGAAGCGAAAACTCCGGTCGACGATCCGGGAATCTCCGGCATTTTGCACGGCGGTTTCGGTCACCCCGGAAAGGGGCGCTTTGCCGAACCAGCTGTACAGCCATTGTTGCCAGCGACTGCTGTCCGGATAGGGTTTGGGTTCTTTCAAGTCGGGTCTTTCGGATTGCTTCGGTTATGCAACGAATGGTCACGCGCGCTTGCCACGCGTCACCCGACTGAACAGATGGTCGAGGAGCTGCATGGCGAGATCCATCTCTTCGTAACTGATGTCGAGTGACGGCGCGAGCGTGATGACATTCTTGTAGTAACCGCCGATGTCCAGTACCAGGCCGTAGCGCTTGCCGCCGACTTCAAGGTCGGCCTTCATCGCTTCGTCCACCATGCGATCGACCATGGCCTTGTCGGGCGTGAAGCTGTCGTCCCCGCAGATCTCGATGCGCAGCGCCATGCCCATGCCATCGACGTCGCCGATGATCTTGTACCGGCGTTTCAGGTCGCGCAGCTGCTCGAGCAGGTAAGCGCCTTTCTCGCGGGTCAGGGTTTCGTAATCCGTTTCCGTCATCAGCTTGAGGGTTTCAAGCGCGACTGCGGTGCCAAGCGGGTTGGACGAGAACGTCGAATGCGTCGATCCCGGCGGAAACAGTTCGGGATTGATGAGTTCCTCACGCGCCCAGACGCCCGCGATCGGGTTAAGGCCGTTCGTCAGCGCCTTGCCGAACACGATGATGTCCGGCTTTACGTTGAAGTTCTCGATCGCCCAGAATTTTCCGGCGCGATAAAAACCCATCTGGATCTCGTCATCGACAAGCAGGATCCGGCGCGCTTCGAGGATCGTTTTGAGTTTCTCGAAATAGCCAGGCGGCGGAATAACATAGCCGCCCGTGCCCTGGATCGCCTCGACGAAGAATGCTGCGAACTCGGCTGCATTGGCTTTCGGATCCCATACGCCGGCGTACTCCGTGTCGAACAGGCGCGCGAACTGGTCCACGCAATACAAGCCGCAGTCTTCGCGCTTTTTTCCGTACGGGCAGCGGAAGCAATATGGAAACGGCACGAACTGCGCGCGCTCGCCGAAATGTCCGTACCGTCGGCGGTAGCGATAAGACGAGGTGATGGCAGAAGCACCCAGCGTGCGGCCGTGATAGCCACCTTCGAAGGCGAACATCAGGCTTTTGCCGCCCGATGCATTTCGTACCAGCTTGAGCGCATCCTCGATGGATTGCGATCCGCCGACATTGAAATGCACGCGGCCTTTCATGTTCCAGGTTTTTTCGACGCGCTGGGCGATGCCTTTGGCCAGCTCCACTTTTTCCTTGTGTACATACTGGCTGGCGAGCTGGGGCAGGGTATCGATCTGGCGCTTGAGCGCGTTGTTCAGCCGCGGATTGGCATAGCCGAAATTGCAGGCCGAATACCACATCTGCAGGTCGAGGTAGGGCCTGTCCTGCGTGTCATAGAGGAACGAGCCTTCGCATCGCGCGAATATCTTGGGGGGCTCGAGGTAGTGGACCGTGTCACCAAACGAACAGTACTTGGCTTCATCTTGCAGGACTTGCTCGTCAGGCGTCACTCGGGGTCTCCGTGAGGGGCATTGAATGTTGGATGGAATGGTCGAATCCGCCGACTACGTCTGCGAGCTCGCGCTCGATGTCGGCAAAAGTGTCGAAGGGCATGTGAGGGATCGCCTTCGCCTGGCAATGGGCCAGCAGGCGATCCTTCGCGAATACGAAATCCGCCTGCGAAGCGACACAGAAATCAGATGTGCCGTCGCCTATCAGAAAGGTAGCCGGTTTGTTCGCCGAGGCCGCAAAATCATTGCGCGCAATGGCGCACTTGCAGGTTCCGGCCTGCACGGTGCAAGCAGTGGTGGCGTGCGGAAAGTCAAGGCGGTAACGATCGCCCGGCAGGGCGATCAGGGCATTGGCCTGCACGCGCAGCCGGGACAGGCCGTGATTGGCCAATACGCGTTTCACCGCGTAATCGATGCCGTCACTGACGACGTTCAACGCGATGCCGTCGCTTCTCTCGCAAGCGTCAACGAAAGACCGGAAAGTCGGGTCGATCTCGACCGTGTCGAGATACCGGTCAAGCTCCTTGCTGCTCGCGTCGATCAGGGAGACCTGGCGGGCCATGCATTCACGCGAACCGAATTCACCCGCCCGCCAACGTTCCTCGATGCGGACCCAGGACGGATCCGCGTATCGTTCGAGCAGGCTGTCGGTCACATCCTCCAGCGCAATGGTGCCGTCGAAATCGCAGACGATATTCACGCGTTGCAACCGCTGCTCCTGCATGTGGTAAGTCAAGAATTGGCCTTCCTGGCACGGCAACTTCGTGCGCATTCCAATATTGCCCCGCGACCGGTTTGCCGCAGGGGGACGATTGAAGGGGCCGCACGTGTCGGCCCCCGATTATTCAATTTAGTGCAGAAAGTCGACCGCGCGGCGGCGCGGTTCAAATGGAATAACGGCTATCCAGCCCGACGCTCAACGGCTAACACACTTATACGGCATAATTTAATACGGGCTGGGAAGCCGCCCATTCTGGTTCCGACCGGACGCTCATCGCCTAAGAAATAAGAGGTTATCAGACTTCCTGAAATAATCTGTCACAATATTGGATGGGATGTTTACGCACACCTTTCAACTGCATCCACGCCTGCACAGGGTCACGGAAGCGGCGCCGCGTAGACCCCGAATTTTTGCGGCGCCCGGACAGGTCAGCCCATGTCCGCAAAGACTTGCAGGCCGCGCCTGCCCATGACGATTGTTAAGGCGGAACATGCAAAACGTTTCAGCGAGAACGATGGATACCTTATCGCAAATACAGTCAATGCTTTCCAAGGAATACGACCTGCCGATTGAGCGCCTCGGTCCGGACCAGCCCCTGGCCGATCTGGGCATCGACTCGCTGACCACGATCGAATTCATGTTCAAGCTGGAGGACACGTTCTCGATCCGGTTGTCCGAAGAGCGCGGTGACCTCACCACCGTGAACGACATTGCGGTACTGGTGGACACCGTGCTGAAGAGGAACGCGGCCGGGGCTTGATCGGATGACAGGCTCGCGTCGTGTTGCGGTCACCGGACTGGGGGTCGTTTCTCCTGTCGGTACCGGTGCGGAGATTTTTTTCGATGCGCTGGTCGCGGGCAAGTCCGGCATCGGTCGGCTCGACATTCCACGCGTCGAGCGCCTCGGCATTCAAGTCGGCGCACGCATCGTCAATCTTGATCTGGCGGGTTTTACGCCGTCCATGCTTTCCCAAATGGACCGTGTCTCGCGCATGGCGGTCGTGGCGGCGCGCGAAGCATTGCACAACGCCGGACAACCCGACGCTGCAACGGATCCCGAGCGGCGCGGCGTATTTGTGGGCTGCGGATTCGGGGGCGCCACCACCATGGAGGAGGGATACGAAGCGGTGTTCGCGCGTGGCGAAAATCGCGTTCGTCCCCTGTCGGTCGTCCTTGCCATGACCAATGCACCGGCCGCGCACGTCGGTATGCTCGCCGGGGCGCAGGGCCCGTGCCTCACGTACGCCAATGCGTGTGCCTCCGGCGCCGTTGCGGTGGGGGAGGCATTGCGCTCGATCCGCTCCGGAGAAATCGACGTGGCCGTCGCTGGCGGGACGGAAGCGCTCTTGACCTTCGGCGTGCTGAAAAGCTGGGAGATGCTGCAGGTCCTCGCGCTGGAAGACGCGGAAAATCCGGCGGCTTCCTGTCGGCCGTTTTCCGCCGACCGCACCGGCCTTGTTCTGGGAGAAGGCGCCGCGTTTGTCGTTCTGGAGGAATGGGACAGCGCAACCAGGCGGGGCGCACCGATCCTGGCAGAGCTTGCGGGCTACGCATGCCGTAACGATGCGACGCACTTGAGCAAACCCGATGGCGCCGGCCAGGCGCGTGCGATGCGCGCCGCTCTCGCCGACGCAAATCTCGCCCGCGAGGAGATCGGCCATGTCAATGCGCACGGGACGGCGACGCTGGTGGGAGATCGGGTCGAGACGGAAGCGCTGCGCACCACCTTCGGGGAGCACGCGACACGCCTCGCGGTTAGTGCCACCAAATCCATGCATGGACATCTCATGGGCGCGGCCGGCGCAGTCGAATTCGTGGCGACGGTGCAGGCACTCGCGAGGCGCACGGTTCCGCCGACGATGTTCCTGCGACAACCGGATCCGCAGCTGGGGCTCGACTATGTCGCGAACGAAGCGCGCGCGATTCCCGGCCTGCGCGCCGCGATGTCGAACTCCTTTGCATTCGGCGGCACGAATGCGGTTCTCGTGGTGCGTTCGGCCGACTGATCTCGCGCGCAGCGCTGGCTTGATGCAAGCGGGCCGTCGATAACGGGCACCCGATCGCGTGCCCTCTCCTCAATTGCGATCGAGTCTCCACGCGGCGCGCGCGGCCCGGGTCCACTCGCATTTCCGGGTTTTGACCCCGCCACACTCTGGATCGGGCATTCGGCGCATGGCGGTCCTGAAAATGTAAGACGAACCCGCCATTGGCTGTCGGTATTTATCCTACAAAGGACGAGCTCCGGGACGCCGCTCGTTTTCATTGCGGACTCATGAGGTTAAACATGCAATACTCGAAGCCGTTGCATGTTTGAACACCGGTTTTCAACGCCGGGAAAAACGCAGCACCGAAACGTGAAACAGGGTCCGGAATCAAGCCAGGGCAACCACGAAGCGAAGCTATCGCTGCTGTGTCGCGTGCGCACGCATCTCTGCGCGGTGCCTCTCGAGTACGTGGCGGAAACGATGCGGCCGATGCCGGTAACGCCCCTGGCGGGATCGCTTTCTTTTGTGCGCGGCATGTCGGTCATCCGCGGCACCGCCATTCCAGTCGTCGACGTCGGATCCTTGCTCGGTTCTGAGACGCCAGCTTCGCCGACCCGCTTCGTTACGCTGAAAATTGACCGGAACCACGTTGCCCTCGCGGTGGAAGAGGTCGTGGGAATTCGCTCGCTCGCTGCGGTTGCCTTGAATGATTTGCCCCCGCTTTTGCGGTCGGCCAATGCCGATCTGGTGTCCGCCGTTGGCATGCTGGACAGGGAACTTCTCCTCGTCCTGCAGACGGCGCGCATCGTTCCTGATTCCGTATGGCGATCGATGCAGTCCGCGCAAACCGCATGACGCCATTCGCCGATTCGATCGACGTGGAACGTTTCCGCGAGATTGTCTCCGGGCGGCTCGGACTGAAGTTCGACGACAGCAAGCTCCCGTTTCTCGCCGACGTCCTGAAACACCGCCAGGACACCGTAGGCCAGGGTTCCGCGGCGTATCTGGGTCGGCTGGAATCGGCCGGTCACTGGCTCGACGAACTGCGTGCGCTCGCCATCGACCTGACCGTCAACGAAACCTACTTCTTTCGCAACAAGGATCAATTCCGTGCGCTGATGTACAACGCGCTGCCGGCTCGCGTGGCGGCCCGACAGGGGACAAGGCATTTGCGCGTGCTCTCGGCCGGTTGCGCCTCAGGCGAGGAAGCCTATTCGCTGGCAATCATCCTGCGCGAGAACGTGCCCGATCCGTCATGGAAAATCTCCGTGAGGGCGATCGACGTGAATGCGGAGGTGCTGGAGAAGGCGAGGCGGGCGCGTTACACGGCCTGGTCGCTGCGCGAAACGAGTCCGGAAACCCAGCGACGCTGGTTCGCGACCGAGGGCAAGGATTTCGTGCTCGACAAATCCGTTCGCGATGCGGTGGTGTTCGAAGAGCGCAATCTCGTCGAGGAGAATGCGGACCTGTGGAAGCCGGAAAGCTACGACATCGTGTTCTGCCGCAACGTCATCATGTACCTGACTCCCGAAAACGCGCGTGCCGCGATCGGGCGCATAGCGCGATCCCTCGCCCCCGGCGGTTACCTGTTCCTGGGCCACGCCGAGACGCTGCGAGGGTTATCCCAGGATTTTCATCTGGAGCATACGCACGATACGTTTTACTACCGGACCAGGGGGCCATCGGAACGCGGGGTACCGCAGCGCGAACACGCGTCGCTGCCCTTTGCGGCCGGATCCGAGATCCTGCCGACGCTGGTGCTGGTGGACGATGGTGCGACCTGGGTCGAAGCGATCCAGCGCGCGAGTGAGCGAATCGCGAACCTGAGCAACGCTTCGCAGTCGATGGACCAGCGTCAGGATGCAGCGACGCCCGTGGCAACAAACCATCGCACGCAGTTGCTCGATCTGCTCGAAAAGGAGCGCTACGACGACGCGCTCGCGCTTGCCGGAAAATTTTCCGCCGAATCCGCGGAGGACCCGGAGGCACTGTTGCTGCGCGCCGCGCTGCTGGTACACGCCGGACAGATCGCGCAAGCGGAAACGGCGTGCACGGAATTGCTGCTGATCGATGAACTCAACGCCGGCGCCCACTACCTGCGGGCGCTGTGCCTGGAGAGCAAGGGCGATTCCGCCGCCGCCGCGGAACAGGACCGCGTTGCCGCCTACCTCGATCCGGCGTTCGCCATGCCGCGCCTGCATCTCGGGTTGCTGGCGCGCCGGACCGGAGATCGCGCAGCTGCACGTTCCGAATTCGCGCGCGCGCTGACGCTGTTGCAGGGCGAGGACGCCTCACGGCTGGTGCTGTTCGGCGGCGGCTTTGGTCGCGACGCGTTGCTCGCACTGTGTCGCGCTGAGCTCGTGGCGTGCGGAGGTAAACCATGAGTGCGCCGGGCACCGCAAACGCCGGGCTCGCAGCTGCGCTGCGCAAGGAGTTCGACCAGGCATTCGCTGTCGCGGCCACGACGCGCAAGGTCCAGAACACCCATCTCCTCGCCATTCGCGTCGACGCAAATCCATACGCGATCCAAGTTGCGGAAATCGGCGGTCTGCAGGTCGATCGCGTCATCGCACCGCTGCCGACAACAATCGGCGGCCTGCTCGGACTGGCGGGCATTCGCGGCGAACTCGTGCCGGTCTACAGCCTGGCCGTGCTCTTGGGTTATCACGCGCCGTTGCGCGTGCCGCGCTGGCTGGCGCTGTGCGGCGGCGCGCACGCCTTCGGACTGGCCTTTGACGACTTCGAGCGCCACCTCAACGTAGCCGGGGCGCAAATCGCCACCGCCGATTCCGTGAACACCAAGGCCCAACACATTGGCGCGGTGGCCCACACTGAAGGGGGCTCCCGCCCGGTGATCAGCATTCCTTCCATCGCGGCGGAAATCGCGAGGCGTTGCACAACAGTTGGCGTATCCAAGGAGACCTAGCATGTGGACATTCGGCAGAAAAATTGCCATCGGCTTTGCACTGTCGATTGCGTTGCTGGTGATCATAGGAGGCGTCGCGTACCGCAGCCTGAGCGTGCTGGTCGATTCCGGTCATACGGTGACCCACTCGCACGCCGTGATCGAGTCACTGGCCCGGGTGCTGAGCCTGATGAAGGATGCCGAGACCGGGCAGCGCGGCTTTGTCATAACGGGTTCCGATCCCTACCTCGAGCCGCATCGTTCCGCCCTCGAATCGTTGCCGGCGGAATTGAAGACCCTGCGCCAGCTCATTTCGGATAACCCGGCCCAGCTGAAGCGCGAGGGGCAGGTCGAGGAGATCAGCGCTGCAAAAATAACGGAACTCAAACGTACGCTGGAGATCCGCCGCACCGAAGGATTCGAGGCGAGCGCCAAGGCCATAGGCGTCGGCGAAGGCAAGCGGTCGATGGACGAGTTGCGCCGCGTCCTCGACGAAATGGAGCACGAAGAGCATGAGTTGCTCAAGCAGCGCGCCGAAGAGGCGGAAGCGGCCGCCGCCAGCGGCAAATGGACCATCCTCGCCGGCACGGTGTTATGTCTGGTGATTGCGGTGCTGGCCGGTTTCATGCTCACGCGATCCCTGACCGCGCAGATCGGCACTGCCGTGGGCCTGGTGCGCAGTTCCTCGACGGAGTTGCAGGCGGCAGCCAATCAGCAGGCCACCAGTTCGAAAGAGCAGGCGACTGCCATGAACGAAATCACGACGACTATCAGCGAACTGATGGCGACGTCGCGCCAGATCGCCGAAAGCGCGAAGCGCGTGGCACAGATTGCTGCCCAGACGGCTGGTTCGGCCAAGTCCGGCCAGGGGACGGTCGACACGGCCCAGGAATCCTTCAGCGCCATCCGCCGCCAGGTCGACCTGATCGTTTCGCACATGCTCGAACTGGGCAAGAAGTCCCAGCAGATCGGCTCGGTACTCGACATCGTTTCGGAACTGGCGGAGCAGACCAACATTCTTGCGATCAACGCCACGATCGAAGCGGCTGGAGCCGGTGAGGCCGGGCGGCGCTTTTCCGTCGTCGCCGAGGAAATCCGCAAGCTCGCAGATCGCGTCGGCGGATCAACCAAGGAGATCCGCGCGCTGATCGACGACGTGCGTGGGGCCGTCAACACGACGGTCATGACCACCGAGAGCGGTTCCAAGGCAGTGGACGCGGGTTCGAAGCAATTCGGTGATGTCGCTGCCGCGCTGAAACAGATAGCGGCACTGGTTTCCACCACGACGGAAGCGGCGCGGGAAATCGAACTGTCCACCAAACAGCAGTCGACCGCAGTCGAGCAGGTGAATGTGGCCATTGGAAACGTCGCACAGACGACGAAGGAAACCGAGGCCAGTTCCGGGCAAATCATGCAGACGGCGTCTCAGCTCACGACTCTGTCCGGCGACCTGATGCGGCTGGTGCGCCCGCAGGCATTCCGCGCGTAACGCATGGCGCAGGATCCATACAAGTATTTCCGGATTGAGGCGCGCGAACTGGCGGAGCAGCTTGCGCGTCACGTGCTGGATTTGGAAAAGGAAGGTCCGCCCGCGCCAATCGTGGCCCGCCTGCTGCGCATTGCCCATACGCTAAAAGGCGCCGCACGCGTGGTCAAGCAGCCCGAAATCGCCGATGCGGCCCACGCCATTGAAGACGTACTCGCGCCGCACCGCGAGGGCCTATCCGCCGTTCCACGCAATGACGTCAACGCGATCCTGGGGTTGGTCGACCGCATCGCCGACCGGACGGCTGCCCTGACCCCGGCGAACGACGAAAAGGCCGCGACGCCCGGTCGATCCGTGCCCGCTGCCGGCGAGGCTTTCAACACCGTGCGCGCAGACGTTGCCGAGATGGACGGCTTGCTCGATGGCATGGCGGAAATCCATACGCAGCTGGCTGGCATTCGCCAGGCGGCGCAGACCTTGGTCCGTACTCGCGAACTCGCCAATTTTGTTTCAGATCAGGTTGCGGCGCCACGCAGGCAGGCGGACGCGCAGGCCACCGCCGCGGTGGCGCTGGCGCGCATCGCGCCCATCGCGGAGGAACTGCGTGAACTGATCGGCGGGCTGGAGCGCAAATTCGCAATCGGCATTGATCAGGTCGATCGCGAAGTCCGCCAGACGCGCGACGCCGCCGAGCGCATGCGCCTGTTGCCGGCGGGCGCGGTGTCCGGATCATTGGAGCGTACCGCGCGTGACGCCGCACAGGCGCTTGGCAAGCGCGTCGCGTTTGCGATGAGCGGCAGCGAAGTGCGCCTGGACGCGCAGGTGTTGGGCGTCCTGCAGGGCGCACTCGTGCAACTCGTGCGCAATGCGGTCGCGCACGGCATCGAAACAGAAGCGGAGCGCAAGGCCGCCGGCAAGCCCGGGGAAGGGCGCATCCGCGTGGAAGTGGCGCGACGCGGGGAGCGTGTGGTCTTCGCCTGCCACGACGACGGCCGCGGCCTGGATGTCGACGCCATCCGCGCAAGCGCGCGGCGCAAGGGCTTGCTTGCCGCCGATGTGCAGGGTCTCGGCGCGGAACAGCTGTTTCAACTTTTGCTCAAGGGCGGCATCAGCACCTCCAGCTCCGTTACCGAAGTATCGGGGCGCGGCGTTGGCCTGGATGTCGTGCGCGAAGCGGCGGAACGCCTCGGCGGAACGGTGCGCATCGAAACGCAGGCGCGCGCGAAGACGGTCGTCGAGATCGCCGTGCCGGTGTCGCTTTCCTCGCTCGACGCCCTGATCGTGGAAGCTGCGGGTGTGCGCGTTGCCATTCCGCTGGATGACGTGCAGCTGGCCCTGCGCATCGGGCCGCACGACGTGGCGCACACGCCGGCCGGCAAAACCGTGATCCACGAGGGTAAGGCCATTCCGCTTGTCGAACTCGCGCAATACCTGTCCGCCAGCCACTCACCGTCGGCCGAATCCGTCGCGCGTTCGGCTGTGGTCCTCGAAGTCGATGGAACGTTGACCGCGGTCGGTGTAGACCGATTGGTCGGCGCCCACAATGTCGTGCTGCGAGCGCTACCGAAACTGGCCCCTGTCGATCCGATCGTGGCGGGGGCCTCGCTCGATGGCGAAGGCAATCCGCAGATCGTTCTGGACGCACGCGGCCTGTCCGCGCGCGCCAGGAGCACGGGCCCGGCGGCGGCCACCCGGCCCACGCGACGTCTCCCTATCCTGGTAATCGACGACTCGCCGACCACGCGCATGCTCGAGCAGAGCATCCTTGAGGCGGCTGGCTATGAGGCGCATGTCGCCACCTCAGCGGAAGATGCGCTGGTGAAAGTGCGCGAGCACACCTATGGACTGTTCCTGGTGGATGTGGAGATGCCCGGCATGGACGGCTTTGCGTTCGTGGCACGTACCCGGGCCGATCCGGAACTGCGCAAGATTCCCGCCATCCTGGTGACGTCGCGCAACGAGCCCGAAGACCGCAAGCGCGGCGAAGAGGCCGGCGCCTACGGTTACATCGTCAAAAGCGAATTCAACCAGGTCGACCTGCTCGAGCGCATTCGCAAGGTGGTGGGATGAGCGCCACACCGGTCCGCGTGCTGGTCGCGGAAGACTCGATGACCGTGCGCCGCCGGCTTTGCGAAGTGCTCGAAGGCGACGCGGAAATCCAGGTGGTCGGCGAAGCGGGCGATGGCAGCCGGGCGATCGAGCTGTGTCGCGAACTCCGGCCTGACGTGGTCACGATGGACATGATGATGCCGGTGATGAGCGGGCTCGCAGCCACCGAATTCATCATGGCGCATTTTCCGACGCCCATCCTCATCGTGTCGTCATCCACGAACCGCGGGGAATTGTTCAAGACCTACGAGGCGCTCGCCGCCGGCGCGATCGATGTGCTGGAAAAGCCCATGGGCTACTACGGTGACGACTGGGACAGCCGTTTCATCTCCACCGTCAAGCTCGTATCGCGCATCAAGGCCATTACGCATCCGCGCGCGCGCCTGAACAACTACATTCGCGAACCCGCGCAGGGCGCTTCGGTGCATCCGTCCGGCCAATTGTGTCGCGTGGTCGGAATCGGCGCCTCGACGGGCGGACCGGCAGCCATCGTCAACGTGCTCAAGGCGATTCCCGGGGATTTTCCGCTGCCGATCCTGCTGGTGCTGCACATCGGCCAGCCTTTTGCGAGTGCTTTCGCGGAATGGCTGGATGGGCAGACGCCCCACCGCGTTACCTACGCGCGCGACGGCGAACCGGTGATCGGCGTTCCCGGCCGCGTGCTCATGGCGCCTGCCGACGTACACATGGAAGTGGCGGCCGGTCGCGTGCGGCTGACTGCTGCACCGGAGCGCCACTCCTGCCGGCCATCCGTCGATGTCCTGTTCGAATCCCTGGCGCGCGAGTACCGCGATGCGGCGGCAGCGTGCCTGCTGACCGGCATGGGGCGCGATGGTGCCAGTGGATTGCTGGAGATCCATCGCGCCGGTGGGGCGACCATCGCGCAGGATGAGGCGACCTCGATCGTCTACGGCATGCCGCGCGAAGCGATACTGCTGGGTGCCGCGCAACGCGTACTGCCGATAGGTGAAATCGGCTCCGCGCTCGCTGCTTTGTCATCCTCACGTTTCAAGGATCGGCCCTAGTGTCCTGTTCCGCTGATTCGTGGAATGGCGGCCACATTTTGATATCTAAATTTTGTTCGAACATGACTATATTCGACGCTGGTCGGAAAATCTGCGAAATCGGTGTCAGGCAAGGCGTGAGCCGCAGCCAGGTGCGCCCGCGGACGGCGGAGCAGGGGCCCCACTCGTGGGGATGCGACCCGGTAGCGGGATGCTGGCGCACGGGCAGTCATCGCGTGCTAATGCCCACCTGCACGGTCGCATCCCCAAGGGGCCCCTGCTCCACGCTTCGGTGCGCACACCTGGCGAGGATTCACAACGCAGCATGGCGCCGATTCTCGTCGGATTTTCGGCCGCGAATTGGCGGAAAAGGACGCTAACCATGACTGCCACCGTAATGGTCGTTGACGACAGCATGACCGTGCGCATGGACCTGGTCAGCGCCTTCGAGGTCGCGGGATTCCGCTGCCTGCCTTGCGCGAGCCTCGAAGAAGCGCGCGCAGCACTGGCAACATCCAGTGTCGATGTGGTCGTGCTCGACATGTTGCTGCCCGATGGCGTGGGCACGGATCTGCTGGGCGAAATCCGCAGCAGCGAAAATGGCGCCGGTGCGGCGATACTCATGCTGTCGACGGAAGCCGAGGTCAAGGACCGCATCCGCGGGCTGCAGACCGGGGCCGATGAATACGTCGGAAAACCCTACGACACGGCCTACGTCGTTTCACGCGCGCGCGAACTCATGCGCCGCATTGCCAGCCCCGTGGCGCGCAAACCCGCGGTGCTGGTCATCGACGATAGCGTGACGTTTCGCGAAACGCTGCGTGAGGCGCTCGAGGCCGAGGGCTATGAAACGCTGCTCGCCGGGACCGGCGAGGCTGGGCTGCGCCTCGCATCCGACCATCGGCCGGGTGCGATCCTCGTCGACGGCGAACTGCCCGGAATCGACGGACCCACCGTCATCCGGCATGTGCGCATCGACACGGCCCTGCGCAACATTCCCTGCCTGCTGCTGACGGCGAGCGACGATCGAAACGCGGAACTGCGCGCACTGGATGCGGGCGCCGATGCCTTCGTGCGCAAGGATCAGGACGTCGAACTCATCCTCGCGCGTCTCGGCGCGGTATTGCGGTCGGCGACGCTCAGCGTAGGCGTCGAATCGACTTCCAGTTTGCTCGGTCCAAAAAAGGTACTCGCAGTCGACGACAGTCCGACCTATCTGCATGAACTGTCGGATGCGCTGCGCATCGAGGGCTACGACGTCGTCCTCGCGCACTCCGGCGAAGAAGCGCTCGAAATGCTGGCCGTGCAGCCGGTCGATTGCATATTGATGGATTTGATGATGCCGGGAATGGGGGGCACCGAAGCCTGCCGCCAGATCAAATCCGCGCCCGTTGTTCGCGATATTCCGCTGATCATGCTGACCGCCCTGGAAGACCGCGAGACGATGATCGAGGGCCTGGCCGCCGGCGCGGATGACTTCATCTCCAAGTCGAGCGACATGGAAGTCCTCAAGGCGCGCGTGCGGGCGCAGATCCGCCGCAAGCAGTTCGAGGATGAGAACCGGCGCATCCGCGAAGAATTGCTGCACAAGGAGCTGGAGGCGACGGAGGCACGCGCGGCGCGCGAGCTTGCGGAAACGCGGGCCGAGATGGTCGGCGAACTTGAGAAGAAGAACAAGGAACTCGAGGCGTTCAGCTATTCGG
Source organism: Betaproteobacteria bacterium (assembly GCA_039930785.1). GTDB lineage: Bacteria > Pseudomonadota > Gammaproteobacteria > Burkholderiales > JACQAP01 > JACQAP01. Next base: position 817 of record JBDTTE010000043.1, on the reverse strand, counting down.
TTTCACACGACTTGCGCGCGCCGCTTCGCACCATCGACGGCTTCAGCAAAATGCTGCTCGAGGATCACGCCGACCAGCTTAACGGGGAGGCCAGGGAATATCTTGGTCATGTATGCGATTCGGCGCGGCGCATGAACGAACTCATCGAAGGCATGCTCGATCTTTCGCGCATCAGTCGGGCGCATCTGGAACGCAAATCCGTCGATCTGTCGGAACTGGCGCGAGCCACCGTCGCAGAACTCAGGAAGAACTATCCGGACCGGAATCCGCAATGCGAAATCGAGGAAGGGCTGGTTGTCCACGCGGACAGCCGCCTGATGCGCATCGCGCTGGACAATCTCATCGGCAACGCGTGGAAGTTCACCGCCAAGGTACCGGCCGCGCGAATTGAACTCCGCGCGGAGCGCGCCAACGGCGACATTGTCTATCGCGTGCGTGACAATGGATCGGGTTTCAACATGAAGTACGCGGAGAAATTGTTCACGCCGTTCCAGAGGCTGCACAGCGAAGAAGAGTTCTCCGGCACCGGCATCGGGCTTGCCACCGTGCATCGCGTCATCGAGCGGCACGGCGGACGCATCTGGGCCGAAGGCGAGGAGGGCGTCGGCGCCACCATGTACTTTGTCCTGGGATCCGCGCATGAGGGCGCGCTCCGAAAACCGGGCATCGGGATGTCGAGCATCAAGTGAAGCGGCTGGGTGCCACCATGCCCAATAGCGGACCGGAGAGCGAGCCCCTTCCTGAACCCTGGAAATGGAATGGCGCGGGAAACTGAAGTAGTGGGGTCGGCGAGGGCGCTATCCGTAAGGGGACAGCC
>JBDTTE010000042.1:0-17072 GCA_039930785.1 Betaproteobacteria bacterium | reverse complement strand
GCGCTCGGGATTACGCCCGATTACTTTCCCGCCTTGCTGAATTGCGGCGCCGCGCTGACGGTGCTCGGCCGCTTCCGGGATGCGGTCGAGAACAACAAGCGGCTTGTCAGGCTCGCGCCGCAATCGGCGGACGCTTACTTCAACTTGTCCGAAGCTTTGCTAGGCCTTGGGGAAAGCGGTGAGGCCTTGGCGGCCAGCGAGCGGGCCATCGAACTGGATCCGCGCCACGCCAAGGCGCACATCGATAGCGGACTCGCCCTCGCCGATCTCGGCCGATTATCCGAAGCGAAGCTTGCGCTCGAAGCAGCCGACACCATTGAACCGGGTGCCGTGCACGCGTACCTGAGCGCTGTCGCGCCAGCCGATCCGTCGATCGAGCGAAGTGTGAATCCCGAGATTTTTTTCCTGTACCGCAGCTACGATCGAAAACTGCGGTGCGATTGGTCTTTGCTGGGCAGGCATGTCGAACAGTTTAAAGCGATTGCGGGCGAGGCCGAAGAGGCCAGGCTTGCCAACATCGACCTGCCTCTGGCCTACCAATCCTTGACTTTGCCACTCCCCGCAGAGGTGCCTTATCGCATCGCCAGCGTCATCGGCGCCCGCTATGCAGAGGCTGTGGGGCAAACCGGACGGACCTTCACCCACGCCGGCCGCGACGGTCGCATCCGCATCGGTTATTTGTCCGCGGATTTCCGCGAACACCTGAACGCTTATCTTTGCCTCCCGCTGTTCCGGGATCACGATCGGGCGCGTTTCGAAGTCACTGCATATAGCATCGGCCCGGACGACGGCGCCGACGTTCGCAAACGTATCGCAGGCGCCGCCGACCGGTTTGTCGACTTGCGCGAAATGAGTGACGTGGATGCCGCCGCAAGGATTAATGACGATGGCACCAACATCCTCGTGGACCTTGGCGGCTACACCGAGCATTGCCGCCCCGGCATTCCCGCATTTCGGCCCGCTCCAGTGCAGGTTTCCTATCTGGGTTTCCCGGGAACAATGGGCGCGTCCTGGATCGATTACCGATTGACCGACAGGGTCGCCACACCCCGCGAGCAGGAAAAATTCTGGAGCGAGCAACTGGTGTTCTTGCCCGATACCTTTTTCATCTATGACGCGGCCGATGGCTTTCCCGACGCGGGTGTTTCCCGTGCCGACTATGGCTTGGCCGACGATGCAATCGTATATTGCTGTTTTAACGCGTATTACAAGATCGAGCCCGGTATTTTTGCGGTCTGGATGGATATTCTGAAAGCGGTGCCGCGAGGCGTGCTTTGGTTCGCGGGCCGCAATGCGGAAGCGGTCGCAAACCTGCAACGGGAAGCGCAACTGTGCGGCGTGGCCAGCGAGCGGCTGGTCTTCGCGCCGTTCGAATCGCGTGGACGCTATAAAGCGCGCTTCCGGTTGGCGGACCTGTTTCTGGATACGCCGGTCTTCAATGCCATGACGACCGCCTGCGACGCGTTGGCGGCGGGACTACCGGTGGTGACGCTGGCCGGATCGACTTTCACTTCACGAGTCGCCGCCAGCCTGCTGTCCGCCGTTGATTTCGCGGAAGGCATATTTGACTCCCTGGAGGCGTATCGCGCCCGCGCCATTGAGTGGGGCCTTCACCCGGATCGATTGCGCGAAACGCGCCGCACACGGCTGGCGCATCCGTTGGGAACGCGCTTGTTCGACGTGAGGGAGCGTGTGCGACAGCTGGAAGCGGGCTATGCGGAAATGTGGCAGCGCTCGAAGGCCGGACTGGCGCCGCAATCGTTCGAAGTCATGGCGCGCCGCCCGGACGTTATGCCCCCGGTGAAAATCGCCGCCGCAGGGTCTCCAAATGTTGCGAGCGGGCGCCCACGCTGGCGTTGAGCTTCACGATTGGCGCTCAAGCGTCCTGTTGCGGTAGCGCAGGGCGCTCGCCTCGTCGACAAGATCCTCGCTCGCAGTCTCCCGCCATTCCTGCGCCTCGAGCGGGGGGAAAAACACATCGCCTTCGAAATCACGATCGATCTCGGTGAGGAGGATGCGATCGGCGAACGGTAACGCTTCACGAAAAATCTGTTCTCCACCGATCACGAATGTCTCGCTGTCTCCAGCGGCGAGCATTAGCGCTTTCCGCAGGCTGTCGACGGTCGCAACGCCGGTGAAACGCCACAGCGGATTGCGGCTGATTACGACGCTGGTGCGTCCAGGCAAGGCTCGCCCAATCGACTCGAAGGTCTTGCGACCCATGACGATATGGTGGCCCATGGTCAATGCCTTGAATCGCTTCAGATCCGAGGACAGGTGCCAGGGCAGCTTGTTATCTGCGCCGATAACCCGGTTTTTTGCCATCGCCACGAGCAGCGAGATGCGCGACTTCATACTGCGACGGGCGCTTTGATGGCGGGAAGCGGGTCGTAGTTCTCCAGCGCGAAGTCTTCGTAAGTAAACGCGAAGATGTCTTTTACGTTCGGGTTGATTTTCATGACCGGCAATGTTCGCGGGGACCGCGACAGCTGCTCGCGCGCCTGGTCGAGGTGGTTCAGATAAAGGTGTGTATCGCCGAGGGCGTGCACGAACTCACCCGGCTCGAGGTCGCAGACCTGCGCCACCATCAGGGTCAATAGCGCATAAGACGCGATATTGAAAGGCACGCCAAGGAAAAGGTCCGCGCTGCGCTGGTACAACTGGCAGGACAATTTCCCGTCCGCGACATAGAACTGGAAAAAAGCGTGGCACGGCATCAGCGCCATGCGATCAAGGTCCGCGACGTTCCAGGCTGAAACGATCAGACGCCTGGAGTTGGGCGTGGCCTTGATGTCGTGGATGACGCGGGCGATCTGGTCGATGTGGCGACCGTCGGGTGCTGGCCACGAGCGCCATTGATAGCCATACACCGGCCCCAACTCTCCTTGCGCATCCGCCCATTCGTCCCAGATGCTCACGCCGTTTTCCCTGAGATAGCGGACGTTCGTTTCGCCCTTCAGGAACCACAGCAATTCGTGAATGATGGATTTGAGATGGACCTTCTTCGTGGTCAGCAGGGGAAAACCCGCCTGCAGATCGAAGCGCAACTGCGGCCCGAAGACACTCAGCGTGCCCGTACCCGTGCGATCCTGCTTGCGGTGGCCATGCTCCAGGATGTGGCGCATGAGATCGAGGTACTGGCGCATCGGGTTGCGATCGTGAACGGAAGGGCCCCAATTTTAATGCACGCGCTCGACGCGCGCATCGGTCACGATTCGAGGCGCACCACGCTTACTTGAAATCCTTGGGAAGCCCTGTCACGAGCAACGCGGACAGCCGTTCATAGGGCAATGGTCGGCTGAATAAATAACCTTGCGCGTACTGGCATCCACGCTCGCGCAGGAATGCCAGTTGTTCGACGGTTTCCACGCCTTCAGCCACCAGGGACAGTCGCAACCGCTGCCCCATCGCGATGATGGCGCTGGCGATCGCCGCATTGTCTTCGTCGAGCGGGATGTCTTTCACGAACGATTGATCAACTTTTAGCGTGCTGATCGGGAAGTGTTTTAGTTTCGAGAGCGACGAATAACCGGTGCCGAAGTCGTCGATGGACAGGTGCACGCCCATTTCCTTGAGCATGTGCATGGTGCGCACGGCCGCATCGGGATTTTCCATCACGCTGCTTTCCGTGATCTCCAGTTCGAGGTGCCGGGCCGCAAGGCCGGTCCTGGCCAGCGTATCGGCTATGGTTTGCGCAAGGTCGCGATGGCGGAACTGCTTCGGCGACAGATTCACCGCGACGCGCAATCCCGCATGCCCGCTCTGGTGGAGCGCGTGCGCCGCGCGGCATGCGGTTTCGAGCACCCAGTCACCGATGGGCACGATCAGTCCGCTTTCCTCGGCCAGGGGAATGAACGTCGCGGGTGGCACCGGGCCGGAATCCGGCCGGTCCCACCGTATCAGCGACTCCATTCCGACGATGCGAAGGCTTTCGATATCGACGATCGGCTGATAATGGAGGATGAATTCGCCACGCTCGGCGGCGCGGCGCAAATGATTCTCCAGTAGCAATCGTTCCACCGAGGACGCGGTGATCCCCTGGGAGAAGAACTGGAACGTGTTCTTGCCCATTTCTTTCGCGCGGTACATCGCGACGTCGGCGTTGCGCAGCAGGACCTTCGTATCCGTGCCGTTGTCGGGGAAAATGCTGATGCCGATGCTGGCCCCCGCGAAAATTTCCTGGCCGTTGATCACGATGGGTGTCTTCAGGGAATTAAGCAGGCGTTGCGCCGATGCAGCCGCCTCCTGTGGACTTTTGATCTCGCTGAGGATCGCGGTGAACTCGTCGCCGCCGAGACGGGCCACCATGTCGACTTCGCGCAGGGTCGCGCGGAATCGTTCCGCCACCGCCACGAGCAGCGAGTCTCCGAAGTCGTGGCCGAGCGTGTCGTTCACGTTCTTGAAGCGATCGAGGTCGATGAACAGCACGCCGATCTTGTATTCGTAACGTGCCGCGCGTGCAATTTCCGCCGTCAACTGCTCGAGAAAGCGGTTGCGATTGGGTAATCGGGTGAGCTGGTCATGGCTGGCAAGGTATTGCAGCAACGCTTCGTTGCGCTCGCGCTCGGTGACATCCTGGACGATGCTGAAATGCCCGAGCACGCTGCCGTCCCTGTCCGCGTGCGGCAGGTACAGCGCCTCGACGCGATGGATGTGTCCTTCGTCGTCTACGTCGTCGAGTTCGTATTTGACTTCCTTGCCCGTCATGACCTGATCCAGGTAAGGACGGACGCGCTCGAAATAAACCGGACCCACGACTTCGCAAATGTGTTTCCCCACGACCTCGCCGCGCGTCCGCCCGAGCAATTCCTCGAAGCGGCGGTTGATTACCTGGTAGCAGAGATCGTTATCGGCATAGGCGATCGAAAACGGCATTGCATCGATCAGCATCTGCAGCCGCTGGTTCGCAATGGTCGCGGATTCGTCGGATCGAATCGGAAACGCTCGCAGTGACTTCTCCCGGTTGACGGCGGAATGGGCCCTGTCGGAAGACAGGTGTGTTCCGTTTGGCTGGAACGTACGCTGGCTGCCAACTGCTGCTGTTGCGCTTGCGGTGCGTGAACGCGCTGTCTTGCCACGTGATCGCGTCGATAGCGATCGCAAGTGGGTGCGAAGGCCTATGTTAAACTCCAAAAAAGTTTCTTCGATCCCATCATGTCCGGCAATACCCTCGGAAAGCTGTTCTGCGTAACCTCTTTCGGGGAGAGCCACGGACCCGCCATCGGTTGTGTTGTCGATGGCTGTCCGCCAGGGTTGGCGCTGGCGGCGTCCGATATCCAGGCAGATCTCGATCGTCGCAAGCCAGGCACCTCACGCCACGTCACCCAGCGCCGAGAGTCCGATACGGTCGAAATCCTGTCCGGCGTATTCGAAGGCATCACCACGGGTACGCCGATCGCACTGCTGATTCGCAATGAGGACCAGCGCAGCAAGGATTACGGCAAAATCGCGGAAACCTTTCGCCCTGGCCATGCCGATTACACCTACTGGCAGAAATACGGGGTGCGCGATTATCGTGGTGGCGGACGGCAATCCGCCCGCGAAACCGCGGTGCGCGTTGCGGCGGCGGCCATTGCGCGTAAATGGCTGCGCGAACGCTACGGCGTCAAGATACGTGGCCATATGTCGCAGCTCGGGCCGATCCCGATCGAATTCAAAACCTGGGATTCGGTGGACCAGAATCCGTTTTTTTCGCCCGACCCGGACGTCGTGCCCCAGCTCGAGGCGTTCATGGACAAGCTGCGCAAGTCCGGCGATTCCTGCGGGGCGCGCATCACCGCCGTTGCGTATGGCGTGCCTGTGGGTTGGGGGGAACCGGTCTACGACAAGCTCGACGCTGACATCGCCTACGCAATGATGGGAATCAACGCCGTGAAAGGAGTCGAGATCGGCGCCGGGTTCGCATCGGTCGCGCAAAAGGGGACCGAGCATGGCGACGAGATGACGCCGCAGGGTTTCCTGTCCAACAATGCAGGCGGGATCCTCGGCGGCATTTCCACCGGCCAGGACATCATCGTCAATATTGCGGTCAAGCCGACATCGAGCATCCGGTTGCCGCGACGTTCCATCGACAAGAGCGGCGCGCCGACCATTGTTGAAACCACGGGTCGCCACGATCCCTGCGTCGGCATTCGCGCGACACCGATCGCGGAAGCCATGCTTGCGCTGGTGCTGATGGACCACGCCCTGCGCCATCGCGCCCAGAACGCCGATGTCCGGACGGCGACCCCGATTATTCCCGCGCGAGCGCCGCTCAATGCCGTACGTCAGGATGCGCCGGCGGCGGACGATCCCGAACCCGACGAAGCCTAAGCGGCCGGCCGTGTCCTGGCTGGAAAGCGTTGCGGAAGTCAGCGACCTGGAGTGGCAGCCGGTTAACACCCCCGCTTTCATCGGTTCCTCGCTTCTGGTGGCGGGCGTTTGCTACCTGGCCAACACGGGCGAGCAATGGGTTTATGTCCTCGACAGCGCCAACCTGGCGTTTCACGAAGCGGGCCATCCTTTTTTCGGGCTGTTGCTGGGCGAGCGCGTGACGGTCTACGGCGGCACGCTGGGCCAACTGGTTTTTCCCATCGTCGCCAGCGCATCGTTCTGGTGGAAACGCCAGGCCTTATCGTTCGCGCTGTGTCTCGCGTGGCTGTTCGAGAATTTCTGGAATATCGCGCGCTACATGGCCGATGCGCGGGAGCGCGTGCTCCCGCTGGTGGGAAACGGCGAGCACGACTGGACCGAGATTTTTTCGCGTTGGCACGTGCTGCAGCGGGACACCGGGATCGCCGGGTTCGTTTCCGTGCTCGCGTGGATCGGCGTCATCGCTACATGGGGATGGTTGACCTGGCGCTGGTCGCGAGACCTGGAAACGGAGTAGGCGGACATACCGTCACCACCACGACATGCTGCGAGGCTCGTTCTACCAACGTCTTTCCAGTTTTTATTTCTGCTACTTCGCTTTCATCGGCGCGTTTGCGCCGTATTTTGCGCTGTACCTGAAGTCGCTGGGCTATACCGCCGCGGAGATCGGCATGCTGCTGGCGGTCAACCCGGTCGCGCGCATTTTCGGGCCGACCATCTGGGGCTGGTTGTCGGACCACTATCACGCGCGCGCACGCTTGATCCGCGTGACCGCGACGGGCACCGCGATAGTTTTCGTTGCTGTTTTCTTCAACCATGGCTTCGCCTGGATGTTCGGCGCGCTGCTATTGCTAAACGTTTTCTGGAGTGGCGTGTTGCCCCTGGCCGAATCTGCGACGCTGAACCTGGTTGGCGCGAGCGTGGGTGCCTATGGTCGCATCAGGTTATGGGGATCCGTCGGATTCGTCGCCGTCGTCATTGCTGTGGGCTATGCGCTCGATTTCTTCGGTGTGGTGGCGCTTGCGCCGATGGTGCTGACCCTGCTGGCGTTCATGGCGCTAAGCACCTATTCGCTGCCGCGCGATCGCCAGCCGTCGGGACACGTCGAGCACACTTCCATCCTCAGCATCGTCAGGCAGCCGGCGGTGATCGCGCTGATGGCGGGTTTTTTCCTGATGCAGGTCGCGCACGGACCTTACAACGCGTTCTATTCGATCCACCTGGTCGAGGCCGGCTACACGAAAAAGGCGGTCGGCTGGTTGTGGTCCCTGGGCGTCGTGGCAGAGATCTGCCTGTTCATCGTCCTGCCCCGGATCATGCGCGCATACAGCCTGAACCAGATTCTAATGTTCAGTTTTGGATGCGCCTTCGTGCGCCTGCTGATGATTGGATGGGGCGTCGGATCGCTGACCATCCTGCTGGCTGCGCAATTGCTGCACGCCATAACGTTCGGCGCTTTCCATTCGGCGGGCGTGGCGATGATGCACCGGATTTTTCGCGGCAGGAATCAGGCGAGAGGACAGGCGATCTATACCAGCCTTGGATACGGAATGGGCGGCACTCTCGGTACCCTCATGGCTGGCTATTCCTGGGAAACCCTGGGATCGCAATGGACTTTCACTTTTGCCGCGGCCGCCGCGTTGCTTGCATTGATTGTCGTGGCCTGGAAGCGGGTCGGTTCGCTGGAACGCGTTGATTCCTGAAGCGCGGACACCGCCGGCCCGTGCGCGGCTTGTGTCATAATTTCCGTCCGTTTTCGAGCAGCCGCTTTCGACCGACCCGCATGAGTCCGCAAACACTTTACGACAAGCTCTGGTCCAGCCATCTGGTGCATCAGGAACCCGATGGTACGGCGCTGATCTACATCGACCGACACCTGGTACATGAAGTCACCAGCCCGCAGGCGTTCGAGGGGCTGAAGCTCGCCGGCCGCAGACCCTGGCGCATCGATTCCGTGGTGGCGACGGCCGACCACAACACGCCGACGCAGCACTGGGAGCAGGGCATCAAGGACCCGATTTCTCGTCTGCAGGTGGAAACCCTGGACGCGAACATCCGCGAGTACGGCGCGAAGGTGTATTTCCCCTTCCTCGACAAGCGCCAGGGCATCGTGCACGTCATCGGCCCCGAGCAGGGCGCGACCCTGCCTGGCATGACCGTCGTCTGCGGCGATTCCCACACGAGCACGCATGGCGCTTTCGGCTGCCTTGCGCACGGCATTGGCACGTCCGAGGTCGAGCATGTGCTGGCCACGCAATGCCTCGTGCAGAAGAAAATGAAAAGCATGCTGATCGAGGTGAACGGCGCCCTCGGACGCGGCGTGACGGCCAAGGACATCGCGCTGGCGATCATCGGTCGCATCGGTACGGCGGGTGGCACGGGCTACGCCGTTGAATTCGGCGGCAGCGCAGTTCGCGCGCTGTCGATGGAAGGGCGCATGACCCTTTGCAACATGGCCATCGAGGCGGGCGCTCGCGCCGGCATGATCGCGGTTGACGACACCACGATCGAATATCTGCGCGGCCGAACTTTTTCGCCCAAGGCTGACATGTGGGACCGGGCCGTGGAGTACTGGCGCACGCTGACGAGCGATGAACACGCGCGTTTCGATTTCGTTGTGCGCTTCGATGCGCGCGAAATCAAGCCGCAGGTGACCTGGGGTACGTCGCCGGAGATGGTGGTGGCGGTCGACGGTCGCGTGCCGGATCCGGAAAAGGAAAAGGACGACAACAAGCGCGAAGGCATGGCACGTGCGCTGACCTACATGGGCCTCGAGCCCAATACGCAGATCACCGACATTCGCATTGACAAGGTGTTCATCGGCTCCTGTACGAATTCCCGCATCGAGGACTTGCGGGCTGCCGCGCATGTCGTGCGCGGCCGTCGCGTGGCTTCGAACGTGCGCCTGGCGATGGTCGTGCCCGGTTCCGGGCTGGTCAAGGCGCAGGCCGAAAAGGAAGGCCTCGACAAGATTTTCGTTGCGGCCGGCTTCGAATGGCGCCAGCCGGGCTGCTCGATGTGCCTGGCGATGAACGACGACAAGCTCGAGCCTGGTGAGCGTTGCGCCTCGACGTCAAACCGCAATTTCGAAGGGCGCCAGGGCGATCGCGGGCGCACCCATCTGGTCAGCCCGGCGATGGCCGCCGGGGCCGCGATAGCCGGTCGTTTCGTCGACGTGCGCGCGGACGTATAGATCACACCATGCAGAAATTCACCCGCCTGGAAGGACTCGTTGCCCCGCTTGATCGGGCCAATGTCGACACGGACGCGATCATTCCGAAGCAGTTCCTGAAGTCGATCAAGCGTTCGGGATTCGGTATCAACCTGTTCGATGCGTGGCGTTATCTCGACCACGGCGAGCCGGGCATGGATAACAGCAAGCGCAAGCTGAATCCGGACTTCGTGCTCAACCAGCCACGTTACAAAGGCGCGAATGTTCTCGTCGCACGCAGGAATTTCGGCTGCGGCTCGTCCCGCGAACACGCGCCCTGGGCGCTCGACGACTACGGTTTTCGCGCGGTAATCGCGCCGAGCTACGCCGACATTTTCTACAACAATTGCTTCAAGAACGGTTTGCTGCCGATCGTCCTGCCCGAAGTGCAGGTCGACCGGATTTTCCATGACGTGGCCGCGTTCCCCGGGTTCTGCCTCGTTGTCGACCTGGAGGCGCAGACGGTTTCGTATCCCGACGGCAGCCAGTCGTTCCAGTTTGAAGTGGACGCGTTCCGCAAGCATTGCCTGTTGAATGGCCTGGATGACATCGGCCTTACGCTGCGCCATGTCGACGAGATTAAAACGTTCGAGTCCAAACGCAAGCTGGAGCAACCCTGGCTGTTCAGTTGACGTTTTCTTGAGTCAAATACAACAGCCGGGGCGCAAAGGAGTGCCCCGGCTGTTTTTTGTAAGGGAAGCAAAATGAAGATCGCGGTATTACCCGGTGATGGCATCGGGTCGGAAATCATCACGCAGGCCGTCAAGGTACTGAAGGCACTGTCGAGCGACGGGCTGAAAATCGAGATGGAGCAGGCTCCGATCGGTGGCGCGGGCTACGACGCGGCCCAGGATCCCCTGCCGGCGGCGACGCTCGCACTTGCGAAGCAGGCCGACGCCATACTGCTCGGCGCGGTAGGTGGGCCGAAGTACGACACCCTGCCGCGGCCGATGCGCCCCGAACAGGGCCTGCTGCGCATTCGCAAGGAACTCGGCTTGTTCGCGAACCTGCGGCCGGCGCTGCTTTACGAAGAACTGGCCAATGCCTCGTCGCTGAAGAACGAGATCGTCGCGGGTCTGGACATCATGATCCTGCGCGAACTGACCGGTGACATCTATTTCGGCCAGCCGCGTGGTCAGCGCAAGACCGAGTCCGGCGAGCGCGAAGGCTTCGACACCATGAAGTACAGCGAGCCGGAAATCCGCCGTATCGCGCACGTTGGTTTCGGCATCGCGCGCAAACGCGGCAAGAAGTTGTGTTCGGTCGACAAGGCCAACGTGCTCGACACGAGCATTCTCTGGCGCGAGATCGTCAACGACGTGGCAAAAGAATATGCGGACATCGAGTTGTCGCATATGTACGTCGACAATGCCGCCATGCAGCTCATACGCGCGCCGAAGCAATTTGACGTCATCCTGACCGGCAACATGTTCGGTGACATCCTGTCCGATGAAGCGTCGATGCTGACGGGCTCCATCGGCATGCTGCCATCGGCCTCGCTCGACGCGAATAACAAGGGGCTGTTCGAGCCGATCCACGGCTCGGCGCCGGACATCGCCGGCAAGAACGTCGCCAATCCGCTGGCGACGATCCTGTCGTTGTCGATGATGATGCGATATACGTTCGCAGAGGAAGCCGCCGCATCGCGCATCGAGGCGGCGGTCAAGCGCGTGCTCAAACAGGGATTACGTACCGGCGATATATACGAAGCCGGAACGAAAAAGGTCGGCACGGAAGAAATGGGTGACGCCGTGGTCGCGGCATTGCACGCTTGAGAAACGGTGACGAGTGACGGGGGAGCGGCGAGTGACTGCGATCTGGATCCCCGCTTTCGCGGGAATGAAAACGATTTTGTCACCTGTCACTCGTCACCGAATTTAAGGAACTGAAATGAGACGAGTCGGACTGGTTGGGTGGCGGGGCATGGTGGGTTCCGTGCTGATGCAGCGCATGCAGCAGGAGCGGGATTTCGATCACATCGACCCGGTATTTTTCAGCACGTCGCAGCACGGCGGAGCCGGGCCGGCGATCGGCAAGGATGTGCCTCAACTCAAGGACGCGCGTTCACTCAAGGATCTGCAGGAAATGGAGATCATCATCTCCTGCCAGGGTGGCGACTACACGAACGAAATTTTCCCGATGCTGCGCGCACAGGGGTGGGACGGCTACTGGATCGACGCGGCCTCGGCGCTACGCATGCGAGAGGACGCCGTCATCATCCTCGACCCGGTGAATCTCGAGGTAATCCAGTCCGCGCTCAAGCAGGGCGTAAAGAATTACATCGGCGGCAATTGCACGGTCAGCCTGATGATGATGGGCATGCACGGCCTGTTCAAGGCCGGGCTCATCGAGTGGATTACGGCGATGACCTACCAGGCGGCGTCGGGCGCCGGCGCACAGAACATGCGCGAGCTCCTGCAGCAAATGGATTTCGCGCACGGTGCGGCGAAGAGCCTGCTTGCCGATCCCGCTTCTTCAATCCTCGACATCGATCGCAAAGTCGCGGAGTCGTTGCGCTCGCCCCGGAATCCCACGGAACATTTCGGTGCGGCGCTGGCGGGCAGCCTGATCCCCTGGATAGACAAGGATCTCGGCAACGGCCAGAGCAAGGAAGAATGGAAGGCGCAGGCCGAGGGCAACAAGATTCTGGGACGCGAGGGCAGTCCGATTCCGATCGACGGTGTGTGTGTGCGCATCGGCGCGATGCGTTGTCATAGCCAGGCGCTGACGATCAAGCTCACCAAGGATGTCCCCCTGGAAGAGATCGAGTCCATGCTTGCCAGCGCAAATCCCTGGACACAGGTGATACCGAACAGACGGGACGAATCGATACGGGAGTTGACGCCGGCCGCCGTCACCGGCACCCTCCGCGTGCCAATCGGCAGATTGCGCAAACTGCCCATGGGGCCGAGCTATTTGACGGCATTTACCGTCGGCGATCAGTTGTTGTGGGGTGCTGCGGAACCGCTGCGTCGCATGCTGCGGATACTGCTGGAACGCTAGATCGATCGGGATTGTCGGGGCCCACGGGCGTCCAAAACGCCGCGGTCCGACATGGAATGTGAGGCGAAATATGAGCTTGCATCTCTAAATCCATGATGTTATTTTAATTACTTCTAACAAAAAACGATCAAGATGAGCGCTTTGCGTTGCACGTCCATCCGTGCTTGGGTCCTAGCCGGATTACTGCTTTCGATCTCAGTCGTTTCGCATGCGGCCGGGCTCGGCAAACTCACCGTGCTGTCTACGCTCGGCGAACCGCTCAGCGCGGAAGTCGACCTCGTCGCGGAGAAGAGTGAACTCGGTTCGCTCGCTGCTCATCTTGGCGGCCCCGAGGCGTTCGAGCGGGCGGGACTCGCTTATTCCAGTGCGCTAAAGGGCGCCAACGTCAGTATCGAAAAGCGGGCCAGCGGCGAGCCCTACGTCAAAATCACCTCGACCAAGCCGGCGACGGAACCCTTTGTCGACCTTCTAGTCGAGCTGACCTGGTCGACTGGTCGCATCAGCCGCGAATTCACGGCGCTTCTAGACCCGCCGGATATCGCCACCGAACGGGCGAAACAGAAGGCTGCGGCGGCGGAGGTCAAACCCGCGCCGGCGCCCGAGCAGCCCAAGGCGGAGCCGGTTCCAGCCCCTGCCGCGATCGAGCCCGAAGCACCGAAAGCCGACCTGCGCATTCCCGCCGAGCCCGCCGAGGCCAATTCTGCGGAAGCCCAGGCGGATCAGATGCCGAAGCCCGAAACCGCGGCCCCTGCGCCTGCCGACGCGACGTCTGGAACGCCGGAGCCGGTCGCCGAAGCACCGGTCGATACCGGTAAATCGGCGCCCAGCGCGGACGCATACGGTCCGGTGAAGCACGGCGACACGCTCAACAAGATCGCGACAGCGAACAAGCCCGGGGATGTCAGCCTGGAGCAGATGCTCGTATTGCTGGTGCGGAACAATCCGCAGGCTTTCTCCGGCAAGAACATGAACCGGTTGAAGACGGGCAAGATCCTTCAACTGCCGACAGCGGATCAATATGCAAGTGTTACCGAAGCCGATGCCCGCAGGGAAGTCAGGTTGCAGGCGCGCGACTGGCGCGCTTACCGGGAACAACTGGCAACAGCTGCGGGCAATGCGGAGCCCGCTGAACAAGCCGCCCAACAATCCAGCTCGGGGAAAGTCGGTGCGCCCGTGCAGGACAAGGCCGCTTCGGCCGCCGGCCAGCCACAGGAAGTACTGAAGCTTTCGAAAAACGAACCTGCCACCGGTTCGGCCGACGGCAAGGCGGGCGCACGCGTGCATGCGCTCGAGGAAGAAGTCGTAGCGCGCGACAAGGCGGTCAAGGAAGCCAACGATCGCGTAACAAAATTGCAAAAGCAGGTGACCGACCTGCAGGCGTTGCTGGAAATGAAGAACAAGAGCATGGCCGACGTGCAGAAACCTGCGGCGACGCCATCGGCACCCAAGCCTGTGCCGGCTCCTTCTACACCCCCAGTTCCAGCGACAGCGGCGACCCCTGCGGCACCGACGCAGGAAATGAAGCCGATGACGCCGCCGCCGGCGACGCCGGCACCGGCTGCGCCGCATAGCGAGGCGGCGCCCCCGCCGTCGCCGCCGGCTCCGACAACACCCAAGCCCGTGCCCGCCAGGCAACCTTCGACGATGCCGCCGGCTCCTGAACCGAGCCTGATGGATCAAGTGCTCGATCAACCCGTTTATCTCGGCGCGGCGCTCGGTGTGTTGCTGATCATCACTATCCTTGGCGTGCGTGCGGTGAAGCGTCGCCGCGAATCGCACTCCGACTCCGAAGACGCTGGTCCTGCGAGGGCGTTCACCAATACCGGCGATGCGCTGGTAGCTCCCCTTGCGGCTGTTGGGATGGGTTCCGCGGCTGAGGGTGGGTCGGACCAGGTCGATCCCGTAGCGGAAGCGGAGATTTTCCTCGCCTACGGCCGCGATGCACAGGCCGAAGAGCTGCTTAAGGATGCGCTGCAAACCTCGCCTAACCGGCATGACGTCCCCCTCAAGCTCCTGCAGATCTATGCCAATCGCAAGGATGCGAAGTCCTTCGAGAAGGTAGCGCGCGACCTGCAACAGGCGACCGGTGGTTCAGGGCCCGTCTGGGACCAGGCCGTTGCGCTTGGCTACCAGGTCGACCCGGGAAATTCGCGCTACGCGGCGGGCCGGACCAGTGCAGGCGCCGCGGCATTGGCAGCCGCTTCGACGACGGTCGCAGCCGAGAATGTCGACTTCAACATCGGTGGCGGTTCCGACGACTCCACAGCGACCACGACTGACATCGACCTCGGCGACAGCGGCAGCGCCTTCGAGCGCACCCAGATTATCGATCCGGCCGCCGAGCCGGCGCACGATTCGACGGTCTCCATCGATACCGCATCGTTGCCGTCGACCATGGATTTCGACGTCGGCCATCCAGCGGCGGCGTCGGCAGAGGCGTCTGCGGAAGATGGTGCAAAGGGGCTCGACTTCGACATCGACCTGAATTCACTATCCATGGGACCGGCGTCTGATGAGACCGTGATCGAGCCGGCCGGTGGCCTGGATTTCGACATGGGCAATCTGACCCTGGATTCGCCCGCCGAGCATGACGCGCCGGGAAGTGCATCGATGCCGGAGATCGACCTGTCCGGCATCAGCCTGGACCTGGGCACGCAAACATCGCCGGCAACCTCGCCCACCGGCAAGGACGATCGCTGGTACGACGTGCAGACGAAATTCGATCTGGCCAAGGCCTATCAGGAAATGGGCGACAGGGACGGCGCGCGCGAAATTCTCAAGGAGGTTCTTGCAGAAGGCGATACCGAACAGAAAGCTGCCGCAGAATCGGTGCTTGCCCGCCTGGATTCCTGATCCGCAATTGCTGATGCACCGGCCGAAAATTTTTTCGGCCAAAATTCGATGCCGGGGCCGTGTGCCCCGGCTTTTCTTTCGGGGCCGCATTGAGAATCGTCCTGGGGCTGGAATACGACGGCAGTGCGTTCTGCGGATGGCAGTCGCAGCCCGAGCGCTGTAGCGTGCAGGATGCGCTCGAGACCGCCCTGTCCGACATTGCCGACCAGAGAATCCAAACTGTCTGCGCCGGACGCACGGATGCGGGTGTGCATGCCCTTGCACAAGTCGTGCATTTCGACACCGACGCGCAGCGGCCGTTGACCGCCTGGGTACGCGGTGCCAACGCGTTACTGCCACCGAGCGTGGCGGTACTCTGGTCGCGTATGCACGATGAAGAATTCCATGCCCGCTTTTCCGCATCCGGGCGCCGCTACGTCTATTGGCTTCTGAGCCGCGCGCAGCGTCCTGGACTGTTAAGCAATCGCGCGGGATGGACCCATCTCCCGCTCGACGAAGCGGCGATGCGCGAAGCGGCGGGGGGCCTTCTTGGCGAACATGATTTCAGTGCTTTTCGCGCCGCCGCATGCCAGGCGAAAACGCCGGTCAAAACCCTGCGGGAAGTATCGGTCACGCGCCGCGGGGATATCATCCGGTTCGAGTTCGCGGCAAACGCTTTCCTGCAGCACATGGTTCGCAACATCGTCGGCTCGTTGGTGTATGTCGGCAGCGGGCGCCAGCCCGCGGCCTGGATTCGCGAGCTGCTCGAAAGCCGCGATCGCACGCGCGCGGCGCCGACCTTCTCGCCTGCCGGGCTCTACCTGGCGGGCGTGGAGTACGATGCGAGCTGGGCTCTTCCACCTAATCCGGACCTGCGCCGCATCGAAGATCTGATGCTGGCTTCCAACCAGGCGTGACTCACGCGCTCCAGGAAATGGCTACTGCGGTAAAAATCTGCGGCATTACCCGCATCGAAGATGCCCTTGTTGCCGCGCACTCCGGCGCCCACGCGGTCGGAATGATTTTCTATCCGAAAAGCCCGCGCTTCGTAGACGGCGACGTAGCTGCCGGCATCGTGAAAGCGCTGCCGCCCTTCGTGACGCCGGTCGCCCTGTTCGTCGACCAGCCCGCCGCACAGATCGCGCGTGCGATCGAAACGGTCCGGCCCCAGTTGCTGCAGTTCCACGGCGATGAAGCGGCCGATTTTTGTCGCAGCTTCGGCCTGCCTTACATCAAGGCCGTGCGCGTGAAGGCGGGGGTGGATTTGCTACAATACGCACGCCAATATCCGGACGCGAAAGGCCTTTTGCTCGACGCCTTCGTCGAAGGCAGTCACGGCGGTACCGGTTCCGCATTCGACTGGTCGCTCATCCCGCGTGAGTTTCCCCTGCCGTTGATACTCGCCGGCGGACTGGATCCCGACAACGTGGGCGAGGCGGTGCGGCGTGTGAAGCCGTGGGCAGTGGACGTGAGCAGTGGTGTCGAGGCGACCAGGGGCATCAAAGATGCGGCCAAGGTCGCCGCATTCATCCGAGGAGTCAGAAATGCAGATGCATGAGGGCGTGGAGGCCTATAACCTTCCCGACGCGAAAGGCCATTTCGGTCCGTACGGCGGCATATTCGTCGCTGAGACGCTCATGCAAGCGCTCGATGAACTGCGCGTCCAGTACGAGCG
>JBDTTE010000041.1:0-17301 GCA_039930785.1 Betaproteobacteria bacterium | reverse complement strand
TAGCGCACGTCGAACTTCATGCGCGCGTCCTCGAAGGCTTCGAAGCCGCATTCGTAGGGCGAGAGCTTTTCCGGATCGGGACGATGCACGCCCAGCAACCGGCTCAATACGCCGCCGGCAAGCGGAAGCGCGACGCCGACGCCCAGGCCGACGAAGATGAACAGCAAAATCGGAAAGTACTGCTCAAGCATTGCCCGCTCTCGTCCCGCCAAAATGCGGGATCAACCGGCCCGTGCGCCGGGCCACGCGAAACCGATCAGCGATATCATCCAGCGATTTCCGGGCCATGCCCTGCGCTGGCGGCGCAAGGCTCGACCCACTGCCCTTCTCGTGCGAGTTCTGGTGCCGACGGGGAGACTCGAACTCCCACGGGTTTCCCCACCACCCCCTCAAGATGGCGTGTCTACCAATTTCACCACGTCGGCTTCGCCTTCGCGCCAGTCGTGAGGCCAGCCTTCCACGAGCCGAGGGCGCTCGCACCTCACTCCTGCGCCCAACCGTTACTTCGGTATTTCGTTCGCCTTGGAATCGCCGGCGGATTGCGGCACCGGCGCGACCGGCGCCGATTGGCTCGATGTCGCCGCGCCCGTTGCCGGTGCGGTTGACGCCGGCACGCCCGGTACGGGTGCCTGACCCGGAACACTCTTCGCAGGCTCGATGGGCGATTCCTGATGCGTGGACATGACGCCTTCCGACCGCCCCTTGTGGCTCGATACGTAGGTCAATCCGAGACTGGTCAGAAAGAACACCGCGGCGAGAACACCGGTCATCCGACTCAGAAAATTCGCTGAACCGCTGGAGCCGAACAGGCTGCCGGCGGAGCCGCTGCCGAAAGCCGCGCCCATGTCGGCGCCCTTGCCATGCTGCAGCAGGACCAGGCCGATCACGCACAACGCAGCCAGTACATGAAGAATCAGTATTGCCGTTTCCATTAGAGTTTCATCCAGTCGTTCTAGCTATCTGCCGCGCGGCAGATAGCCAGGAATTCGTCTGCGACCAGCGCAGCACCGCCAATCAATCCGCCGTCTACATCCTTCATTCCGAAGAGCTCGACCGCGTTGGCGGCCTTTACACTGCCGCCGTACAGGATCGACATCGAAGCTGCGATATTCGCGTCGCCCCGCGCCAGTACGCTGCGCAAAAACGCATGCACTGCCTGCGCCTGCTCCGGCGTGGCCGTCTTGCCGGTACCGATGGCCCACACGGGTTCGTAAGCGAGCACTGAAGCCTTCAGTCCTGCACTTCCCAGCTTTTCCGCCACCACGCCCAGCTGGCGCCCGACCACATCTTCGGTCACGCCCTGCTCACGCTCGGCCAGCGTTTCACCCACACAGACGATAGGGGTCATGCCCGCGGCCAGCACTGCCGCCGCTTTTGCCGCCACTACGTCATCGTCCTCACCAAACAATTGCCGGCGTTCCGAATGGCCGACGATCGCATACCGGCAACCGAACTCGTGCAACATCGCGGCCGACACTTCGCCGGTAAACGCGCCTTTGGGGTGTTGGCTGACATTCTGGCCGCCCCACGCGACTTTCGAGCCCGTCAAAACAGAACGGGCTTGGGCCAGGTAGGGGAAAGGAACGCAAACCGCCGCGATTGCCTTGCTGAGAGTGCTAGCACCCGCCGCGACCTTGTCCAGAAGGACCTGGTTTTCCGGAAGGCTGCCGTGCATCTTCCAGTTACCCACCGCCAGCCGCTGCCGCATGCGCTATCCCGCCGAATTAACTCGCGGATTTTACTCGTCCGGACAAGGGAGGGTCAATCGGCGCCCGCTGGCCGGCCCGGCACGAACGGGTGGGTTGGCTGGCGCGACGGTATGCCGCCCGGTGGTACGGGACGGCAGCTAACCGAATCGACCGGTAATGTATTGGTTCCGGCCGTCACTCCAAATGCAGAGTGACTTAACTTCGCAGAGCGAAGTTAGCCTCCGCCGCTACAGCACGGCGGTTCTAGCCGAACCTTCCCGTGATGTAGTGGCTTCGGCCGTGCCTGCGGCACTTAACTTGATCCGCGATCAAGTTAGCCTGCACCGTTACAGTACTGGTCGCTCGTTAACCGAATCGACCAGTAATGTAATCTTCGGTGGCCTTGTTCTTCGGCTTGATGAAGATCGTGTCGGTGGCGTCGAACTCCATCATCTCGCCCAGGTACATGTAGGCCGTGAAATCCGATACCCGCGCGGCCTGCTGCATGTTGTGCGTGACGATCAGGATCGTGACCTTGTGCCGCAGGTCGGCGATGAGTTCCTCGATGCTGGCGGTGGCGATCGGATCGAGCGCGGAGGTCGGCTCGTCGAACAGCAGGATCTCGGGCTCCGTCGCCAGGGCGCGCGCGATGCACATGCGCTGCTGCTGGCCGCCGGAAAGATTGAAGGCCAGCTCGTGGAGCCGGTCCTTGACTTCATCCCATAACGCCGCGTTACGCAATGCCTGCTCGACTTTCTCGTCGATGGTTGCCACGCCGCGCACGCCGCGCACGCGCAATCCGTAGGCCACATTCTCGTAGATCGATTTCGGAAACGGATTCGGTTTCTGGAACACCATGCTGATGCGCATGCGCACTTCGATCGGATCGACGTGCGGATTGAGCAGGTTGGTGTTGTCGGGGTGCAACCGGATCTCGCCCTCGTAGCGATTGCCGGGATAGAGGTCGTGCATGCGATTGAAGCAGCGCAAATACGTCGACTTGCCGCAGCCGGAAGGCCCGATCAGCGCGGTGACCTTCTTGTCGTAGATCGGCATGTTGATGCTTTTCAGCGCCTGGAAGGTGCCGTAGTAAAAACTCAGCGCACGCGCTTCCGCCTTCAGTACGAGGTTGGCCTGGGCGGTCGCGCCGTCAGTGATCTTGGACATTCAGGTTTCTCACCACTTGATGTTTTTGCGCAGGCGATAGCGGATGTAAATCGCTAGCGCATTCATTGACAGGGTCATGACGACGAGCACCAGGCCGGCCGCGGCGGCATTCTGGTGGAAGGCCGCTTCCGGCCGCGAGGTCCAGTTGAACATCTGGATGGGCATCACTGTAAACGGCGCGAACAGCCAATCGAAAGGTCCGGCGGGCGGATCGCCGGTAAACGGTGCGGGCGGTAAAAATGCGATGAACGTCAGCGCCCCGATGGTAATGATCGGCGCGGTTTCGCCAATGGCGCGCGCCAGCCCGATGATGACACCGGTCAGGATGCCGGGGATCGAGTAAGGCAGGATATGGTCGGCCGTGGTCTGCCATTTCGTTGCACCGAGCGCATACGCGCCCTCGCGAATGACCGCCGGAATCGATCGGATGGCTTCGCGCGTGGCGACGATGACGATAGGCAGGATCAACAGCGCGAGCGTCAATCCCGCGGACAGGATGCTTTGCCCGAAACCGAACTGGTAGACGAACAGGCCCAGCGCCAGCAGCCCGTAAATAATGGAGGGCACGCCGGCCAGGTTGGTCACGTTGATCTCGATGATGTCGGTCATCCAGTTTTTCGGCGCGTACTCTTCGAGGTAGACGGCGCCACCAATGCCCACCGGGATGGCAGTAACGGCCGTCACCACCATCACTAGCGTACTGCCAACCCACGCCGACAGGATGCCCGCGTGCTCCGCGCGACGCGATGGGAAGTTCGTGAAGAAATCCCACGAAATCCGGTGCGCTCCGTCCATGACCATGCCGGTAAACAGCGCAACGAAAGTCAGCACGCCTACCATCAGGGCAAAGACCCCGATACACGCGAAAATCAGGTCCAGGCGTTTGTGCTTGACGATCAGCGCGCGGATCTGGGAGACGGTCAGGTCGGCCATGTCAGTACGCCTGCCGGTAGCGGCGCTTCAGGAAGTGGCCGACGACATTGAAGAACAAGGTCAGCAGCATCAAAGTCAGGCCGGCCGCGAAAATCGTCTGGTAACCGATGCTGCCGTGGGGGAGATCGCCCAGCGCTACTTGTACGATATACGCGGTAATGGTGGCCGCGGGCTCGGCAGGATTCCATGTCAGGTTGGGCTGCATGCCGGCGGCGACCGCGACAATCATGGTTTCGCCCACCGCGCGCGAGATGCCGAGAATATAGGCGGCGGCGATACCGGAAAATGCCGCGGGCGTGACGACACGAACCGAGGTCTGGAACCGCGTCGCGCCCATCGCGTAGGAGCCTTCGCGCATTGCCATCGGTACCGATCGCATTGCATCCTCGGACACCGAACTGATGTAGGGAATGATCATGATGCCCATGACAAGCCCCGCCGAAAGCAAGTTGAATCCGGGCAAACCGGGGAAGATAAACTGCAGCGCCGGCGTCACGTAGAGCAGGGCGAAATAACCGTAGACGATGGTCGGAACGCCGCCCAGCAATTCGAGGAAGGGCTTGGCAATTTCGCGCACCGAGAAGGGTGCGAATTCCGAGAGGTAAATCGCGATCATCGTACCAAGCGGAATGGCGACTGCCAGCGCAACAAACGAGCTCACGAGGGTGCCCGACAGGAGCACCATGATGCCGTAGTGGGCGTCGTCGAACAGCGGCGTCCACTGGCTGTCGGTCAGGAAATCAAACAGCGAAACGTGCTTGAAAAACTGCCACGACTCGGACACCAGGATCACTACGATGCCGAGCGTGATGGCGATGGACACCGAAGCGCACAGGAACAGCAGCCCCTCGATGACCCGCTCTCGAATGTGGCGCGTCTTCTTCTTCGCGAGGCGCGCGCTGACAGTATGTTCCGCCAAGGCAGTCAGGGTAT
This sequence comes from Betaproteobacteria bacterium, assembly GCA_039930785.1. GTDB lineage: Bacteria > Pseudomonadota > Gammaproteobacteria > Burkholderiales > JACQAP01 > JACQAP01. Next base: position 12,580 of record JBDTTE010000041.1, on the reverse strand, counting down.
GGGTAGAGGCAACGGAGCTCATCGGTACGCAACCGGAATTTTGAGTTTACAGATTCCGGCCGCCGCGCGGAGCAAAAAAACGGGAGGGGCGCACCCCTCCCGCGTTGCTAACCGGCGAACCGGACGTACCCGTCTCAGAGCTTGGCTTCCATCTGCATCAGCTGCTCGATGGTAAGGCCGACCTTGTTTTCACCGCCGAACTTGGTGCCGACGACCCTCTTGCCGGCGCTTTCCAGGTTGTGCGTATAGGCCTTCGCCGGCAGCGGAACATACTTGACTTCGCGTACCAGCACGTCCGCGTTCTTCATGTAGAAATCGACGAATTCCTTGACCTCGGGACGGTCCATTGCCTTCACATTCACGTAGATGAAGATCGGGCGCGAAAGCGGCGTGTACGACCCGTTGACCACCGCTTCGAAGGAAGGCTCGACGCCGGCCCCGCCGGCTTTGCCAACGACTTTCGCCGCCCGCAGCTTGTCCTTGTTTTCGATGTAGTACGCAAAGCCGAAATAGCCCAGCGCATTGACGTCCCGCGACACACCCTGCACGAGCACGTTGTCGTCTTCGGAGGCCGTGAAGTCGCCGCGGCTGGACTTGGCCTTGCCGACGATCGCCTCGGTGAAATAGTCGAACGTTCCGGAATCGGCGCCCGGGCCGAACAGCTTCATCGGCTGGTCGGGCCACGCGGGGTTGACCTGCTTCCAGGTCTTCACCTTGTTCTGGGATTCCGGCTCCCACATTTTCTTCAGATCCGCCACGGTTAGCGTCTGCGCCCACTTGTTATCCGGATGGATCACAATCGTCAGGGCGTCATACGCAACCGGCAATTCGATGTATTGCACGCCGGCGGCCTTGCAGTCTTCCATTTCCTTTTTCAGGATCGGGCGCGAGGCATCGGAAATATCGGTCTCGCCCCGGCAGAATTTCTTGAAACCGCCGCCGGTGCCGGAGATGCCCACGGTTACCTTGACCTTGCCCTTGGTGGATTTCTGGAAATCCTCGGCCATGGCTTCGGTAATCGGGAAAACGGTGCTAGAACCGTCGATTTTTACGAGTTGCGCGTGGGCGACGGGCGCAACCATGCACAGGGTGCCCGCGATGGCAGCGGCCAGCGCTGCGGTTGCGATGCGGGGGGCTTTGAACATAAGGTCCATCTCCTTCGGTCAGATATTCGATTCGGGACGGGCGGATTTTATGGACGGGATGTGACAGTTTGATGGCATGAGCCCCGGCCGGCCGGCAAATCAGCCGCCGGCACGCTGCCGGATGGTGTGTGCCAGCGCCTGCGCCAGGTCCGTAATGAAGCCCTGGCCCTCCCCCTCCACCATCACGCGGATCACGGGTTCGGTGCCGGAAGCGCGCAACAGCACGCGACCTTTGTCACCGAGGCGGGTGCGCGTCTCCTTCAGCGCCGCACCGACCTGCTCGTCGCGGGCGAAATCGAAACTCCTGGCGGTTTTCACATTGACCAGCACCTGCGGGTAGAGCTTCATGGGCGCACACAGTTGCTGCAGCCCCTTTCCCTCCGCCTTGAGCGCATGCATGACCTGCAAGGCGGAAACGATCCCGTCCCCGGTGGTGTGCTTGTCCAGGCAGATGATGTGCCCGGAATTTTCACCGCCGAGTTCCCAATCCTTGTCGACCAGCTTTTCCAGCACGTAGCGGTCGCCGACAGCTGCGCGGTCGAACGGGATGCCGAGCGCACCCAGTGCCTGCTCCATGCCCAGGTTGGTCATGAGCGTGCCCACGATGCCGCCCTTGAGCAATTTGTGCTTGCGGCGAAACTGGGCGATGACGAACAGCAACTGGTCCCCGTCATAGATCCGCCCTTCCTGGTCCGCCATGGCCACCCGGTCACCGTCGCCGTCGAATGCCACGCCGAGATGGGCTCGATGCGTCCTGACTGCTTCCGCCAGCGTCTGCGGATGCGTCGCGCCGACCTCATGGTTGATATTGATCCCGTCCGGCTGGACGCCGATGGCAATGACTTCCGCGCCCAGCTCATGAAATACATGGGTCGCGATGTGATAGGTCGCACCGTGTGCGCAGTCCACCACCAGCTTGAGGCCGCGCAGGTCGAGGCTGGTCGGGAAAGTGCTCTTGCAAAACTCGATGTAGCGTCCCGCGGCGTCGTTCAGGCGACGAGCCTTGCCGAGCTGCGCCGAGGGCATCACGGTGAGCGGCTGATCGAGTTGCGCTTCGATGGCGTGTTCCACGTCATCCGGCAGCTTGTTGCCCAGCGCCGAGAAAAATTTGATGCCGTTATCCTCATAGGCATTGTGCGAAGCCGAGATCACGATGCCCGCGCGCAGGCGCAGCGCGCGCGTCAGGTAGGCCACCGCGGGCGTGGGCATCGGGCCGGCAAGGTAGATGTCCACGCCAGCCGCCGACAAACCTGCCTGGAGCGCGGATTCGAGCATGTACCCCGAAATGCGCGTGTCCTTGCCAATGAGCACGGCGGCGTGCTCGCCCGCCTGAAGGTCGGCGCCGGTACCCAGGACCTTGCCCGCGGCATGGCCCAGGCGCATGACGAAATCGGGTGTAATCGGCTCGTCGCCGACGCGTCCGCGAATACCATCCGTTCCAAAATATTTCCTGGCTTTTTTCATGAGAGCGAATAGTCCGGGTCGTCGATCGCGCGTAATACCAGCAGGCTGTCGCGCGTTGCAGCCACGTCGTGGACGCGCAGGATGGATGCGCCACGCTGCGCCGCCAGCAATGCGCCGGCCGCGCTTGCGTTGTCGCGGCCCTGCGCTTCACGGCCGACGATTTTACCGAATAGCGACTTGCGCGACAGCCCGACGAGCACGGGCAATCCGAGGGCGCGAAACCTTGGCAGCGCGCGGATCAGTTCGAGGTTGTGATGCGGGGTCTTGCCGAATCCGAATCCGGGATCGATCACGATGCGATCGTGCCCGATACCGGCCGCTTGCGCCGCCCCGGCCCGGGCAGCCAGGAAATCGCACACCTCCTGCACCACATCACGATATTCGGGCGCGCGCTGCATGGTGCGCGGCTCGCCCTGCATGTGCATCAGGCATACGCCTGCCTCCGAAGCCGCCACAGCCTCGAGCGCGCCCGGTGCCTGCAACGCGAAAATATCGTTGATCAGTGCGGCGCCCGCCGCGATCGCACGGCGCATGACCTCCGGCTTCGAAGTATCCACCGAGATCGGCACGGGAAGCCCGACGAGTTGTTCGAGCACGGGCATCACGCGTCGCAGTTCCTCATCCACCGACACCGCTTCGGCGCCGGGCCGCGACGATTCGCCACCCACATCGAGGAGGTCGGCGCCGTCAGCCAGCAATTGCCTGGCGTGTTGCAAGGCGCGCGCAGGGTCGAGAAACTTTCCGCCGTCGGAAAAGGAATCCGGCGTGATATTAACGATGCCCATGATCAGCGGACGATCGAGCGGGAGGCAGTACCGGCCAGCGCGAAGCGCGAGGTTAGGGGTGAGGGGTGAGGGGTGAGGGGAAACCATCTCTGCGCGGCTAACCATGGGAGAGGGCTGTCGATTCGCAACTGTCTACTCAAGAAACGAAAAGGGTGAGGATTACCCCTCACCCCTCTCCCCTGACCCCTAACCGCTCTATCTCAGGCTTCGCGAGCCGGAGTCGGTGTCACAGCCGGCGCCGTTGCGCTGCCTTGCGACGGCGGCGGCGGGGTCTGCGGGTTCGCGGGCGGCTTGGGCGGACGCGGCGGGCGCCCTTCCATGATGTCCCCTACCTGTTCCGCGTCGATCGTTTCCCATTCCATCAACGCCTTGGCCATCGCTTCGACCTTTTCGCTGTTGTCTTCGATCAGCTTGCGCGCAAGGACGTACTGGTCATTGATGATGCGCCGGATCTCGGCGTCCACCTGCTGCATGGTCGCTTCGGAAACATTCTTGTGCGTGGTGATCGAGCGACCGAGGAAGACTTCGCCCTCGTTCTCGCCGTAGACCATCGGACCGAGATTGTCGCTCATGCCCCATTGCGTGACCATGCGGCGGGCCATTTCCGTCGCGCGTTCGAAATCGTTGGAGGCACCTGTGGTCATCTGCTTCATGAACACTTCTTCGGCGATACGACCACCGAACAGCACCGAGATGTTTTGCAGGATTTGCTCGCGATCCATGCTGTAGCGATCTTCGACCGGTAGTTGCATCGTCACACCAAGCGCACGTCCGCGCGGAATGATGGTGACCTTGTGAACCGGATCGGTTCGCGGCAGCAGGCGTGCCACGACCGCATGACCGGACTCGTGGTATGCGGTATTGCGGCGCTCGTGCTCGGGCATCACCATGGATTTGCGCTCGGCGCCCATCATGATCTTGTCTTTGGCGCGCTCGAAATCGTCCATGTCGACCAGGCGCTTGCTGCCGCGCGCGGCGAACAGTGCCGCCTCATTTACGAGGTTGGCGAGATCGGCGCCGGAAAATCCCGGTGTGCCGCGCGCGAGAATATCGGGACGCACGTCGGGCGCCATCGGCACCTTGCGCATGTGCACCATGAGGATCTGCTCGCGCCCGCGGATGTCGGGCAGCGGAACAACCACCTGGCGGTCGAAGCGGCCCGGACGCAACAGCGCCGGATCGAGCACGTCGGGACGGTTGGTCGCGGCAATCACGATCACGCCCACGCCGGTTTCGAAGCCGTCCATTTCCACCAATAGCTGGTTCAGGGTCTGTTCGCGTTCGTCGTTGCCGCCGCCGAGGCCGGCACCGCGCTGGCGACCGACCGCGTCAATTTCATCAATGAAGACGATGCATGGCGCGTGCTTCTTGGCCTGCTCGAACATGTCACGTACGCGGGCCGCGCCCACGCCAACGAACATTTCGACGAAATCGGAGCCCGAGATCGAGAAGAACGGCACCTTGGCTTCGCCGGCGATGGCGCGCGCCAGCAAGGTTTTACCGGTACCCGGCGAGCCGACCATCAATACGCCGCGCGGGATGCGCCCGCCGAGTTTCTGGAACTTGCTCGGGTCGCGCAGGAATTCCACCAGTTCCGAGACCTCTTCCTTGGCCTCCTCGCAACCGGCCACGTCCGCGAACGTCACGGGATTCGTGGACTCGTCGAGCATGCGCGCCCTGCTCTTGCCGAACGAGAATGCGCCGCCGCGCCCGCCTCCCTGCATCTGCCGCATGAAGAATATCCATACGCCGATCAGCAACAGCATGGGGAACCAGGATACGAAGATGTTCATCAGCAGCGACGGCTCTTCCTCGGGCTTGGCCTCGATGATGACGCCGGCTTTCAGCAGATCCGACACCAGCCAGGGATCCGAAGGCGAATAAGTGGTGAACTTGCTGCCGTTACTCTTTACGCCCTTGAGTACCCGGCCCTCGATCGTCACCTTGGCGACGTTGCCCTGCTTCACCTCGTCGATGAATTGCGAATACTCCATCGAGGTGTTTTGCTGCTGACGCGCGCTGAACTGGTTGAAAACGGTCATCAGCACCAGGGCGATGACCAGCCAGATCGCTACGTTTTTGATGAGATTGTTCAAAGTTGCTCCTAACAGCGGCGACTGATGATCGCCATTCGACTACGGCAACATCAGGTCGCCGATCGCATTTACCAGATACCCATCCCGGCCGTCAGACGTTGGACGCATTCTAATCCGATTCGTTACCTACGCGGCGTCGTGCCCCGCGGATGTTCCCTTATCCGTCGCCAGCCTGCCCCGTGCCAGCAGGTACAACTCGCTGGAACGATCCCGTGATGCCTTGGGCTTGCGCACCGCGACCGACGAGAACGAGGCAGATAGTTCCTTACGGAATTCATCCATTCCCGATCCCTGAAAGACCTTCACCAGCAGGCTGCCGCCCGTTTTAAGCTTCGTGCGCGCCAAATCGAGGGCCAGCTCGGCCAGGTGGATCGAACGCGCCTGATCGACCAGCCCCACGCCGCTGATATTGGGCGCCATATCGGAAACCACAAGATCGACCGCGCGACCACTCGTGAGTTCTTCCAGGCGCAACAAAGTCTCCTTTTCCGAAAAATCACCGCGAATCACGTGCACTCCCGATAACGGCGTCATTTCCAGCAAATCCAGCGCAATGACCAGGCCTTTCGGGCCAACCAGCGGCGCCAGGACCTGCGACCAGCCGCCCGGCGCGGCGCCGAGGTCGACGACCGTCATGCCCGGACGCACCAGCTTGTCTTTATCGAGTATTTCCATGAGCTTGAATGCCGACCGCGAGCGATAGCCTTCGTGCTTCGCCCGCTTCACGAATGCATCGTTGACATGCTCGCGCATCCAGGCTTTGCTGGTCCTGGTTCGCTTCATTGCCTAAAATACCCGCCGAAGGAGATTCATGTGCCGTTGCAACTCACTATGACCGAACGTCGAGCGCTCAAAGCCCGCGCCCACGCCCTGGAACCCACCGTACACGTCGGAAACGGCGGACTGACCGAGGCGGTGGCGGGCGAAATCGCGCGCAGCCTCGCCGCCCACGAACTCATCAAAATCCGGGTGCTCGGCGACGACCGCGAGGCGAGGGAAACCATTTTGCAGCGCATTTGCGATGAACTGGATGCCACGCCTGTCCAGCATATAGGCAAAATCCTCGTCGTTTACCGGCCCGCACCCGATGTAGCGGCGAAACCCGCCGCAAAACCCAAATCGGGCGGCAAGCGGGGACGCAAGCAGCCGCGCGCGCTCAAGCGCAGCTTTCAGCACCGGGCTTGAGGTCTCAGCGGCCGCGGCCGTGCTGCACGACCAGGACCAGGCCGAGTACGCATTCGATCAGGTACAGCACGCTCGACACGCCATGCCATGCGGCAAAACGGTCGCGCAAAATGCTCTGCATCACTTCCGAAGGCAAGGCCTGCTGACGCAGGCCGGCCATGATCGGCTGGATGCCGAAGTGCCCGGCGGCGGCCAGCACCAGCATCAACAACATGGCCCAGAAAAACAGCTGCCGCAGCGCATGGCTGCCGAAAAGCGCGAGCCGGTACAGCAACAAGTACGCCCCGCACCCGAACCCGATGTATGCCATCGCCGTGAAAAGGTTTCCGGCGAGCAACCCGGCCTGCGCGCGATCGGTCAGCGTGTGAAATAGAAAAGGCGCGACGATCAGGCCGATCGTCCACAGCCCGCCAGCCCACAGGGTGACGGCGATCGATTGGAGCGCGTCGGCTAGCGCCCTCACGCGCCAGGCTCGAGGCGCGAGGCACAAGGCACGAGGAAAATGCTCTGGTGCACCATAACCTCGTGCCTAGCGCCTGGTGCCTCGCGCCTCATAAGTACTTCACATCCAGAATCTCGTATTCCCTGATGCCGGCCGGCGCCTTGACCTCGGCGATGTCGCCGGAGTATTTCCCGATCAAGGCTCGCGCGATCGGGGAACTGATCGAGATCTTGAAGCTTTTGATGTCGGCTTCGTCGTCACCAACGATCTGGTAAGTCACCTTTTCGTGGCTTTCGACATCCTCGAGTTCAACGGTTGCGCCGAACACGCAGCGCCCGTCGGTGTCGAGGTGGGCCGGGTCGATGATCTGCGCATTGGCGAGCTTGCTTTCGACTTCGACGATGCGCCCTTCGATGAAGCTCTGCCTTTCCTTGGCGGCGTCGTACTCGGCGTTCTCCGAGAGGTCACCGTGCGCGCGCGCCTCCTGGATCGCGAGAATCACGCCCGGACGCTCGACGGTCTTGAGCTGGTGCAACTCGCTGCGCAGCAACTCGGCGCCCTTCACTGTCAGTGGAACCTTAGGCATCGTTGAATCCCTCGGGAAAAGATGGATTGCGCCGCTTCAATGTAGCCGCGCGTGCAAACCCTGTACGGAATAAGCGTTGAGTTCTTCCATGTGCTGCATGCCGGTGCAGGCCGCGCGCGCGCCGGCAATCGTCGTGAAGTAGGTTACCCGCCCCTGCAGGGCCGAGCGCCGGATGGAGTAGGAATCCTGGATGGCGCCGCGGCGGTCCTCGACCGTGTTGACGATCATGACGATCTCGCCGTTCTTGATCATGTCCACCACGTGCGGCCGGCCTTCGGCGACCTTGTTGACCGGCGTCACCTGCAGTCCGGCCTCGATCAGCGCCGCCGCGGTTCCGCGCGTGGCGAGCAGGCTGAAGCCCAGCTTGACCAGCGTGCGCGCGATCTCGATGACCTTGGGTTTGTCCGAGTTACGCACGCTGATGAACGCCTTGCCCGGCGCGGGTAGCTTCACGCCGGCGGCGAATTGCGACTTGACGAAGGCCTCCGCGAACGTCTCGCCCACGCCCATGACTTCGCCGGTCGATTTCATTTCCGGGCCGAGGATGGTATCCACCCCGGGGAACTTGATGAACGGGAACACGGCTTCCTTGACGCTGTAGTACGGCGGGATCACCTCACCTTTGATGCCCTGGCTTTTCAGCGTCTGGCCGACCATGCAGCGCGCCGCGATCTTGGCCAGCGCGAGGCCAGTGGCCTTGGAGACATACGGCACGGTGCGCGAGGCGCGCGGATTGACTTCGAGCACGAATACAACGTTGTTCTGGATGGCGAACTGGACGTTCATCAACCCGACGACCTGCAGCGCTCGCGCCATGGCTTCGGTCTGGCGGCGCAGTTCGTCCTGCAGGGCCGCCGACAGGCTGAAGGGTGGCAACGAGCAAGCCGAGTCGCCCGAATGCACGCCCGCCTGCTCGATGTGCTCCATGATGCCGCCGATCAGCACATTCTCGCCGTCGCAGATGGCATCCACGTCGACTTCGATCGCGTCGTTCAGGAAGCGATCCAGCAATACCGGCGAATCGTTCGAGACTTTCACCGCTTCGCGCATGTAGCGCTCGAGGTCGCGCTGCTCGTGGACGATTTCCATGGCGCGACCGCCCAGCACGTAGGACGGGCGCACCACCAGCGGATAACCGATTTCCTGGGCCAGCACCAGCGCGGTTTCCGGGCTGCGCGCCGTACGATTGGGCGGCTGCTTGAGGCCGAGCGTCGTCAGCATCTTCTGGAAGCGCTCGCGATCCTCCGCGCAATCGATCATGTCGGGATTGGTCCCGATGATCGGCACGCCGTTGGCGTCGAGATCCTGCGCGAGTTTCAGCGGCGTCTGCCCGCCGTATTGCACGATCACGCCGACGGGCTTTTCCAGCGCGACGATTTCGAGAACGTCTTCCAGGGTCAGCGGTTCGAAATACAGCCGGTCGGACGTATCGTAGTCAGTGGAAACCGTCTCCGGGTTGCAGTTGACCATGATGGTCTCGTAACCGTCTTCGCGCAGCGCCAGCGCCGCATGCACGCAACAGTAATCGAACTCGATGCCCTGGCCGATGCGGTTCGGGCCGCCGCCGAGCACCATGATCTTCTTGCGGTCCGTCGGACGCGACTCGCATTCTTCCTCGTACGTCGAGTACATGTACGCGGTGCGCGTATCGAACTCAGCGGCGCACGTGTCGACGCGCTTGTACACCGGGCGCACGTTCAATTCCCAGCGTTTGCCACGCACCGCGTCCTGCGTGGCGTTCAGCAGTTTTGCCAGCCGGCGGTCGGAAAATCCCGCGCGCTTGAGCTGCAGGAAAGCATTGCGGTCGAGATCGCCGACGCGCTTGCCCGTGAGTGCCTTTTCCTGGCGGATGAGATCTTCGATTTGCGCCAGAAACCATGGATCGATGTGCGTGAGCTGGTGGATTTCCTCCAGGTTCATGCCGATGCGCATGGCGTCGGCGACGAACAGGATGCGATCGGGACCGGCGTCGGCCAGTTCGGTCTCGATGGTTTCGCGGTCCGTGGTCTTTTCGTCAAACCCGTCGATACCGGTCTCCAGACCGCGCAGCGCCTTCTGCATCGATTCCTGAAAAGTGCGGCCGATGGCCATGACTTCGCCGACGGATTTCATCTGCGTGGTCAGCCGCGAATCGGCCTGGGGAAATTTCTCGAAGGCGAAGCGCGGAACCTTGGTGACGACATAGTCGATCGTCGGCTCGAAGGACGCAGGCGTAATACCGCCGGTGATATCGTTGCGGAGTTCATCGAGCGTGTAGCCCACCGCGAGCTTCGCCGCGACTTTCGCGATCGGGAAGCCGGTGGCCTTGGAGGCCAGTGCCGACGAACGCGACACACGCGGGTTCATTTCAATGACGACCATGCGGCCGTCCAGCGGATTGATGCCGAACTGCACGTTCGAACCGCCGGTATCCACGCCGATTTCGCGCAGGCACGCGATCGACGCATCGCGCATGATCTGGTATTCCTTGTCGGTCAGGGTCTGCGCCGGCGCGACCGTGATCGAATCGCCGGTGTGGATGCCCATCGGGTCGAGGTTCTCGATGGAGCAGACGATGATGCAGTTATCCTTATGGTCGCGCACGACCTCCATCTCGAACTCTTTCCAGCCGATGACGGATTCCTCGATCAGCAACTCGTGCGTTGGCGAAGCATCGAGACCGCGTTCGCAAATGGCGACGAATTCTTCCTTGTTGTAGGCAATGCCGCCGCCGGCACCGCCCATGGTGAACGAGGGGCGGATGATGGTCGGATAGCCGACCATGGACTGCACCTGGAGCGCCTCCTCGAGGCTGTGGGCGATCGAAGAACGTGGACTCGCCAGGCCGATGCGGGTCATGGCTTTTTTGAATTTCTCGCGATCCTCGGCCTTGTCGATGGCCTCGCGCGACGCGCCGATCAGCTCGACGCCGTGCTTTTCCAGCACGCCGTGCCTGGCAAGGTCCAGTGCGCAGTTGAGCGCCGTCTGGCCGCCCATCGTCGGCAACAGGGCGTCCGGCTTTTCGATGGCGATGATTTTTTCCACCATCTGCCAGTTGATCGGCTCGATGTAAGTAGCGTCGGCCATGTCCGGATCGGTCATGATCGTGGCCGGATTGGAATTGACCAGAACCACGCGATAGCCTTCCTCGCGCAGCGCCTTGCAGGCCTGGGCGCCGGAATAGTCGAATTCGCAGGCCTGGCCGATGACGATCGGACCGGCGCCGATGATCAGGATGCTGTGGATGTCGGTGCGCTTCGGCATTTGATCGATACCGGCCTAGCGATGCGCTTTCTGGTGTTCCATCATCTTGATGAAACGGTCGAACAGGTAATCGACGTCGTGCGGGCCCGGGCTCGCTTCCGGGTGACCCTGGAAGCAAAACGCGGGTTTGTCGGTCAGCGCAAAGCCCTGCAAGCTGCCATCGAACAGGGAGACATGCGTGACCTTCACGTTCGCCGGCAGCGATTTCGCGTCCACCGCGAAGCCGTGGTTCTGGCTGGTGATCATCACGCGGCCGGTTTCGAGATCCTGCACGGGATGGTTCGCGCCGTGATGGCCGAACTTCATTTTGATCGTGCGCCCGCCGCTTGCGAGCCCGAGCAATTGATGGCCGAGGCAGATGCCGAAAGTCGGCACGCCCGCGTCCAGGAATTTGCCGATGGCGTCGACGGCGTAATCGCAGGGTTCCGGATCGCCCGGGCCGTTGGACAGGAAAATTCCGTCAGGCCTCAAGGCCAGCGCCTCTTTTGCCGGCGTCTGCGCAGGCAGCACGGTCAGCTTGCAGCCGCGGCCCGCAAGCAGTCGCAGGATGTTGTGCTTGACGCCGAAATCGTAGGCGACGACATGGTGCTTTTCGTCGGTGCGCGTACCGTGGCCCGTGCCCAGCGCCCATGGCGTGCTATTCCATTCGTAGGGTTTAGTGCAACTCACGACCTTCGCCAGGTCCATGCCCGCCAGGCCCGGGAACGCGCGCGCCTGGGCCAGCGCGAAAGCCTCGTCGACCTTGCCCGCCATCAGGCAGCCGCTCTGTGCGCCCTTGTCTCGCAGAATTCGTGTGAGCTTGCGCGTATCAATCCCGGCAATGGCCGGAATGCCTTGTTCCTGCAGGTAACCCGACAAGCCCTGGCTCGAGCGGAAGTTACTGGCGCGGATGGGCAAATCGCGGATGACGAGGCCGGCGGCGAAGACTCTCAACGATTCCATGTCTTCGGGATTGACGCCGACGTTGCCGATATGCGGATAGGTCAGCGTGACGATCTGCCGGCAGTACGAGGGATCGGTCAGGATTTCCTGGTATCCCGTCATCGAGGTGTTGAAGACAACCTCGCCGGTGGAGTGGGTCTGCGCGCCGACCGAAATTCCGCGAAATACCGTGCCATCAGCGAGCACGAGTATGGCGGACGGACGGTCGAGGGCAGGCAAGTGAAGCTCCCGGAAACGCGGATTCGAGGGTACACATGGAAAGCGGGAGAGGCACTTGGCCCCCCCCGCTTTCGTTGGTCGAAGATTATAGCGGAAGGCCCGCGTTCATTCAATGCGCGGGCGCAAGGCTTGCTGCACGCAAGCGCCGCAGGCCGCGTCGGCGGCTCATTTCAGTCCGAGCACATCCTGCATGTCGAATAATCCGTTGCGCCTGCCGGCCAGGTAGCGCGCTGCGCGCAATGCCCCCAGCGCGAACGTCGCGCGGCTGCTCGCTTTGTGCGTGATCTCGACGCGTTCGCCGGTGCCCGCAAACAACGCGGTGTGATCGCCGACGATGTCCCCGCCGCGTACGGTGGCAAATCCGATGGTCGAGGCCTTGCGCTCGCCGGTCACGCCTTCGCGGCCGTACACCGCGTCCTTCTCCAGATCGCGACCCATGGCCGCAGCGATGACTTCCCCCAGGCGCAGCGCGG
>JBDTTE010000040.1:0-17670 GCA_039930785.1 Betaproteobacteria bacterium | reverse complement strand
CAGCGTGTACACCTTCGGAGCTCGCGGCTCTGCGGAGAGCAACTCGCCGTAGCGACGTGCTATTTCTTCGGGTGAACTGCGAGTCATCACGAGCCTGTCGCCGCGAATGTCCACCGCAGCGTAGGGTTTGTCCAGGAGCGCTTCCGCATCGCCGCTTTTTACGACAAGGGCGGAGGGCTTGGCTGATTCGGACGGAAGCAGGATGACGCGTTCAAAACGCTGCCCGGCAAAGGGAACCGAGCTGCAGCCGGCTACGATCAAGGCGATGGTGACAATAATTACTTTTATCATTGGCGATTTTCCAGGTCGACGATGAAATCAGTCCCGCGAATGCCGATGGTCGTCGTGGCTGTCCTGAACCGGACCCGATCCGGGGCATGCCGGCCGACGATGCCGGTCAGGACCCGCGCCGTCCCCTTGAGGAACGAAACGACAAGACCACCCGCGTACGAACTGGAATCGAAATCAAATTCCACGATCGAGAATTCCGCATGCGGTCCGATCGATATACGCGTGTCGTCGCGAAGCACGACGCCAACGTAGCTCGCACTTGAAGTCGAAATCCGGTCGCCTGGAAAGAGCCTTTGACCGATTGTCGCCGCCAGAATCGACGAGTCACGGGTTACTGTCGCGGAGCCTGTCAGCACTTTGATGGTTCCGGCGCTCGACGCCGCCAGGGCGCCGGAAGAGCCAGCGACGGAAAGTATCAGCGAGGCGAGCACGGCTTTTCCAGCCCTCGATATGCGAAGCAGCATGGTCATTGTGTTATCCGGTCAAGTAAAAAAGGCAGGAAGAGATGCATCCACCGAGTGTCTGTAGCTGGCGTCGCGGCGAGATGCCATGACTGTCCGCGACTTGGCACGCTAGTGAGGCGCGAGCGGGAGCAAAAACTTCGTTTCAAATACTTCCCTGGGTATGGGTCTACTGAACAGAAATCCCTGCATTTCGTCGCAGTTCAGCAGCCGCAGGAGGCGCGCCTGTTCGTCCGTCTCGACGCCTTCGGCGACGACCTTGAGTTTCAGGGAATGGGCCAGGCCGATGATGGTCGACACCAGGGCCAATCCGGATTGCGAAGCCGTCATGTCCACTACAAACGAGCGATCGATCTTCAGCGTGTCCACCGGCAGCTTGGCCAGATAGCTCAGCGAGGAAAACCCGGTGCCGAAATCATCGATGGCAATGATGATGCCAATGTCGCGCAGCGTCTGCAGGCTCACAAAGCTGTTTCTGATGTCCTCCATGATCAGGCTTTCGGTAATTTCCAGCTCCAGTCCGCCGGTGGCCTGAGGGTCCACGCCAATGGCCTGTTTGACGTCCGCGACAAAGCCGCGATTGCGCAACTGCAACGGAGATACGTTCACGGCGATGCGAACCGGGGCGAGGCCCATGGTCCGCCAACGCAGGTGATCCCCTATCGCCTGGCGCAGCGCCCAGCGCCCGACCTCATAGATCAATCCGGTTTCTTCCAGAACAGGAATGAATCGCGCAGGTGCGACAAGGCCCGTTTGCGGATCGTTCCACCTGATCAGTGCTTCGGCACCGGTCAGCCGACGGCCTTCCAGCGTAACCTTGGGCTGATAATGGAGTTCAAACTCCCCCAGATCGAGCGCCCGGCGCAATTGATTCTCGAGCGCAAGCTTGCTGGCGACAGCCTCCGTCATTTGGGAGGTATAGAACAGATAGCGATCGCCGCTTCGTTTTGCTTTCTTTAGCGCGGCTTCCGCGTTATTGAACAGGATGTCCGCGGTCGTGCCGTCGGCGGGAAACACGGCGACGCCTACCTTCACGCCGAGACGAAATACGGCATCATGGAGATGAAATGGATTGTCCGAAAACGATCCTATGGTCTTCTCGAGGATTTGTGCCACGTCGCTTTCCCGATTCAGCTCTGGCAGGACCAATGCGAAATGATCCGACCCCACCCGCGCCAGCAAGTGTGCGTCGCCCACGCTGTGCTTGAGCCAATCGGCCACTTGAATCAATAGAGCATCGCCGGCAGTCGTACCCAGACTATCGTTGATGTTCCTGAACCGCTCGAGATCGATCAACACGACTGCGAGATGCTGTTGCGCATTGATTGCGCTGCCAATGTACTGCCCCACCCGTTCGAGAAACAGGCCGCGGTTCGCCAGCCCGGTGAGGGCATCGTAGTAAACGAGGAAGTCGGCCTTTTCCTCCTTGGCGATGAACTCCAGCCCGAATGAAATGTCTCCCGCAAGATCGTTCAGCAATCGAATCTCTTCCTCGTCGAAAAAATCCCTTTCCGAGGCATAGAGCGTGAGGATGCCGAAGGTTTCCTTTTCGACGAAAAGCGGGAGCACGATGACGGCCTTTGCGCCCAGCTCGATGGCCGCCCTTCTGACCTTGAGCGTGTCCGGTTCGTTGTCCGGGGGGGGGCCTGGCTGGTTCTCTATCGCGTTATCAACGGCAGTGCGACCTTCCCTCAACGCGATTTCGGCGGTGCCCCCTGGCATCAGCGCCGTCGAACCGTCGAAGAGCGCATTGCCAGCGGCACTGTTGGCGCGCAACCCGGCCTGCGCCACCGCCGTTAACGTACCGGTCTGGCGATCCAGGACGGCAATCCATCCCAGGGCGAAGCGACCATGCTCCACGATGATGCGGCAAGCCTCCCTGAACAGTTCGCGCCGATCACGAATACGAACGATCGCTGCGTTGATGCCACTCAGGACCTCGTGAATCCGGTTCAGGCCGAGGAATTTCTGGTCTTGCGCGTGGCGGGCGGTGATGTCATGGGTAATGATCTGAACCAGATTGCCGTCAAGCGACTTCAGACTGACCTCTGCGGGAAATACACTCCCATCCTTGCGCTTGACCATGCGCTCGAAGCGCAGCGTTTCTCCGGCGGTGGCAGAGCGCATGCGCTGCGCGTGCAGATCGCGGTCCTCATCCACATAAGTGAGGTTCCCGTTCATGCCCAGTAATTCAGCTTCCGAATAACCGAGGAGTTCACACCCGCGCGAATTGGCCAGAAGAAAGCAACCGTCCTTGTCGGCTACAAATATTCCGTCAGCGGCCTGCTCGATCAGGTTGCGATACTGGGCTTCGCTTTGCAGCAATCTCTGCTCGCTGCTGCTGCGTTCGGTGATGTCCTCGCCGATGCTCGCGGTCCCTATGACATCCTCCGCGATCGAGCGCAACACCGAGTTATTCCATCGGATGAGCCGGCATTCCCCGGAACGGGTGACGATCTCGCCGTCTCCATGCCGTTCCGGTGGGTCTTGGCTCTCAAGGAAGTTCACGAAAATCCGCCGAACCGCCTTCTGGAGGTGGGACGGAATGAACATCTCGAACCAGTTCCTGCCAATCACTTCCTGCCGGTCCCAACCCGTCAGTTTCAGGAGATAGTCGTTGCAGTAGGTGATTCGCCCCTCTCGATCGAGCATGAGGGAGACCAGTTCGACGGTTCCCAACATCTCGCTGAAACGCCGTTCGGACTCACGCAATTCCTCCTTGGCGAGTCGGTGATCCGTGATCTCCAGATGCATGACGACGGCACCGCGGGAACTCCCCTGCGAAAACGGCGTTACCGACAGTAGAAACCAGCGGAATTGCGTCGAGGTGTGGCTGGGATACTCAAAGGAGAACTCCTTTGCACTGCCATTCAGCACGCAGGTGATTCCCTTGGCAACGGCTTGCGCCTGCAGCGCATCGCTTCCCGTGGCGTTCCTGCATATCTGAAGATAATCCTGCCCCGGCGCATAGCCGAACCCCTGAAGCACATGGCCGCTCTCGAATTGTCGCCACGCGTCATTCACTGAAACGATGATGCCTTTTGAATCCAGCAATGCAATGTGTGCCGGCAATGCATTGAGGATGGCAATCTGCTTCGCGGCCTCGTAGTCGCGCAACCGGTCCTGCGCGTTCCTGAGCAAAAGGGTGTGGCCTTGCCGGCTCGTCACCGTGTCCACCTGACCGGCTGTCAGTTTCTCCAGCTTCTGCTCGGTTGCGTGAAGCGTTGCGATGAGCGTGGCTATCTCGTCATTTTCGTCTTCCGCCACGATCGATCCACCTGGTTTCACGGGCTTGACCTGTTCAGACCGAACGCCTGCAAGACTGGCTCGATATGGCTCAACGTGCCGACGATTCTGCGCACCGGCGAGGGGGCCAGTTTGACGAGGGTCGGGGTCATGAGGATGCCGTCTTCAAGCGCGCGCCCCGGATGCCGGAAAACATCGATAATTTCGACCTCGTATCGACCCGCGAGGTGCTCGTCGCAGATGGCCAAAAAATTCGCCCGGGCCCGAGTCGAATTTTCCGCATCCCCGGCGATATACAGGCGGAACTTGAATCGCGCGGTCCCGCTCATGGCTTCATTTCCGAACTGAGATCGCCATATCCGACCCGCGAAGTTCCTTCATCCGGGTGCGACCGCGCGACAGTTCCCCCTCGCGACTTTTCGTGGCCTCGATGAGTAGCGCCTTCTCGACCTGCTTGGCTTCCAGTTCGACGTGCAGCGATTTCAGCCTCACGGCCAGTTCGGCCTCTTCTGCATCGAGCCTGACCCGCTTCAACCGGGCTGCCGCTTCGGTGATTTGATGGGCGGCGCGTTCGGCGCTTTCCTTCTCCCACCGCATCGTACCCATCAGTACCTCGCCGCCCGCACTGTAGGTATCTGCAAGTGTCACTCCTGCATTGCTCAAGATCAATTCGCGCACCTGGTTCGAGTGCGCTGTACCGCGCGATTTAATGATGGAGAGGCCGCGATTGCGCTCGCCTGCCTGTATGACGTAGCTCAGGTGAATCCAGGTGTCCGCCAGCGTCGACATCTGCATGGGCGCACCAACTTCGGACTGGCTGGAGATCTCATCGAGCAGGCTCGTGCATACCAGCGTGATGCCTTCCAGCTTGGACCAATCGATGAGCCGTTCGGCCACGCTATGGGCGGTCAAGTCCCCTCCCGAGTTCGACCAGGTGGATACCGGATCGATGACCATGCAGCGGGCGCGGTGCTGCCTGGCGAGCATCTTGATACGCACCAGATAGGTCTCTGCGCTGCCAGTAATGCTGCGTGCCGACACCATGCGCAACAATCCGCTCTTCACGAATCCGGCGAGGCGGATGCCAACCGACCCCAGATCACGGATGACTTCATTCGAATCGGAATCAAAAGTGACGAACAGTGTTCGCTCTCCACGCTGACAGCTTGCTTCGGCGAAAGCGCCGCTGAGGGTGGTCTTCGCCGTGCCCGGAAAGCCGGTGATCAGCACGCTGGCGCCGCGGTAGTAGCCCCCTCCCAGCATCGTGTCCAGCCGTCTCACCCCGCTTGAAATACGCCTGCTGCTCACCTTCGGATGGGAACGACTCAATGAAGGCGCCGTCGCCACTTCCAGTCCCTCGGCGCCGATCAGCATCGGCGATTCGTTTTCGTCAAAGGCGGAACCGCGATACTTTTGCACGCGCACATTGCGTTGCGACACGCCCGTGACCACGCCGTGGTGGAGTATCACGGCGCAATCGACCATGAATTGCATGAATCCAAACCACTGCTGGTCGACGGAGGGGATCGGGTCGGACCCGCGTTTCGCACTGATTACGCCCGTCAGATTGCGCGCCAGCAGCCACTCGTGCAGACGGTAGATCTCCCGCCTTCTTGCGGCGGCATCAGGCAACAGGGCCAATACAACATCCACGGCGTCGAAGACGATGCGCTTCGCCTTGATCTCACGGGCCTTGGCCTCGAGGGCAGCCAACATGCCGTGCAGATCGAAATCACCGGATTGGACAAGATCGGTTGTGGGCTTCGCATCAAGAAAGAACAGCTTTTTTTGCTGTCGCAGCTCACCGAGCTTCCATCCGAAACTTGCGGCATTGGATATGATCCGTGAGGACGTTTCTTCGAAGGCGACAAAAATACCGGCCTCGCCGTGCGCCGCGCCGCGCACGAGAAACTGAAGCGAAAGAATGGTTTTCCCGGAACCGGGCCCACCCACCACGATCGTCGTGCGGCCGCTGGGGAAGCCGCCATCGGTCATCTCATCGAGACCCGTGACACCGGTCAAGGATTTCGGCACCTTCGCGACGTTGGAGCGGCCGTATTTCATGCGATTGGCCATGCAGATTGCACGCATCGGCGTGGCCGCAAAAAGCAACGCCCACAACACGCGGGACAGCCATGTCGCGCCGGTTTTTTGCCTATACGATGATGAGGAGAGTCGATCAATGAAGGGGCCGGTTGCGCGTTGTAGATAGGTCCAACCCCGACGCAACAACCCAATGCCAGGACAATCCTGGGGGACGCGGACCCTGCAATGCCGCGGAGGTCTGGATTTGAAGTGCGAGCCTCCTGGCTCGTAGTATTGGGCTGTCGTTTGAGAAAGTATGTGCGCCAGCGCACGCCTCGTGCGCTTCGCCCGCCGGGCAGCGGATTCATCACAAGCTGCATTTGCCCCTCCGGCCCGAATGGGAAGGCGGTGATTCCCCCGCTCCTGTCGGCCAGTCCCATCAGCATTCACACCCAACTAATAGCCAGCCCGAGTCTTCACGATCTTCGTGTGAAATCGATTGCCAGATGGTTCGACGCGTACAGCGTGGCCTGACGCACAGACGGCGCGGCGCGGCGCGCTCTACGCTGGCCACGGTTAATGGAACAGAAATGCTGCGTACTGTCTCCCCGCGTTACGCTAGTGCAGGGATGCAGGTCAGACTCCGCCCCCATCTGCGAAGGACCCCACAATGAAAAACGATACGCAACTTCAAACTGACGTCATGGCGGAGCTGAAATGGCGCCCGGGTTTCGACGCGGCACACATCGGCGTAGCCGCCAAGGACGGCGTCATCACGCTCAGTGGACAGGTAACCCATTACGCCGAGAAAGCAGCGGCGGAGGATTCGGCAAAAGGTGTTTACGGCGTGAAAGGCATCGCCAACGACATCGAAGTGGACCTGCCGGGTGTCGGCACGCCGACCGACCAGGACATCGTTGAGGCCGCCCTTAGCGCAATGAAATGGGCCACCGACGTTCCAGCAGACAAGGTCAAGGTTGTAGTGAAAAAGGGATGGGTCACGCTGGAAGGCACGCTCGACTCGCAGTACCAGAAGGACGCGGCGGGACGGTGCGTGCGCTACCTCATGGGGGTAGCCTCGGTATCCAACCACATCGTCATCAAGCCATCGGTAAATTGGACTGACGTGAAGACCAAGATCGAAGATGCTTTCCGCCGCCATGCGGACCTGGAGGCCAGACGGATCACTGTTTTCACGCACGAAGGCGAGGTCACGCTATCCGGCAACGTGTCGTCGTATTCGGAGAGCGCCCAGGCGGTCGCGGCAGCCTGGGGGGCCCCGGGTGTCACGTCGGTCAGCAATAACCTCGTAATCGCGCTCTGAGGTTTTGCAGGGCCGATGATTCGTTCGACCGGGAATAACGCGGGCTACCGGGCACGGTGCGCTGATGTATCGGAGGGGCGCCGCCGATCAACTGCCCGACGCCTCGCACCTGGTCAACCTCAGCCCATGCGCAACAAATCGCTTCCGACAGTTGCCCCCGTCGCGCCGCCCTGGAAGAACTGAAAACGCCGCCGGCCCTTTTCCTTTGCCCGATACATTGCGGCATCCGCATTCCGGATAAGCGTATCGGGATCCTGGCCATCCTCCGGATAAACGCTGACCCCGATGCTCGCACTGACTGGAGGGCACTGTTGAACGACTGTATGCACTTCCGAAATGGCTTTCAACATTCGATCAACGGAGATCTGGATATCCTTCGGATTGTCCACTCGCGCCAGTAGGACGACAAACTCGTCGCCCCCCTGTCGACTGACTGTATCCTCGGTACGGACGCACTTTACCAACTGGGCCGCGACAGATTGAAGCACTTTGTCGCCCACGCCGTGGCCCAGCGAGTCGTTGATGTTTTTAAAGCCATCCAGATCCAGATAAAGGACTGCGATCTTCCTCCTGTGCCGCGGCGCTGCCGCAATAGCCTGACTGAGTCTGTCAATCAACAGCATCCTGTTGGGTAGGCCGGTCAGGAAATCGTGCTGAGCGGAATGGGCGACTTCGAGAGCGGTCGCCCGCGCAATGCTCACATCGCGGAAAACGATGACGGCCCCGCTGGAGGCGCCTTTCGGATCGAGAATGGGCGCGATGGAATCTTCAATCGCCAGCGTGGTTTCGTCTCTTCGAATGAGGAAGCTGTCCGGTGGCAGATGCCCGCTTCTATTGAGTAACGCAGCCTTTTCAACCGGGTTGGGGACGACCTCGTGCCCCTTGTCGTTGCGGATGCGAAGTACCTGCCCCATGGGGCGTCCCATTGCCTCGCGGCAACGCCATCCCGTCAATTGCTCCGCGACCAGGTTCAGGAAACTGATATTGCCGGAGTCGTCCGTGCAGACGACAGCGTCGCCAATGCAGTAAAGCGTCGCTTCCGCGCGCTCCTTGGCGTGGATCAATCTTGAATTTACCTTCTGGCGTTCGATGGCGTCGTAGATGGCCCGAAGCAAATCGGGTTCATTGATTCCATCATGGATGAGATACCCCTGAGCGCCATGCTGCAATACCGCGGCAGCCAAGCCCGTTTCGTACCGGTCCATGACTACCAGCAATGCACTGTCGGGCGCCACCTCGCGCACCCGGGAAATTGCGTCGACTCCCCGGGCATCGATCACCGCGAGATCGATCAGCACTACGTGGCTTGGGTGCACGGTCAAATATTTCTCGGCGTCGCCAATGCTCTCCACTTGCGCGACACTCGCCAGGGGACTGTGACGGGTATGGAAGAGGGCTTTCAACAGCGGGGCGAGTACCGGTCGGTCTTCCACGATCAGCACCGACTTGCCCGATCCGTGAGTCAACTGGTGATCCTCCACCGCCAGTTTACGGCCGCTGGCGTCTTCGAACTCTGTCTGATCTGGCATCGACTTTCCAATTTCTGGCTCTCGCGGGAATGAAGGTGGAGTGAAACATTCGGAGGAACCGGAACATTATCCATGCGCCTGCAGAATGGTTCTGTTCGTTGGCGCACTCACGTCCTTCGCGAACGTAATGGAACAAGTGCTATCCCGGCCACGAGGAACGAGAGCGAGGTATTGAAAACCATCAAGTACCCGCGCAGCAAGCGCACGAAACCTTCGCTCTGGCACAACCACGCACCCATCATGCCGAGTCCGACGAGCGTGAGCGCGGCGCCCATCGCGACAACCGGCATCGACTCTCTGGAAATCTCAGAATGCATGCCCAGCCTTCATCGTTGGCATGCGCGGAGTCGGCACGCGCCGGCACCGTACGGGGCAAAGCAGGTTTCCGTCATTGCAGGTTGGAGACGGCCGCGAGGCGCCGGAATGCTGCCGATCCAGCAACGGGAAGCGCGGCGGGAAAGGCGATTGCGGCTACAGTTCGAGTTCATCGTCAACGCAGCCGCAAGCTTGCAATCCTCAGGGTGGCGCGTATGTGCGCCATCCCACATATCAATCCGTTGCTGACGCGTAGACTCATCGCGACAATGGAAACGCGAATATCGAATCGGGCAACATTGGTGAAAGACGCGCGGGGATGCGTCGCCCTGATGTTCAATAACAGGCTCTACTATGCATCCGACCCCGTTCCCCGGAATCTCGCGAGGGAGGACTTTCCCGGGGCAACGGCGATATGGGGAGTCGTTTTCGCCGCCGATATTGTCGGGCGACTCATGGGAAGACAATTCGGCGCCGAGAGAAACTGGCCGACCGATGCGCGGCTTTTCATATATCCGCCGGCCCCGCCGGAATCCATCCCGCGATCGCAGCAGCGGCGCA
This sequence comes from Betaproteobacteria bacterium, assembly GCA_039930785.1. Lineage (GTDB taxonomy): Bacteria > Pseudomonadota > Gammaproteobacteria > Burkholderiales > JACQAP01 > JACQAP01. Next base: position 7,918 of record JBDTTE010000040.1, on the reverse strand, counting down.
CCACAGGCCCGTCCGCGACAGTGCCATTGCGTGCCCCACGCCGCAGACCCTGAAGACCCTGGTAACCGACTGCGGGACGCAGCCGCGACGAACCGCCGAGCCCGATGCGCGAGCCATGTGCTGACGCTCCACCGGAAATTTCCGGGCGCCGGAGGGCCCGCAAGAACGTCCTTGCGTCGCCTGAAGCATTCTGTTCGCTGTCTCACTCGCCTCGATTAGCGAGTTGCGACATTTTGTCGCAGGCCGCGTGTTTCGCCGCGGGGTACGATTTGCGGTCTCAAATCGGGAGATCGCATGGCTTCAATCGAACGACACACCCTCGCCGGCTTGCTTCTGTTGGGTTTCGCCGCGCCCTCCGCGGCACTCGCCTGCTCAAGCTGCGGCTGCAGCCTGAATTCAGATTGGTCGAGCCAGGGCTATTCGTCCGAACCCGGGCTGCGGATGGATCTGCGATTCGACTATTTCAATCAGGACCAGTTGCGCAGCGGCACGGGAAACGTCGACCGGGGCAGCATTGCTTTGCCGACGGATCGCGAGATCCAGCAGCAGACCGTCAATCGCAATTACAACCTGGCATTGGACTACACCGCCGGCAAGGATTGGGGCATCAGCGTGCTGGTGCCCTACTTCGATCGCTTCCACACCTCCATCATCGACGGCGATACGGATAGTTCGGAATCGAAAACGTCCAGCCTGGGCGATGTACGCGTGCTCGCTCGCTATCAGGGGTTTTCGCCGAGCCGCAACTTCGGCATCCAATTCGGTTTGAAATTGCCTACCGGCAGCATCGACGCCAATTTCCGGGCAGGTCCGCAGGTGGACACACCGCTGGACCGTGGGCTGCAACCCGGCACAGGCACGACGGATCTGCTTATCGGCGTGTATCAGTTCGGCGCCCTGAGCCGCGACTGGGACTACTTCGGACAGGCATTGGTACAACAACCATTGAATTCCAGGGACGACTTTCGACCCGGGACCGGCCTCAACGTTAATGCGGGTGTGCGTTATGTCGCCTTTGAAAGCATCATCCCGCACCTGCAGGTCAACGCTCGCATCGAGAAGCGCGAGTCCGGCGCCAATGCGGACGTGGATAACAGCGGCGCAACGCTGGTCTACCTGAGTCCGGGCGCCACCGTGCCCATCACGCACGCGCTGCAGATTTACGGTTTCTTTCAGGTGCCGATCTACCAGCGGGTCAACGGCTATCAACTCGAACCGCGCTACACGATGTCGGCCGGCGTCCAATACGCGTTCTGAGTTCCGGCAAGCGCCGGACGGATCGGCCTAGCGGGGAGCCAGCAAAGGCGTGACGATTTTCTCCAGCGAAGAAAGATCGATCCCGGCCTCTCCATACCAGGCATCCTTGCGCAATATGCCGTCACGATCGATCACGAACGTAAGCGGAATGCGCCAGATCCGCCCGTACCCGCGAAAGTTTGCGTCGCGGGCCATGGCTGCGGGAAAACTGAAGGCCGCCATCACGTCGCGCACCTTGTTCGCATCTTCGGGATCGTCCATGCTGATCGCCAGCATCTTCAGACCTTCGTCGCGGTGCCTGCGATAGTAGGCGTCAAGTGCCGGCATTTCCGCACGACATGGCGCGCACCACGTTGCCCAGAAATTCACGATCACGACGTTGCCACGCAGGTCGACGTTGTTGACCTGGCTGCCGTCCGTCAATTTGACTTCGAATGCAGGCGCGGCCTTCCCGACTTCAGGACCTTTCGCCAGTGCAACCGCGGCGATCAGGAATAACAGCCCGGCGGAAATCCTTGTGGCGAGCCTGGCATCGCTGCGCATGCGATCAATCCGGATAGTTAGCTTCGACCCATCTCCGAACGGATGCCCGGAGGATGTGAGCTACTTCACGCGCTCAAGGTAGCTCTGGAATACCCCGACGTGTACCAGCGCGGGATCGGCTGAATTCGGCCATAACTCTTCGGCACGAAAGCGCACGTCGTAAGTAGGCTCGTCCGCGGCATCCACAGAATGCGCATGCGCATCGGGAAAAGGATAAACCGGCGATTCACTGACCACGACGCCGGTCTTGCCACGAATATAACCGGGCATGCGCACATGGCCGGGAACGTAATCGAGTCGCACGCGGACGCGATCGCCAGGCTTGAATTGCTCGCGGTCCGACACGTTGGTTCGCCCGGGCGCGCTCGGCGCCGACAGCGGGAAAAGCCCTTCCGCGCGCCGCTCCAGTTCTTCGCGGGTCAGGATGCCCTTTTCCACGCACAGCGTCGCGAGGCTGGTCAAAGTCCGTTCGAAATAACCTGCAGAAAGATAGTGGCGTGGCTCCATGCGTTCGATCGCATGGCGATATTCGTCCATGTTGAAAATGCCAAGCTTGACCGCGAGGGAATACAACGCAGTCGCGCGCACTTCCCAATGCTCGTGAAAAGCCTTTGCGTTTTGCGTAAAGCGAACCTTTCCGAAGCCCTGCTTGCCGCCCAGGTCGTGAATGCCGTCCATGATTCTTTCCTTCCTAGAGGCGGGCGACGCCGATCAATCCGTCGCGCGTGACAAGGGTTGCGAGTTTTTCCTCGGACCAGCCGAGGGTCTCGGGAGGTTGCACCGGCAGCACCATGTAGCGCGTATCCGCGGTCGTATCCCATACGCGGATGTCGATTTCCTGCGGAAGGTCGAGGCCCATTTCCCGCAACACGGTTCGCGACTGCCTTACAACGCGGGCACGGTACTCGAGGTCCTTGTACCAGTCCGGCGGCAGGCCGATGATCGTGAATGCAGTACAAGAACACAACGTACAGCAGATGACGTTCTGCAAAGTCGGCGTGTTTTCGAGCACCACCAGATGGCGATGGTGCTTCGGCATCGTCAGGCCCAGTTCGGTGACGGCATCGCGGCCGTTGGCCAGCAGGCGCTTGCGGAATTGGGGATCGGTCCACGCCTTGGCCACGACGCGCGCGCCATTCATCGGGACCCATTGCTCCCCGGCGAGGTGCTCGAACTCCTTGACGAACTCGCCGGGCTTCATGCCCTGCCCTTCGAGCGCAGCTTCGACGGCTGCCATGCGCTTCTCGACGGAAGCGGTGGTCTTCTGCAAAAACGGACCCTGATCGGCCATGCTGGTTGCTCCTCGGCTCATTCGCGGGAAATACAGTGAGGCAAATTGTATTCCGGATCATCCGCGCGCGCTTTCGGCATGCGCACCCGTATCGCCACCAATCCGAACGCGGGGGTGCGATCGAACTACTGCTCGTTGGGTGGCGCAAGGATGAAGGGTAAAAAACGCCCCCGACTTTAAGGGAGGTAAAAGTCGGGAGCGGACGACCAAGCCTGCAGAGCCTGCAGGCGGGTTAGGACAGCCGTCGATTGGTAAGATAGTGGCGAACGCGTGGAATTTCAACCCGGAATGCGGGTCTCTTGCATGCCGTCGTCGCGAATCAGGACTTCTTCCTGGCCAGTACACTTCGTTACAGTCAGCGAGCGGCGCAATCGCAATAATATTTCTGGCGAAGCGCACTGTCATTACACACCCGGATTCTTAAGAACATGATTGACGCGATTCAGATCGCACCAGGTTCGCAGGCATTCACACCATGATTCACCGGCAGCGCAGGGGCGACGATGTGTGGCACTCCCAGAATCGTTGCCCCGAATGGCCTACTAACGATTTCGTCGCGAGGAAGTTCCCGGCCGTCGGCCGGCTGTGCGCGCAATGCAAGCAGCTGGAAGGCCAGGGTCGACAGGAGTTGCTCGATAGCATTCGCAAGAAAACAGGCTACGGCGAACAGCGGCGCGGCTAATGGCTCGGCTTGCCGCGGTGATTCAGCGGATGCCCGGCTGTGGAGGATGCTGCCTCCCTGAAGCCCGGATCGGATGCGCGTGAGGATCACGCCAACGTGACGGCATGACGCATGCTGGAACAAACGGGGCGCCATCCGGTCCGAATTTGCGGCGAGACGCGGTTCGGGTACGCGTGAGGTTTGAGATGTCAGAAGGCAAATGGATCTTCAGTCCCCGCGTAAACGGGCAACCGATGAATGACTGGGACCCGCGAAATGACATAAGCGGCTCGCTCGCCGTATTAGCCGTAATATTGGCCGCAATAGCGAGTGGCGTGTATTTCCTGCTTCCATTCTGAGGGTTAGGCGGTCACGCCCGTCCTTCAGCCACGGTCGCAAAATCAATCCTTTTTCGCGGACGCGAACCAAATCCGGTGAATTGCCGGTCGATTGATCCTTCCCGCAAACCCTTTCCCGGCTGACGCTCCAGGTCCCTGTTGTCTTCCGCCTGCCCTGCTCCGATTAGGTGCTACCATTTCGCGCGGAAGCAACCAAAAACTAGATCTGGAACGAGAGGAGAACTGGATGAAGGTTTCGATCGAGAAACTGGCCCTGGTCGCGGGCCTGTTTGCCGGACTGCTGGGCTTGTCCGTGGCCCACGGCGAGGGAGAAAGCGACGGCATGACAGTCATGATGAACGGCAATCTTGTCACCGCCGATCCGGAAACCATCAAATGGGTTCCGAACAAATCGGTACCGAATGGCATGCAAATGGTGTTGCTGTATGGCGATCCCTCAAAACCGGGCCCTTATGTTTTTCGCGCCAAGATGCCCTCCGGCTACAAGCTGCCGCCGCACAAGCATCCGGACGAACGTTCGGTGACCGTGCTCAAGGGCACCTATTGGGCGGGGGTAGGCGATCGCTACAATCCGCAGGTCATGAAGGAATTCCAGGCGGGCGCCTATTACGTGACCAAGGCCAATGTGCCGCACTACGCCTGGGCGCGCACCGAAGTCTTCATCCAGGAGATGGGGACGGGACCGGTGGAGCATGCCATCGAGTACGTGAATCCCGACGACGATCCCAGGATCAAGTAGAGCTCGTGATCGGTAAACGGTGAACAGTGATCGGTAAAGCAAAAGGCCGCTTACGCGGCCTTTTGCTTTTTGAGGCTTTACACCGATTACCCATCGCCCATCGCTCATCGCTCATCACTCATTACCCATTGCCGCCCTTAAGAGCCGCGCGAATCTGATCCAGCGCGCCCGGATCTTCGAGGGTTGTCAGGTCGCCGGGATCGCGTCCTTCCGCGAGCGCCTGGATGCTGCGCCTGAGCATTTTCCCCGACCGTGTCTTCGGCAGCGTGGCGACGAAGTGAACGCGCGCAGGACGCGCAATGGCGCCGAGTTGCCCGTCGACCGCGGCCATGATTTCCTTTTCGTGGGCGCGCGCCAGGTCGGGATTGCCGACCTTCGCTGCATCCTTGACGACCGCGAACGCCACCGGCATCTGCCCTTTGAGCGGATCGGCTACGCCGACTACGGCGACTTCCGCGATGTTCGGGTGCGATTGCACGGCTTCCTCGATCTCGCGAGTACCGAGGCGATGGCCAGCCACGTTGATGACGTCGTCGGTTCGGCCGAGGATGAAGTAGTAACCGTCCTTGTCGCGGATTCCCCAATCGAATGTCGAGTACACCAGCTTCGTCGAGAACGTCGAAAAATACGTCTTCACGAAGCGCTCGTCGTCGCCCCAGATGGTGGTCATGCATCCGGGCGGTAGCGGCGGCACGATGACCACGACGGCCTTCTCGTCGTCATCCGCTTCGCTCGCATCGGTTTCACGAACCAGCTTCAGGTCGTAGCCGTACGCCGGGAATGATGGACTGCCGTATTTCAGCGGCGTGTTCTCCACGCCGGGCTGGCAGGTCAGCACCGGCCATCCTGTTTCGGTCTGCCAGTAATTGTCGATCACCGGCTTGCCGAGGCCTTCCGAGATCCACGCGTGGGTCGGTTCGTCGAGCGGTTCGCCAGCAAGGAACAGGTGCCGCAAGGACGATAGGTCGTATTTCCCGAGGAACGCGGGATCATGTTTCTTCAGAACGCGGATCGCCGTGGGCGAGGTAAACATCACGCTCACCTTGTAATCCTGGACGATTTTCCACCAGATGCCGGCATCCGGTCGTATTGGCACGCCCTCATAAAGAATGGAGGTGAGCCCTGCAATCAGCGGCGCGTAGATGATGTACGAGTGCCCGACGGCCCAGCCTATGTCCGACGACGTGAAAATGGTTTCGCCGGCCTGGCCGCAGTAGATGTATTTCATTGACGCGGCCATCGCGACCGCGTGGCCGCCGGTGTCGCGCTGCACGCCTTTGGGCTTTCCGGTGGTGCCAGAGGTGTAGAGAATGTACGAGGGCTCCGACGATTCCAGCCACGCGCACGGTACTTCCGCGCCCTCGTGCTTGCGCGCCAGTTCGCTCCAGTCCACGTCGCGTCCCGCGACTATTGGCATGTCTGGATCCAGGCCACGATTGAATATGAGCACTTTCGCCGGCGGATGTTTTGCCAGCCGGATCGATTCGTCGACCAGCGGCTTGTAGCGCACGACTTTGCCCACGCGGCTGCCGCCATCCGCCGTGATCATCAGCGACGGGCGCGCATCGTCGATGCGAGCGGCCAGGCTGGCTGCCGCGAAACCGCCGAACACGACCGAATGGATGGCCCCGATGCGCGCGCACGCCAGGATCGCGAACACTGCTTCCGGCATATTGGGCATGTAGATGATGACCCGGTCGCCACGTTTCACGCCGAGCGATTGCATCATCGCCGCGGCGAGATTGACCTGCGTATAGAGTTGCCGGTAGGTGAACGACTCGGTCTTGTCGACCTCGGTCGAGATCCAGATCAGTGCCTTCTGGTCGCCGCGCACGGCGAGGTGCCGATCGACGGCGTTATGGCAGAGATTGGTCCTGCCGCCGACGAACCAGCGCGCGAACGGGGGGCGGCTGTAATCGAGCACCCGATCGAATGGGCGCTCCCAGTCGATCAACGCAGCCTGCTCCTGCCAGAACCCCTCGCGATCTTCTATCGAGCGGCGATGGAATTCGGTGTAACGCTCTGCCATGGGTCTCCTCCCCTGGGACATTCGTTGCGGCGAACCCTTTCTGTCAGCTTATCCTGACGGCGGCGCGTCCGCGCATTTTTGCGTTCATGACTTTCTCGAACACGCCGGGCAGTTCGTCGAAGCCCACCGTGGTCACGATATCCTTGAGGTGTCGCGGCTTCAGGTCGCTGCCGAGCCGCTTCCAGACTTTCTCGCGCAGCGGCATCGGCGCGTTGACCGAATCGATGCCAAGCAGGCTTACGCCGCGCAGGATGAACGGCATCACCGTGGTGTTGAGATTATGGCTGGCCGCCAAGCCGATGCTAGCGAGCGCCCCGCCAATCTGCATGGTGCTCGCAAGCCAGGCCAGCACGTCGCCGCCGAGGTTGTCGACGGCGCCGGCCCAAGTCGCCTTGTCCAGCGGCTTGATTTTCGCGAGGTCGAGGCTGCTCCGAGACATCACTTCGGCGGCGCCGAGGTTTGTCAGATAGGCGGATTCCGCATCCTTGCCGGTCAGCGCGACGACGCGATAGCCCGCTGCCGCGAGAATGTCGATGGCGATGCTGCCCACACCTCCAGTGGCGCCGGTTACGATCACCGGACCATTAGCTGGCTTGAGGCCATCGTGCTCCATGCGCTCCACCGCCAGTGCCGCCGTGAAGCCTGCCGTGCCGAGCGCCATCGATTCAAACAGGTCCAGGCCCTTCGGCAATTTCACGACCCAGTCAGCGGGCAGCCGTGCGTACTGCGCGTAACCGCCGTCATGCGCCACGCCGACGTCGTAGCTGGTGGCAAGAACTTCATCGCCCTTTTTGAAACGCGCATCGCTGGACTCCACGACCGTTCCGGACAGGTCAACGCCCCCATTACAGGGAAAACGGCGGATGATCCGGCCCGCGCCCGTTCCCGCCAGCGCGTCCTTGAAATTCACGCTCGAGTACGCGACTTTGACGACGACATCGCCGGCATCCAGCTCCGACAGATGCATGTCGACGTACCGGCCCGCCACTTTGCCGTTCTCGTTGAATATCCTGTAGGCCTTTAAAGTCGTCATGTCCGT
>JBDTTE010000039.1:0-18114 GCA_039930785.1 Betaproteobacteria bacterium | reverse complement strand
AAAGGGGTGTCCCTGTGCTGCCTGACCCGGCAAGGCGGCTGCGGAACTCGACCTGGCGAGGCGCACACTACGCGCCTCACTGCGGGACTCGAACAGGTCCTCGCCGACACCCCCTTGCCAGGTCGAGCTGCACGGCGCGTCTAAAGGGGGAACAAAACCAAGCCTGAAGCCACTTCCTCACACTCACAGAAGACCATTACAGCCACAGAACGGCATCTCTCCGGCCCTCCTTCGCGTTCTTTCTTGCCCTTCCTTCGCGCCCTTTGCGTCAACGACTTTGAACTACGTCAAAGCTCACCCACGTCCCCTTGCCGAGTCGAGCTGCACGGCGCGTCTAAAGGGGAAGAAAAACCAAGCCAAAAGCCAGTTCGCTCACGCTCACCGAAGCCCCAGTCTTCTCTCGCCCCTCCTTCGCGTACTTTCTTGCTTTTCCTTCGCGCCCTTTGCGTCAACGACTTTGAATTACGTCAACGCTCGCACTTCCCACAGCGAGCCGAGTTGCACGGAGCTAACGAACAAACCTTCATCCGTCACGAATCATTCATCACGGTGCCAGCGACGCGGTGTATGCGGCGATCGACACCAGGTCCTCTTCGCTCAATCCCGCGACGACGGATTTCATGAGCTGTGCCCACTGGCCATCACGCACACCATGCTGGAGATCATAAAGCTGGCGCACGATGTAGCTCGGCGAGCGGCCCGCCAGCGCTGGCACCGGGCCCAGGCCCTTCAGGTCCGCACCATGACAGATCGCACAGGCCGTGGTTTTGCCTGCGCCACCGGCGACTAATTCCTCGCCCTTGCGGATGCTTCCCACCGGCGCATAGGCGATGAAACCCGAAGCGGAATCGCGCAACTCCGTGCGTTCGAGGTTCTCCGGCATTTCGATGATGCGCTGGCCGATCGCTTCCGTCTCGCCGCTGCCGTCTTCAACCAGCATCCAGCCGCCTACTTTTGTTTTCGGCACCGTATCGGTTTCGACGACGCGTATCCATTGCACCGTCTTCAATGACGAGAAATATTCGGCCGCGATTTTCGCGTCGTCCTCGCTGACCAGTTTGGCAATGGCGACCATGAAGTTAACCGGCAGGCTCGCCGGCTCCGAGCTTTTTCTGGCGCCGCTTTTGAAATCCATCACCTGCTGCACGATGTACGAAGCGGGCAAGCCCGCGAGACTGGAATTTTCCGGACGACCGAGGCCGTTGGGCAAATGACAATAACCACAAGCGAACTGGCCGGGTTTGTTGCCGTGCGCCACGACATCGGGCATGGCGGGATGATTGTCAGGATGCCAATCGGGCGGGCTGTACAGATCGCGAATCTGCGTAAGCGTGTAGGTCGCATCGCTGTTCGGTACGCGCTGGATCGATCCATCATCGGCCGCCGGCTTGAGTCCCGGCGGGTTGACCGGGTACGCCCACACCGGAAGTGATTCCGCGGCGCCGGCGGGTGTGCCGGCAACAATGCCCGCAAACGCGGCAGCAAGTACCACGGCGAAACCGTTCATCGCGAATTTTCTCATAGCTCCTCCCCTTTCGAATTGTTATCGGCGCCCGTGGCGGCCGTCGGGACATGTTGAATCCTGCGACGCGCGGGCGCAATCCCCTCGATGCACTTTGGTCGATGCGAGCCGATGCTCCCTGATCTTTCTTTTTCTGTTTTGGTACCCTGTGTGGTTCACCCCTCTTCCGGAGAACGTCATGCGCTATCGTCTGCTCGGCCGCTCGGGCCTGCTGGTTTCGGAAATCTGTCTCGGTACCATGACCTATGGCGGCAAGGGCCGCTGGGCGCCGATCGGCCAGCTTGGCCTGGCGGATGTCGAGGGCCAGATCAAGACTGCCGTCGATGCGGGCATCAACTTTATCGACACGGCCGACGTTTATTCCGAAGGCGTGTCCGAAGAACTCGTGGGCCAGGCGCTGAAAAACCTCGGGCTGCCGCGCGAGGATATCGTCGTCGCCTCGAAGGTGCGCATCCGCATGGGGCCGGGGCCGAACAACGTCGGCCTTTCGCGCGGCCACATCATGGACGGCGTCAACGCGAGCCTGCGCCGCCTGCAACTGGATCACATCGACCTGTACCAGATACACGGTCAGGACGTGGCGACGCCGATGGAAGAAACGCTGCGCGCGCTCGAGGATCTGGTTCGCTCCGGGAAGGTGCGCTACATCGGGCTCAGCAACCATGCCGCCTGGCAGATCATGAAAGCGGTATCGATTTCGCATCATCACGGCTGGAACCGCTTCGAGAGCGTGCAGGCTTACTACTCCCTCTCGAGTCGCGACCTCGAACGCGAAATCGTCCCGGTCTGCCTCGACCAGGGACTGGGCGTGCTGGTATGGAGTCCGCTCGCGGGCGGATTGCTGTCCGGAAAATTTTCTGAGAACGACAAGGGCCCAGATGGCGCGCGTCGCACCAACTTCGATTTCCCGCCGGTGGATCGGCCGCGTGCATTCCGCTGCGTCGATGCCATGCGACCGATCGCCAAGGCGCACGGCGTATCGGTTGCACGCGTTGCGCTCGCGTGGCTGCTGCACCAACCCGTCGTCGCCAGCGTCATCGTCGGCGCCAAGACGAACGAACAACTCTCCGACAACATCGCTGCAACGGATCTGAAATTATCGGAGGCGGAGATGAAGACGCTGAACGACGCGAGCCAGCTGCCACCGGAATATCCGGGCTGGATGTTTGCGCGCCAGAACATGGATCGCTTTCCCGGCGGCGCGATAAAGTGAAGCGGTGACGAGAGAAGCCGTGACTACGTGACTATCGTGACCGCGTGACTCATGACTGCCGGGCCTCAAGTAGAGGCATGGTTCGTTTCGGGCTTTTACCGCAGTCACGATAGTCACGTAGTCACGGCATTCAAGGCATTCACGGCACTTGCGTGCCGTTTCACTACGTTACACAACCCGGGTAAACGGGTGCACCCAAGCCCGCGTTGAAGGAATCAGCAGCAAACGGAACATAAGGCCATGGACTCTTCCGGGCCACCGGTTGCAGCGTTAACCTCAACAGGAGATCAACATGAGCAAGACGTTCACCTTGCGTAGCAGCATCCTCGCAATGGGTCTGCTTGCCGCTTCAGGTTTTGCAGCGGCTGCGGACGAAGCACCCACCGCCGCACCGGCACAGCACGCGCAGCACCGGCATTTCGATCCGGTCGCACACACGCAGCGCAGCCTCGATGGCCTGGCGAAAAAGCTGAGCCTCAAGGATGACCAGCAGGCGGCGTGGCAGACCTATTCCAGCGGCGCGCTCTCGCGTGCGCAGGAAAGGTCGGCGAAGATGCAGGAAATGCATGCGCACAAAGGCGAAGCACGACAAGCGCGCGCGGATACCGATACGGCCACGAAGCTCGATCGCATGTCGCAGATGATGCGCGACCGTGCGGACCAGTTGCAAAAGGTCGCGCAGGATACGCGTGCTTTTGAAGGAGTCCTTTCCCCCGAGCAGAAGACGATTTTCGACCTGTACTGGAAATCGCAGTTCCAGCATCGGATGGGACATCGTCCGATGGCCTGACCGGGCCTGACGGATTGAAGCGGCCGGACACATCGTCCGGCCGTTTTTATTTCCGGGCTTGCGGCGAAACGAACGGCCGGCTAGATTCCGGCACCATGTCTCGATCATTTGCCCTGTGTTCCCGCAGGTTCGCGCGAACGCTCGCTACGCTCGTTGTCGCCGCGTCAGGGTTAGCGGCATCCACATCGGACGCCCTTGCCGCGGCGATGACCGGCACGTACCGGCTCGATTCCCCGCGGGGCGCCATCACGGCAACGATAGAAGTCCGCGGCACCCAGTTGACGGGTTCGATCGACTTCTTCGGTAAATCGAGTGCAACCCTTGCGGGCATCCTGCAAGACGAAAGCATCGCGAGCGGAAGCATTTCCGCGGAGCACGGAAATGGCGCTTTTGCCGCCACGCTGCACGACGACACGCTCGAGTTGACCCTGCTCCAGGGCGGCGGCGCCAGGGTGGGCGCAGCGCCGCCTTTGATTCTTCGTCGAATCGCCCCCGCCGCAACGAGGGAAGCCACCACGCCAGCCGCGATTGAAATCGGCGACAAGCGCCTGATCGGGAGCTGGGCCTACCGCGATGAATTCTTCAGCGAAGAGGATTCGGTGGTGCGCAACGAATACCTCGAACTTCATGCTGACGGTACGTTTGTGCTCGGCAACAGCGCCGCTATGGCAGAGGCAGGTGGGGAGTCGTCCCGTGCGGGAAAAGCACGCCAACCGGAAAGCGGTCACTGGCATGCGGACGACGGCGCGCTCTATTTCAGGAACAAAGGCGGGGCCGACTGGATTCGTATCGGCCGCTATTCGCTGAAAGACAAAGACCGTTCGATGCGAATTTCCTACGAGCGAGGCAATCGCAAGCTCTGGACCCGTCAGTGACGGATCCAGGGCCAGTTGCAATGTCTTATTTTGGCGGCGGCGTCTCGGCGGGCGGCTCGGGAAGCGGCGCGGGCGCCGCCTTTTCTGTCAGGGCTTTCTTGAAATTCGGATTGCGCGCGACCTCGTGCACCGCACCGATCAACGCGTCGCTCAGCACTTCGTAGTAATTCGCGGCCTTGTAGCCGATGCCAAAGCGGCTCGACGTTCCGGTGGTCTCGACAACCCACACCACCTTGCCGGCAGTATCCACCAGGCTGACGCGCAGTATCACCGTGGCGTTGTAGCGGCTGCCTTCCTCGACGAAGAATTTCTTGATCTCGCCTTTCATCTGGACCGTGCCGCCGGATTCAACGACGTTGAGCCCCAGCCCGGAAAGCAGCGACTTGACCTGGTAGGTCACGAAGCGCGGCACGTCGTCCTTGGTGGTGACCTTGCGCAGCGGCACCCTGTTGGTATTGCGGCCTATCGAGTCGGGATTGTCGCGCTTGTCGGTGAACGGCTCGACCTCCAGCCTTACGCCATCGAGCCCCTTGAGGTCCACCGCCGGCCGCTCGGACATGGGTGACGTCGGCGAAAACTGCAGCGGAATGTTCTCAAGTGCGTCGGCGGCCGCCGCGCTGCCCACTACAGCGACGCACGCCACGATCAGTGCAATTGCAGAATAGAACCATGCTCTCATGCTGTTTCCCCCCGTAATGAACCTGCTTCAGGCCTCCCCTCTTCGTCCGTACGAGAGGGAAGTAGTTCCCCGGCACTCAAGGCCCGGGATTTATTGGAGTGTCCCGTCTGCGACGGTGATCCGGTGCAGCAGGCGGCGATGGCCCTCGTAACCGCCCGTCGCGGCGTGTATCACGCTGCGGTTATCCCACATCAGCAACATGCCCTCGGACCATTTGTGGCGGTACTGGAATTCCGGCCTGGCCTGATGCGCGTACAGTTCCTTGAGCAGGGTCACGGCCTCGTCGTCCGGCATGCCGTCGATGCCGATCGTGTAACCGGGGCTCACGTAGAGCGCCAGGCGGCCGGTCTCGGTGTGCGGGCGCGCGAGCGGATGCAACTGCGTCTTCAACGCGGAATCGCCGAACTTGATCGCCATCGAACGGCCTTTATCCTTCTCGCCGTACATGCCGTCGCGTGCATACCCCTTGCGCGCGGAATGGATCGCCTTTTTATCCTTCAGCAAGGCCTTCGTCGCCGCAGGCAACCCATCCCACGCGGCATACTGATTGGCGAACAGCGTGTCGCCGCCTTTCGGGGGAATGATGTTGCCATACAGCACCGTTGCCGCCGGCGGCGCTTTCAGGAAGCTCCAGTCCGAATGCCAGGTCTCCGCAAAGATCGGGGCTTTCTCGTCGGCCTCGCGTTTGACCTGTACCACGCGCGGATGCCCCGGTATCGCTTCGATGTAAGGATCTTCGCCATTGGGCCCCATGTAAGTGGCGAAGCGTTCGATGTCTTCGACCTGCATGGCCTGATCCGGAAACGCCACCACCTGATGCTGCAACCATGCCGCCCGGATTTCCTTGACCTCGGCCGCAGAGAGGGGGCGGTTGAGGTCGATGCCGCGAATCAGCGCGCCGCAGGAAGCGTCCTGGCGGATGACTTCGATGCTCATTGCGTAAGTCTCGTCGGCGGATTGCACAAGCGCGGATTCTAACCTCGATGCAGCGCTTGCGCAGATCGGTTACTGTCGCTGTTCCACGACTGGCGGCGACCGGTGCGCAGTGCGAAGGAACTCGCCGGACCACGCGTGGGTCTTAAGATGATACCGCTGCTTCGCGCAGCGGCTCAAACAACGAGGAGACACACATGAAATCGAGCATTCGCAATATGGCGGGCATGACGGCAGTGGCCGCGCTGTTCAGCCTTGGCATGGGCATGGCCCATGCGGCCGCAACGCAGGTTACGTTGAGCGGCAGTGAAGAAGTGCCGCCCGTGCAGTCCGCCGCCAAAGGCACAGGCACGATCACCGTGAACGATGACAAGACGGTCAGCGGCAGTGTCATGACGATGGGCATAAAGGGCACGATGGCCCACATTCACGAAGGTGCGGCGGGCAAGAACGGCGGCGTCGCCCTCCCGCTGGAAAAGAAGTCGGACGGCGAATGGGCAGTACCGGCAGGCGCCAAGCTGAGCGACGCGCAATACAAGGCGTACAAAGCGGGCGACCTGTACGTCAACGTACATAGCGAAGAGCACAAGGGCGGCGAGATCCGCGGGCAATTGAAGCCCTGAGCGACATTGCTGCATTGCCCTTCCGGGCGAATTCGAACGGGCCGCCTGTGCGGCCCGTTTGTTTTGATGGCCTGCGCTGACGCGCAAGCCGGTAACGAAGTGTCACTTTGGCTCCGGGCACGTTGCGGGGACAGGGCTGTTGCGCGATCATGATTGCGCAATTTCCACGGTCCGCGCACTTCGCGGAAGACATCATGATGCGCATGCAAAACTTCGTAACCGTCCTGCTGGCCCTTTCCGGTTTGCTCGTTGCCGGCACCGCTCAGGCCGACATATTCCGCTGCAGCGACGCGGACGGGAAAACGCTGTATACGAATTTTCCGTGCCCGGGCGGCACGCGCACGATCAACACCTTGCCCTCGCCGCAGGCCTGCACGAGCGCGGAATGCGACCAACGCCGCGAACGCGAACTGGTCGAAGCGCGCGAGCGCGCGCGTGCGGAAAAAGACGAACTCGCCGCGCTGGCCAAGGCGCATCGCCAGCGCGAAATGGATGAACAGCGTTTGGATGAGGCGCGATACGAAGCCGCGTCAGGCGATGCGGAAAGCGTCCAGGGCGTTGCCGAAGGAGTGGGTTATCCGGTGTACGCAATCGGCGGCTATCCCGCGCGATGCGGCACGCATTGCTTCAACACCGCTGGCCACCGTCGCCTCCCGATCGGGGCGCATGGCCCCGGCAATCACGACGATCATCATGGCAAGGGCAATGGCGCGCGGCCGGGAAAACAACCGGCGGGAAACGAGCGCCGACTGGCCTCCAATGTCGTTACCCCGCACCGCGCCGTCGACCGCTGAACCGGGGCGGCTTCAGCTCGCCTTCTTTTGCAACAAGGCCGCGGCGACCCGGTCGAGCTGTGTCCAGAAATCTTCTTTGATCAGCACCCAGCGAATGGGCCCGAGCGAATAGTCCTGGCTGAAACGCGATGCTACGCGCTCGAAGTCATCGCGCTGATTGAGTTCGTAGTAGAGCTCCAGCAATCTCAGGTGTGGATACGCCGAGTAGCGCGAGAAACTCACGACGGCGTACTCGTAAAGCGCAATCGCGCTATTGACGCGACGCACGCCAAGCAATTCTTCCGCGTCGGTCAGGATTTCCTCGACCTTGGCATTGAGCGCGAGATTCGTGCTCGGATTCGCCGTGCGGTCCAGGTTGCCCTTGGCGGGGTACAGGCTGCCGATCGGCGAATTGCGCAACTGGCGGCTGCCGCCCGTCGCAAACCAGGATTTATAAACTGAAGCCCGTGGCTTTTCTTCGGCCTTTCTTGCCGGCTTTTCGGCAGGTGCCGGGCTTCCCGGCGCGCCTTTGGTCGCTTCGAATTCGCTAAAGCGTTCGCGATTGAAGTGATAGTACGGATCCCAGATATGGGGATTGCGCACGGGATAGACGAACTCATGGAGCTGCTTGAGGGCAACGAGCTCCTTGGCCACCTCCGGCGGAAAGCCCTGGCGATCCGTGCGACTGGGCAGGATCAGCTCATCGAGGTGGCTGAGTCCTTGGGCCGTCCCCCAAACTTCGTTTATTTTCTGCAGGATGCGCACGTATTTCTGCGCCAGCAGCTCAGGGAACTCGACCTTCCTTGCCATGCAGTCGCCGGCAATGCGATCGAACGGCGTATTTTTCATGAGTCCATCCCCCTCATTTGGCACAACGAACCTGGCAGTAACGGGTAGCCAAAATCGCCTGATTGCAAAACGCGGCAGGTTGCGCAGCGTCTGCAGGAAAACTTACAGCAAAAGACGGTCCACATTGCGCCCATCCGCCCGCCTGCGGCGCACCGGCGGCTTCCGCGCTTGGGCCAAAAGGTCCCGCCATCACCCACCGTCCCTGTCGGGATCCACCTCAAGCTCGCGTGCAAACTTGCGGTTCAACTGGAGTTATCGGACGAAACGTACGTGTATTGAGCAGGGGACCGGACAAAGCACGCCGACTTGATCAACAGGCGTCAGGCTGGTCGTGCGGCGGGGCCTCCAGCGCCTGAATGGGGTGTAGATCCATGCGCAGGAATGGCCCCGGCTGGACAGGGAGGCCGCTTCGGCAAACCTTTCCCGGCTTGGGCAAGGTCCCTTGCGCTCGAGCGGAGCCTGGCCGATTCGGGAATGCCAGCGACTAACGCTTGCAGACGATGCGCCGACCGGCGGAACCGGTATTCAGGATCATCTTGCGCGCTCCGAGTTCTTCGGCGTTCAGCGTGGTCATCTTGCCGGATTCCTCTATCGTCAATGTTCTGCCGGCGAACTCATACTTGTATTCGGCCACGCCTTCCGGCGACGTCACCGCGAGTGCGCCCCCCTCCCTGAAAGCGTATTTGCTGGTTCGTCCCGAGATGGCGTCGGCGCAATCCCAGTTGCCCATCACTGGCTCGGCCGCGAGGTCGGCGGCCGATTGCACCGGCGCGGGCGGCGCGGCGACGGGACTCTGCGCAACGACAGGGCGCGGTGCCGCGTCAGCTTGCGCGACCGGCATTGGTTTCTTCACAGTGGCGGGTTTGGCCGCTAGCGGCATCGGCGCCGGCCCCCGCAGCGCCCACCACGCAACCGCTACGACTGCAACCGCAGCGACGGCGATCCACAGGGCTTTGTTCTGCAGGAACGAAGGCTCGTCCATTGACTCTGCGGTCCGCGAAATTGTGCGGGGGATTGCCCGCTGCGCGCCCTCCGGCTGCAGCAGGGAGGCATCGTAGGTTGCACGACGATTCACGTCGGCGAGAACTTCCCTCGACTGCTGAAGCACCCTGAGCTTGTTCGGATCCTGCAGTGTGGCGAATTTGAGTTCGTCGACGCGGGCGATATAAGCGGCCTCGATTTCTTCTTTTGAGGCCGTTGGTGCCACGCCAAGTATTTCGTAAAGCGTCTTTTTCATCGTTCTGCAGACTCCACGGCGCGGGTTATTGTTATCGGGGTCGCGGGCTATCTCACGCGCCGGTTCATTTGTTGCGTGGCACGACTGTAAGGTTTTGCCGAATCTTGCGCCGGCGCTCCCCTGGCCGCAACCGAAGCATTACGACCTTGTCCTCCCGCGGCCCCCTCTGCGCGTTGTTTCCATGGATAATGGGTCAGGCCCAGTCTTCTCATGGAGGGCATCTTGAAAAAAATTCTGTTGGTCATGGCATTAGCGATGAGCCTGGTGGCAGTGAATGCCGAGGCGCGAGGCGGCGGTTGGCATGGCGGCGGTTGGCATGGCGGCGGTCGATTCCTCTTTTACGGCGCGCTCACGGCTCCCCTTTGGTATTCCGCGTGGGCGTATTCCCGCCCCTGGTACTACACCCCGGCGCCTGTCTATGTGCAAAGCTCCCCAACGTACATCGTCACGCAACCTGGCTATGTCGTCGCGAATTCGCAACCCAGTTACGTCGTGACCGGGCAGCCGGCAGCCGGTGCTGCGCAATCCGGCGGCGTCATCGAACTCGGGCCGACCAACGGCGGTTCGCAATCAGCGCAGCCGGCGGTTTCCAACCTGCCTCCCTCTGAAGGCGCACAATCGGGACGATGGTTTATCTATCCCGGCCGGGGCCAATCCCAGGGGCAGCTTGCCGCAGATCGCTCGCAGTGCAACAACTGGGCGGTCGGGGAATCAGGCTATGATCCTGATCTCAAGGTGCATCGCAATCCGGACACCGGCCCCAATGACTATGGTCGCGCGTTGAGCGCATGCCTGGAGGGTCGCGGCTATACAGTCCGTTGAAGATCGCTCGCCGGTGGGCTTTTCCGGGTGGGAATATGCAACCAGCTCACCGAGTCGAACGACAAGGCGGCCTCCGCATCTTCGCAAGATCGTCTTCACGGACATCGCAAAAAAAAGCCTAAGCGCAGGGTGTCGGGGTTTCCTCGCGCTGTTCTGCCTGGCCCTGCCCGGGATCGCAAACGCGACGCTCGGGGGAAATATCCAATCCATCGAGACCGACCGCATTTCCATGACGGCCAGCATGAGCACGCGGCCCGCCACGCAGTTCACCCTCCACGAATTACTACTGCCTTCGGGAACGAAGCTCAAGGAATTCGTATCGCATTCCGGTGTCGTATTCGCCATCGCCTGGCGCGGTCGGACCATACCCGACCTGAAGCAGGTGCTAGGCAACTACTACGATCGTTACGTTGCGAGTGATAACCGCCAAGGGGGCTTGCATAATCGCGTTGTGAGCGAGGCGGATTTCGTCGTGCAGTCGGGCGGGCACATGCGTCTTTTTACTGGCTGCGCATACCTTCCACAACTTCTGCCGCCAGGCGTAACGGTCGACCAGATTCAGTAAGGGAGCGGAATGGCAGTGAGCGGGCGCGCCGTGTCGGCGATCGGATTGCTGGTACTCGTTGGCGCCTGCGGCGGTGGGGGTGGCGGCGGCGGTTCCAGTTTACCGACGGGCCCGAACGTGCAATCGGTTGCAGTCAGCCCCAGCGCCGCACCCTTCAACAACGTCAACCTGCTGTTTACAACTGTTACGATTTGCGTGCCGGGTACGGCGAACTGTCAAACCATCGATCATGTTCTGGTCGATACCGGTTCGGTCGGCGTGCGCATCATGGCATCAGCGCTGTCCCCGTCGCTGATCCTTCCGCAGTCGAGGGATGTCGGCAGCAACGATCCACTGGTCACGTGCGGCCGGTTTGCATCAGGTTCCACGTGGGGCCCGGTGACAATCGCCGACGTCCGCATGGCGAGTGAAATTGCGTCTTCGGTACCCATCCAGATTATCGGCGATAGCACCTTTCCCACCGTGCCCGCGGGCTGCCCGGCTCCGCGGATAAACAGCGTGTCGACTCTAGGTGCGAACGGCTTGCTGGGAATCGGCCTGTTCCGCCAGGACTGCGGCACGCTTTGCGAACAAAGCACCGGCCCCGAGGTCTACTTCGCCTGCGTGGGCTCAACCTGCGCAGAGGTCACCACCCCGTTAAACCAGCAAGTCTCCAATCCGGTCGCCTTGTTTGCAGTAAACAACAACGGCACCGTCGTCACGCTACCGCCAATTGGCACCAGCGGGGCATCCGGCGCCACGGGCGCGCTGGCGTTCGGCATCGGCACACAGGGCAACAACGGACTCGGTAGTGCGCGCGTCCAAACCGTTGATCCCGATTTCGGAACATTTGAAACCGTGGTCAACGGAATATCGTATACATCGAGCTTCATCGATTCTGGATCGAACGCACTATTTTTCAATGCCACTTTCGATCCCAGCATCCTCACCTGCACCCCGACGAGTGCCAACCCGAACCTTGGCGATTTCTATTGCCCACCCACAATCAAGAATCCGGTGGCGATGAACCAGCAGCATTCCGGCGGCGGCGCCGCCATTCCGGTCAGTTTCCAAGTTGCCAACGCGAGCACGCTGAATTCGTCGTTCTTTGCCTTCAACAACCTCGCCGGCCCCGGGCCGGGCAGCGTCTTCGATTGGGGATTGCCGTTTTTCTACGGGCGCAGTATCTACACCGCGATCGAAGGGCAGAACACGCCAGCCGGTCCTGGGCCTTACCTCGCCTACTAATCCGGCCGGACGTGTTTCAGAACGGTTACGGCTTGGACGCGTCGCCGATGTGTCGGCACGTTGGTCTCGCGACTCAACGTCCCTATTCGTTCCGCATTCCCCCGCTCTCCACGCCGCTGAGTTCTCGCTCGGCTTCGAGCCAGTCCTCCAGTTCATGCTCGCCGGCGAAACCGCGCCGTTCTGCCTTGTAATAGGCAATGACCGCGATGCGGTCCTCGCGGCTTGGCTGTGTGATTTCCGTTGCACTGCCCGCAGGCTGCGAAGCATCGGACGATTCCACCCATCTTTCCTCGCGCGAGCGCGCGGGCTTGCGTCCTGTGACGCTCATGTTCGATTCTTTCATGCGACTCTCCTATGAATGATTTGCCGCGGCGCACAGTGCAATAACTTTTCCAAGGGGCCTCGACCGTTACTGACGTAGCAAATCACGTTCCCTTACGAAGCCCGTATTCAATCGCGTAGAAAACCCCCGAAAGATCAGCACCACATTTTCTGGCGCGACAGGATCGAAGGAAATACACAGTTTCATTACTGGAATATTTTCCAGCGCAGGCGTAGCAATTACCGGGAGCGTTTCGGCCCATTCGACAACAGCGATCGGCCACCGCGGCATTTACCACCTGCCCGCAGGATTTTTTCCCGGAGGCGCTTCGGGGCAATGGCCGAAATCGCGAGCAATCACAGCACTTTCAGGAAATGCCGCGTGCCCGATTCTATTGGCCGGCAATTTGCTAACTGTCCTGCTCGCAGCTGTCTCCATCGAGATGGCACTCAATCAATTGGAAGGAATCCCATGAACGACAAACAAGTCACCGAGCTCATCCTGCAATCCCTCGAACACGAAAAAGGCGGCATCCTCGTCTACGAGACCGCGCTCAAATGCGTGATCAACGACGACCTGCGCGAGGAGTGGGAAAAATATCTGAGCGAGACGCAGAACCACGTGCGCATCCTCACCGAAGTGTGCAACACGATCGGCCTTGACCCGGAAACCCCCTCGCCGGGACGTACGGTCGTCCACAAGGTAGGCGCTTCACTCGTCGCCGCGATGGAAGAAGCCTTGGCCGAAGCTCCGCGCGAAGCCGCACAGCTTGTTGCCTGTGAGTGTGTGGTGATTGCCGAAACGAAGGATCACCTCGATTGGGAGCTGCTCAGCAAATGCGGCGAAAAACTCGGCGGTGCCAAAGGCAAGGCCATCGCGGCCGCAGCGGATGAAGTCGAAGACCAGGAAGACGAGCACCTCTACCATTCCAAGGGCTGGTGCCGCGAACTCTGGATCCAGTCCCTCGGCATGAAGGCCATCCTGCCGCCGATGGAGGAACAGAAAGAGGTCAAGACTGCAATCGGCGCAGCGCGCGCGGAACAGGCGGGCGACAAGCAGCGCTAGCAGTACGGCCTGGCGGGGGAGGAAATCCCTCGCCCGTCAGGGGCAGTTCAATGCACCGTCTTTCACCGACTCAAATCGGTGTCAGTTACATTGTCCGGGGCGGAAGGCGCGACGGGAACGTGCAGCATGATCGTTTCCAGATCGCGCTCTTCGGCTTTGAGGGCCGCATCGAGATGGCCGACGCTGCGACGTTGCGCAACCATGTCGATGGTGTCGTACGGGTTACTGCCCACCATGCCGGCGATGCCGGCCTGTATGTTCGTAGCCAGGGTTTTCCGCTGGCTGCGGATTTCCTGCAGGCGTGTACAACGTGCCGATTCGCTATCGACGAG
This sequence comes from Betaproteobacteria bacterium, assembly GCA_039930785.1. Classification (GTDB taxonomy): domain Bacteria; phylum Pseudomonadota; class Gammaproteobacteria; order Burkholderiales; family JACQAP01; genus JACQAP01. The sequence goes on along the minus strand of JBDTTE010000039.1, from coordinate 4,287 downwards.
CGTTGCTGACGCTTTGCCATCGGCTTCGACTGGCGCGACAAAAGATCCGCCGCAGTTCAGGCAGATCAATATGCGCGCTGCTGTACTTTCCATCCGGTTTTCCTGTCTTCCGGTGCGATTTTTTATTGCGACTTCATTCGTCATGCCGTGCGCTCTACCAGCACCGCATGACGAACACGGGGACCTGAAGCGACAATACGCCGCCCATTCGTGCGCGTAAAGCAAAGCTGTCCCGTTGACTACAACCGGGGTTCACCATCCGGGAAGTCGGGCGGTCGCTGGCTACATCGTTACCGCCCCGCCCGCGCCAGCCAATTCGAGTAACCTAGCGCGCAAACCGACAAAATCATCCTGGAGGATGACCCATGACGATCAGCCACATCACCGACATCCCCGGCTACCCCGCCCCGCATTCACCCTATTCCCACGCAGTCGTCGCGAATGGCTTCGTCTTCGTCTCGGGCCAGATCCCGGTGAAACTCGGTGGTAAACCGACTCAGATCGAAGGCCAGACGATGCACGAGCAGACGCGGACCTGCCTGCGAAATATCAAGACCATCCTGGAAGCGTCGGGCAGTTCGATGGACCGCATCGTGAAGATAACGGTGCTGCTGGTCCGCACCGATCTCTACCAGGAGATGAACGAAGCGTATGCGGAGTTTTTTCCGGGGCCGAAGCCGGCGCGGGCGATGGTGAGGTTCGGAGCGGACATTCCCGGGGTGCTGGTCGCGATGGAGGCGATTGCTACTACGTAGGCCTCCTGCAACCTAAGGCCTAAGTCTCATCACGAAGACACAAAGAAACACGAAGAAACACGAAGAAAGGCGAAGAAAAACGAAGTGATTTCGAAATTTTGTTGGGTTCGCATTTCCCTCGCACAGGATCATTCGAACGTGCTCAACCCGCCTCGGTCGCCGCTCTCGACGATCAAATCCTGCATTTGCCCTTCTTCGTGTCTTCGTGATGAGAACGAGGTCTGAAAAGTTGGAAGAGAATCAGTCCTGCTTTTCGATCAACGACGGCTCATCGACCTTCGATGCATTGACCCGCGTGCTGACGGCGTAATGCGCCAGATCGATCACGCTTGCCTTGCGCACCGTCGAGACCACTTCCGCTGCATCGACATTCTTCGGATCGAGCCAGACCGATTCCATCTCGCGGGTCAAGACAATCGGCATGCGCTCGTGAACCTCGGCGGCAGGCCCGACGGAATCCTGGCTCAGCAGCGCACAGGTTAATTGCGGAACATCCTGGTCCGGCGCCTTCCATGTCGCCAATATGCCCGCGAACGAAAAGAGCTGGTTATCGGGCAGATGGAAAAAATGGGGTTGCTTGACCTGCTTGATCTCGCCCGTCTCGGGATCGGGCTGCTCTAGCGTTTTCCATTCATACCAGCCAACGGCGGGAATCAGGCAACGGGATCTCGCGAGCGGACCCTTCCACATCGGCTTCGTCGCCGCTTCCTCTGCACGCGCGTTGTGCGTCGTGCGCGGGGGCTTGGCGTCCTTCCACCAATTCGGAATCAAACCCCAGCGCGCATTGACCAGTTCGATCTCGCCCGTTTCCCGATCGAGCCGCAGGATAGGAATACTCTGCGTGGGCGAAACGTTGAAGCGACGCTGAAAGGCACTGTTGTTGTGCCGACCGACGTGCCAGAAACGCTCGATCTCGGCTTCCTCAGGGCTTACGTAGCGACCGCACATTGCTCAATTCTCACATGAACACCGAGCCACCTGTTCGCTTCTGTCACGGTTTCGCTCGCTATTCGCGCCCGGCCCCCTGCCTTTCATGGCGCTGACAAGTGAATGGAGCGTAACGGAGAGGCCATGCAACGATCGGCGGTCGACGCGGTCAAATGCGCACACGACAAAGTATGTCGACATGCAACGTGGTTCTGGTGCGTGAGAAACCGCTTGAACTCGCGTCGGGGTCCGTTTTACCATCGTTCGCGTTGGACCAAAAAAGATAGCTTTTAAGAATAAAATTTTTTTCTGTAGTCCTTACCCGATTCCTCTTCGCCGGGGCCAGCGGCAGCGGGGGACCGGGTGCAGTAGAGGATGGGCAATGAGTGCTCGGGTCTGGCTGCCCCTCGTTTGTGATATGCGCCTTGTCCGCCTTCTGCGCAGCAATGCAGGGGCGGCCGCTGCCTTCAAGGGAGGCGGACGCAAAGTGCGGACAGCATTTGGTTCGTGGGTCGTCGACGCGCATCCGGATTGCGAAGCGCCCGCGAACCCCTCCACACCTTCGATTCCGGGCTTCTCGCCGGGGACTCTCGCCCGCGAGGGCGTTTCTTCTACTGCAGGCAGCAACCGATGGGGACGGCCATGCTCCGGGCTGTTTTCATGCGCATCCGATGCGAACCGTGCGTCGCCCCCGACGCCCGAACCGCAGCGTATTCCCGCTTTCCAACCACACAGCTTCAATCCTTCTGAAACGGAAACCAAGATGAAAAACACGATATGGACGGCTATGACGATTGGCGCCCTCGCATTGACGCAAGGGTGCGCACTGAAACCGCAGGATATTCGGATCGATCCCACCATCGAGTTATCGAAGGCGCAGACCGGCAATGCCAAGACCATAGGCGTAGCGGTTTCCGATGCGCGCCCGACCAAAAAACTGGGCCAGGTCGGCGACCCGGACGGCAAGATGGTCGAAGTATCGGTGAACCAGGATGCCGGTCCGGTTATCTACTCGCGTGTTTCCGACGCGCTTGGCGATCTCGGCTACAAGGTCACCCCCCAATCGAACGGAACAGGCCCCAACCTCAGGATCGAAGTCCAATCGCTGAAGCTCGATTCCGACAAGCGCGCGTTCGATTTCCTCACAACCCTGCGTGCCGAAGTCACAGCGCGGGTCGATAACGGCAGGTCGCACTTCGAAAGAATCTACACGGTCAACCAGACCATGAACTCCGCAGGCCCCTCCTACACCGCCGAAAGCTCACGACTGGTGAACACGGCGGTGTCAATGGCCCTTCAGGACATGCTGTCGGACCAGAAGCTGCTTGAAGCCCTGAACAAGTGAACCACCGATGACCATTCGACAAAACCTAGAGAGGGCTACGACCATGGACAACCAATTCGCAACCGCAATCCTGCGCGTTTCCATCGCTGCGTTACTGGCAGGCGTGCTGGGGGCTTGCGCGACGACGCAGAGAACCAGCAGCGGCATGGGTACCACCGACGACGCAGCCGCATCGACGCCAGGCCCTGCGACAACGCAGACAGCCGCCTCCCAGCCGGCTCTCAAGCCGGTGCTGTCCGCGGAACCATCCGATGCGAACACCGACGCAACCTCGCGTGGTACCGGCAACACCGCGATCACCGGAACGGGCCTCGGCAGCGAAGGATCCGACCCCGACAAAAAGGGGCTGGCCGACCAGGACGCACCAGCCAAAAGCATGGATGCCGCGAAGCCGAATCAGCCCGCAGCGGAAACAACCGCCGATGCGGCGAAGCAATCCAGCGCCTCCGTCGCCGCGCCCGCTGCCGCATCAGCGAAGCCCACCGATACGCAGGCTGTATTCCCGGCCGACAGCAACGCGTCGAAAAGCGATGCCTCAAACCAGTACGCGAAAAAGCCGACTGAGCGCAGCGTCTATTTCGAATTCGACAAATCGACTATCAAGGAACAGTACGAGGCGGTCCTGAAAGCGCAGGCGGCTTTCCTCGAGGCGCACAAGAGTTTTTCCGCAGAGGTTCAGGGGAACTGCGATGAGCGTGGCAGTCGCGAATACAACCTCGCGCTGGGTGCACGCCGGGCTGAAGCCGTCAAGCAGGCGCTGGTGCTGCTGGGTGTGGACGGTGAAAAACTCAAAACCGTGAGTTTCGGATCCGAAAAGCCGGTCGCGCTGGGCAAGAACGAAGACAGTTACACCCAAAACCGCAGGGTGGACATTGTGGATTGACCAGGAGCGCCCGCGCGCGACAGCGCGGGCGGGTTCCGCAAATGAGGGCAGAGTTCTCGGAGCTACTAAGCGCCCTCCATAGAGCTGCCCCACGCTTCAACAAGACGTCTAATGCCCAAGTCTCACCACGAAGCACGAAGATCACGAAGAAAGGCAAAGATGGGGAATGCAGCAGCTGAAGGAGGTTGGCGCGAATTGTGTTCGGGGGGTCTGGAAACACAGCCCCCACAAGCAGTGTAGCCGCGCTAGCGTCGTTAGCTAGGACCTCCACACTCGAGATTGCCAAAGTCTTTTTCTCGTATTTCTTCGTGGCCTTCGTGTTCTTCGTGCTCTTCGTGATGAGACGTAATCTGTGGTGTCCGAAAGCAGCCGCAGGA
>JBDTTE010000038.1:0-18319 GCA_039930785.1 Betaproteobacteria bacterium | reverse complement strand
TTCCGCATTGCTTTGGGACTATCTTGACGACGGTAATTTTCCGCCCTTGCCACGACTCGCCTCGCCGCAATGCATCCCTTCATCGGTGTGGGATCTTACTTATGAAAGCAAGCCGCCGACGGCCGTCTTCAATGACCAGGTTTTCGTGGTGTCGCCCTGAAATGACCCGCTTGCGCGCACTTACTTTTTCCGCAGCAGACGCCGGCTTCACGCTGATAGAAGTCGCTATCGTGCTCTTCGTGCTTGCACTGCTGGGTGGCGCGATCCTGGTGCCGCTAGGAGCCCAGGTCGAGCAGCGGCAATACGATGAAACCACGCGCTCGATGAACGACGTTCGCGATGCCCTGCTCGGCTTCGCCGTGGTGAACAAGCGCCTGCCGTGCCCCACCGCCATTGATGATTCGCCAACTGCGGACGGTCTGGAACGACTTACTGGAAGTGCGTGCACGAGCGCGCAGGGCTATTTACCCTGGACGACCCTGGGAGGCGGCGCAATCGACGCTTGGGGGCAGCATCTCCTGTATCGCGTCACGCCGGCGTTCGCAAATTCGGGCACACCTATTACGCTCTCGAGCACCCCTCTTTTAAGTATTTGTCAGGCCGTGGGTGTCGGTTGTCCATCGACTGCAAATGTCGTGGCGGTTGTCCTGTCAAAGGGCAAAAATCAGGGAACATGTCCGGGAGGTTGTCCGGATGAGGTGGCGAATCTCAATTACGGACCCGCATTTGTCAGCCGCGTACGCAGCCAGCCGGGTGGCGGCAATGAGTTCGACGATGTGGTCGTATGGGTCCCCGCCACCACGCTATTTAGCCGGATGATTGCCGCCAACTTGCTGCCTTGACGCATCGTCTGCGCGGTTGCACTACGGCGGGGACGAAAGAAAATCACCAGCGGCCTTTAGCCATCGAGGAATTCGAATCGCAGTAAAATCCCATCCATCCCGCTACCAGATTTTCGATTCAAGATTTCAGCAATGGAGAATTCCGGCCGCACCCTCGTCTGCAGCATTCTGTTCCTCGATATCGTCGAGTATTCGAAAAAATCGGTCGCCGATCAACTGAGGCTGAAGCAATCGTTCAACCGCGTGCTCTCCAAGGCACTGGAAGCCATCGCCACGCGCGATCGCGTCATCCTCGATACCGGAGACGGTGCGGCAATCGCCTTTCTCGGCGACCCTGAAGACGCGCTCTTCGTCGCGCTGGCAATCCGTGACAACGCCAAACCACCCGTCCGGATGGGCGTAAACCTCGGGCCCGTTCGCTTGGTGAAGGATATAAACGGCCAGGCCAACATCATCGGCGACGGCATCAACGTCGCCCAGCGCGTGATGAGTTTTTCCGAGCCGGGCCAGTTGCTGGTTTCGCGATCCTTTTTCGAAGTGGCATCCCGCCTTTCGAGCCAGTACGCGAATCTGTTCACGCACGAGGGTTCCCGCGCCGACAAGCACGTGCGCGAACATGAGGTGTACTCGGTGACCGTGGATTTTCGCGCGGAGCGGGAAGCGCCGTTATCGACCCACACCGATCCGGTATGGCGCGTCAGCGACGATCTGCGCTCGGCTCATGCGAAGGCCGCCAAGCGCGACGAAAACCAGCTCGCGCAGATTTTCGATGCGGGCGCCAATTTGATAGTTTCCGGCTACAGCAAAACGCAAGTCGAGGAAGCCCTCAAGCAGCTAGCGGACGCCGGAGCCAGGGTCATCTCGTCGGCAACGCGCGTCAACGACAAGTGGATCGCAAGTTGCGAACACCCCCAAGCCAATGCCAAGGCTTGCAAGATCGTGACCATCGAGGGCAAGCAGATCATAACGGGGCCGACGCGCGAAGCCGTCTCGACCAAGGTGAATGAGTTGATCCATTACGGCGCGACGCTCGTGAGCGACATCACCCTGAGCAATGGCGTCTGGAACGCTGTCTGTCAGACCGGGGATCGTTAGCGCAGGTAAAGCAGTAAAGCCATCGCCGGTCGTTGACGTCCGCGATTCAATTGAATCATTTCGGCGGGACTGATCGCGTCAATGTGAAGCAGACGCGCCCCACTTCGTTGCTCGACAGCCTGAGCTCATAGCCCTGTTCGCGGGCGAAACGTGCGGCTTGATACATGCCCACGCCGAGACCGTTTTGGGACTTTACCGGCGAAAAGAACAATCGCATCGCAGTCGCCTCGGGAACCCGCGATCCGTCGTCACAGACGGACAAGGCAAAGTCGTCTTTCCATTGCAGCCTGACGAGGATGCGCAGATTGGTCTCTACCTTTCTCTTTTCCAGGGCGTTCTGCAGGAAATTTTCTGCGGCGGACGCAAACAGATCGGACGGCAGCGTATGCCCCTCCGGCAGGGAATCGCCTTCGAATTCTATGCGCTCATGTGCAAAGCGCTGCTTCAAATCCTGCCACCAATCCCGTGCGGAAGCCTTGTCCTGGCCGATTGGCGCCTTGGTATTGAGCTTGTCCAACGTGATCTGCAAGCGCTGCGTGATCTGCGGTAGCTGACGTTGCATGAGGAGTCTGACCGCATCGGAATCACTTTCGTCACTTGTCTCGGCCGCCGCGCAAAGCGAGCGCAGCGTCTGGAGCAAATTCTTCACATCGTGGGTAAGACGCGATCCGGTCTCGTAGATCGCCTGCACGTAGGCATTGCGACGTTGCTCCTGTTCCCGGATTTTGGCTTCGTAGTAATCGCCAAGCAGCCTTGCGAGCAGGCGCACGTGCAGCACGAGTGCGGGACTGGGTGACCAGCGGGTATACAACGACAAGGTCAAGCCGCCAAAGGTGAATTGGGTCGAATACTTGGTCACGTCTCCTGCGTTACCGGTGGACGAGTGCGATTGCCATCCCACGCCGGAAATCCACGGCAATTCCGCCATTTCGTGCGCTGCGACCATGACGAATTTATCGGGATCGCGTTCACGATCCGCCAACCCGGAGAGACTGTGCATCCAACGCTCGAAGGGCACGCCGATGCTCAGAAAGTATCGCGTCAGCAACTGCCCGAAGCCGGCGAAGCCGGCGCGGGGATCCCACAAAAGCGATAGTGCCACCAGCAGACCCGCCGCAACGATGAGCGTCTGCGCCAGCGCCATTACATAGTTGCCGTGACTGACCTGCTTGATCACGAACGCCCCCAGCACCAGCACCACAACCATCAAAAACAGCAAAAGGCTGTAAAACAAATCGACCGAGTGGGTTTCGGCGGACTTCGACCTTTCCGTGCGCACGAAAAAAATCGCAATCGCAGGAATAACGATGCCGTATCGCACCAAGGCCAGGAATACAGGGGAGAAGTACTGATCGGCAAAAAGGTGCGGCACAACCCAGATCAGGAGCGCCGCGAGCAGGTAGACGGCGGCAAGAAGGGAGACCACGCGCTGGCCGAAATTCTTGATACCGGGAACATTCCCGCCTATCAGGGAGAAAAGCACCGATATCCACAATGCCATCAACCACCAGCTCCCAGCCGCAATAAGCAAAACAGCGACAGCGACGATCAAAGCTACCTGGGCGGGAATGAGCTTCTGTCCGCCGCGCCAGAGCGGTTGCCACAAAAGAAATAACCCGAAATGGGAGAGAAGAAGTGCCCGGGCCAGCGGATCGGTGAGTTCGAGCAACAGGGCACAGTGCAACGCCAGGAGGGCCAACGACAACCAGTGCTGCTGCCCTATTGCAGCGATCGCTCGCTGGAGGGGCGTAGGTATATTTGTCTCTACGGTTGTATTTGCTTCCACGGTTATCTTCTTATCCCACGATGGAGTTTACTGCAAGCCTCGATGGGTCCTTTGTCTTCAGAATTCGCATCCCGTCACCGCCAAATAGCATTCCCACGGAACCCCCTGTTCACTGTGGGTCATTCGTCGAAAATTCGACAAAGTTCGACGATATTATGACGGCCCCCTGTGTTGGCAACTTTCCGTTGATCAAATGGCGAACCGAGGCATCAACCCATTAAAAGTTTAAATTTCAATAACATAACGTCCGATAGCCAACCTGGGCGCCATGCCTTCATCATGATATGTAGCGCGTTGGGTTCCGTTTTCGCCTCAATTTGCAACGCATTTTGCCGATCATGCTTTGGCACACTTCTCGCGTTAGTACGCTGGCCCGGGCCCTTTTGATCCGGGAATTTGGGAGCATCTCAACATGACGAATCGTAAAAACAGTCGCGGCTTCACGCTGATCGAAATAGCAATTGTGCTGGTGATTATCGGCCTGTTGCTCGGCGGCGTATTGAAGGGTCAAGAGCTGATCAATAACGCGAAGGTCAAGAGCTATGCGACCGACTTCCGCAATATTCCGATCATGATTTATGGCTATCAGGACAAGTTCAAATCGCTGCCTGGCGACGACGGAAACGTTGCGAACCATATTTCTGGCGCTACGCCCGCAACCACGCCAGCCGGCACGATCGGGAACGGCGTGATCAACGGCGTGTGGAACACCGTTACCGCCTCAGACGAGAGCTGCCTGTTCTGGCAACACGTTCGACTGGCCGGACTGGCTCCGGGACCGACGACGGTCGATTGCACGGCAAACTCGGCGTATTGGCCGAAAAACGCCAACGGCGGCCAGATCGGCATACAGAGTAATACCGGCTTCGTCACAATAACGGGAGCCACGACGCCCGTGTTGCCCGGCACTTATGTCATTTGCTCGCAGGGCATCCTCGGCCAGTTCGTTCTGCAGCTTGATGGAACCCTTGATGATGGCGACCCGTCCACCGGCTCCATGCGCGCTATCCAGGGGACCACTGCGGGGCCCGGGGTCAGCGCCGCCACGGTGCAAGCCAACCCCGCCGACAGCTTTACGGTCTGCATGAGCATCTAGGCTTTCAGACTAGCCTCGCTGCAGAAATAGCCCGCCCCGCGCGGGCTATTTTTTGAACGAGCTCCGAGGCCAATACAGCGATAGCGCATCAGCGAATCTGCATTCCAGGCATCTGCTTCCACGGAGCGTTCGGTTACGCAGGCGATCATGGTTCATCAGAATAAGAGCAACGGGTTCACGCTGATCGAAGTCGCGATTGTGCTCGTGGTCATCGGATTGTTGCTGGGTGGCGTGCTGAAGGGCCAAGAGCTTATTAACAATACGAAAGTCAAAGCCTACGCGGCGGATTTTCGCAACATTCCTGTCGCGCTGTACGGTTATCAGGACAGATTCAAAACCTTGCCGGGTGACGACCCGAACGTGATTTCCCACCTTGCCGGTGCCACAAAAGCGCAAATGCCGATGTCAGCCCAAGGCAACGGGGTCATTGACGGCCCCTGGGACACGACCGACGACACAAACGAAAGCTGCCTGTTCTGGCAACACGTTCGCCTCGCCGGCCTGGCGCCCGGTCAGAGCAATGTAGATTGCACTTCTACAAATTCAACCTACGTGCCAAGAAACACAAACGGTGGTCGGATTGGCATCCAGAGCAACAAAGGACTCGCCACGATCACAGGTCAAATCCCGGGCACCTACGTTGTTTGCTCTAACAACATTCCGGGCGAGTACGTCTCGCAAATCGACACGCTGCTTGACGATGGCAACCCGCAGACCGGATCCGTGCGCGCGATACTGCAGTCTGCCGCCCCGGGCCCGCCATCGTCAGCAACGGTGGTGACCGACAATCCCGCGGACGTCTTTACGGTTTGCATGGGCGTCTAAGTCGAAGATATTGGCGCAGGTGCCAGTAAGTCAGTGGTGGGAAGGCATGCGCTATACTCGATGCCGATGATCACACTTGGAAATATCGACTCCGCGGCTGCGCTTGCAGCTGGCCGCCGCGTGCTGGAGATCGAAGCCCGCGCGGTGGGGGCACTTGCCGCCAGACTCGACGCAAATTTTGTCCGGGCCGCGCAAATCGTTTTCGAGTGCAAGGGCCGCGTCGTCGTCAGCGGTATGGGTAAGTCCGGCCACGTCGCTCGCAAGATCGCCGCCACTCTGGCGAGCACCGGTACGCCCGCGTTCTTTGTCCATCCTGCCGAAGCCAGTCATGGGGATCTCGGGATGGTGACGCGTGACGACGTGATGATCGCGTTGTCCTATTCGGGAGAGAGCGGCGAACTGCTTGTCATTGTGCCCTTGATCAAGCGCATGGGTGGCAAGCTCATTGCGATGACGGGCAATCCGCAATCATCGCTGGCACGCGAAGCCGACGTGCATCTGGATGCCCATGTGGCGGAAGAGGCCTGCTCCCTTGGGCTTGCGCCCACGGCCAGCACGACAGCAGCTTTGGCGCTCGGCGACGCGCTGGCCGTCACACTCCTTGAGGCGCGCGGCTTTGGCCATGAAGATTTTGCCCGCTCGCATCCCGGCGGTAGCCTGGGAAGGCGTCTGCTCACGCATGTACACGACATCATGCGCACCGGCGACGCGATTCCCAGGGTCGCCGATTCAGCCTCCTTCACCGAGGCAATCCTGGAAATTTCGCGCAAAGGCATGGGTATGACCGCCGTGACGCGTGATGAGAAAGTGATCGGCATCTTTACTGATGGCGACCTGCGCCGCATTCTGGAGAAGGGCGGCGACCTGCGCAGCCACGCGCTTGACAGCCTGATAACGCGAAATCCCCGCACCGTGCGGCCCGAACAACTCGCGGCCGAGGCCGCCGCTGTCATGGAGCAATACAAGATCACGCAGTTGCTCGTACTGGATTCCGGGGGCAGCCTCGTGGGCGCCCTGAGCATGCACGACTTGATGCGCGCGAAAGTCATATGACGAACAAGCGCCTCGTGGCCCGAGCGCAACGAATCCAGCTTGCCGTATTCGACGTCGATGGTGTCCTGACCGACGGCAGGATCTATTTCGGCGAACGCGGCGAAGAGATGAAAGTCTTCAGTATCCTGGATGGCCTCGGCCTGAAGATGTTATCCGCGAGCGGCGTCGTCACAGCGCTGATTTCCGGACGTAAATCGAAGATGGTGACCCTGCGGGCGAAAGAGATGGGCATTTCATATCCCCTGCAGGGCATTACGGACAAACTCGACGCCTACGGCAAGTTATTGCGCAAGCTCCGTATCGCAGAAGAAGAATCTTCATTCATGGGCGATGACCTGCCCGACATACCGGTGCTGCGCCGCTGCGGACTGGCATTCAGCGTACCTGGTGCGCCGGATATTGTTCGAAGCCACGCCCACTACGTCACCCGCGCCAAAGGCGGCAGCGGCGCTGTGCGCGAAGTCTGTGAATTCCTGATGCACGCCCGCGGAACGCTGGATCAGCAGCTGCAGCCCTACCTCGCGTGAAGGATCGGCTGATCACATGGTCGCCTTTGATCCTGCTTGCGCTGCTGGCATCGATGAGCTTTTGGCTCGACCACAAAGTTCAGCCGCCATCGCATCGTCCCGACGGCAGCACGCGCCACGATCCGGATTTCTTCGTGGAGGGTTTTACGGCGGTAAAGATGAATCCCGACGGCACGCGGCGCTATGCATTGGCTGCAAAGCACATGGTGCATTATCCCGATGACAACAGTACGCACCTGACGTTGCCGAAACTCGTCTATTTCGATTACAAGCGCGCGCCGGTCACCGTGCATTCGAATACGGCGGAGGCGATGCAAGGTGGCGATGACGTCTATTTCCATGGCGACGTGCAGATCATCAGATCGACCTACGCTGATAATCCGGAATTGGGCATTTTCACGAGCTATCTTCACGTGGTTCCGGACAAGGATTTTGCGGAAACCGACAAGCCGGCGCGTATGGTCGAAGGAACCTCCACGGCCAGTTCGGTTGGCTTAGAATTCAATAACGCCACCCGCGAAATCAAACTGCTGTCCGAAGCGAAAGCAACCTATGCCACTCCGAAACATCCACCGTCCAAGCCAGCCCCCGCGGCCCGGCGCTAGCCTGCTTCGAGTGGTGTCATCACTGGCGCTGGCAGCCGTGCTGGCGCACAGTCCGTTTGCGCGGGCGGAACGCGCAGATCGCGACAAACCGGTGAACCTTGATGCGGACCGCGTCGATATCGACGATGCCAAAAAAGAAGCCACGTTCGTGGGCAACGTGACGCTCACGCAAGGCACGCTTACCATCAAGGGCGACAAGATCATCGTCAAGCAGGACGCCGATGGCTTCCAGTACGGGATCGCCTACGGCAAACCGGCGCATTTCCGCCAGAAGCGCGACGGCTACGATGAATACATCGAAGGTTTTTCAGAGCGCCTCGAATACGACGGCAAAGCGGACAAAGTGCAGATGTTCATCAACGCCCGGATCCTGCGCGGCGGTGACGAAATGCGCGGCGATTACATTTCGTACAACGCCGTGACCGAACTTTTCCAGGCAAACGGGGGCACCAAATCGACGGCGGCATCCGGAACCAGTTCGGACGGCCGCGTGCATGCCGTCATCCAGCCGAAATCAAAGCCCGGCGCTGCGGCTCGCGCTCCGGGTTCAGTCGAACTGCGGCCATCGGGATCCGTGGAACCACCCAAACAATGACCATTCATCGGCTGTCCTGATACCGATGAGCCAGTTGCGGGCCGAAAAGCTTAAAAAGCGCTACAAAGCGCGCACGGTCGTCAAGGAAGTGTCCCTGGACGTTTCCAGCGGCGAAATCGTCGGTCTGCTCGGTCCGAACGGAGCGGGAAAAACGACCTGCTTTTATATGATGGTCGGGCTTGTCGCGCTCGACGGTGGCGATCTTTTTTTGGACGATCAGATCCTTACGCATACTCCGATCCATCGCCGTGCTCGCCTCGGGTTGTCCTATCTTCCCCAGGAGGCGTCGATCTTCCGCAAACTGACCGTTGCGGAGAACATCAGGGCGGTTCTCGAACTCCGCGACCTGGATGAAGAGCAAATTCACACCCAACTCGACACCCTCTTGCACGACCTGCATATCGCCCACTTGCGCAACAGCCAGGCGGTAAGTCTTTCCGGTGGCGAGCGCCGGCGTGTCGAAATCGCCAGGGCCCTGGCGACGCAACCAAGATTCATCCTGCTCGACGAACCCTTTGCCGGAGTCGACCCCATAGCCGTGCTGGACATCCAGAAAATCATCCGTTTCCTGAAGGAACGGGACATTGGCGTGCTCATCACGGACCACAATGTCAGGGAAACGCTGGGCATTTGCGATCGCGCCTATATCATCAACGACGGCACGGTTCTGGCAGCGGGCAAGCCAGAGGAAATCGTTTATAATGAAAGCGTAAGAAAAGTTTATCTGGGCGAGCACTTCCGGTTGTAAGACCGATGCGCACCGCGAATTCCCGGCCCCTTCTTTGCGGGCTGCTACCGACGACCAGTTGATGAAGCACTCCCTGCAGCTCAAACTCTCGCAGCACCTGACGCTCACGCCGCAGTTGCAGCAGTCGATCCGGCTGTTGCAGTTGTCGACGCTGGAGCTGAATCAGGAAATCGAGACGTTCCTGCAGGAAAATCCGCTGCTGGAACGCGACGACGAGGAGGAGCCCATGGTTCCTCCCTCGTCCCTGACGCCGACCACGACGACCACCACCTCCACCGAATCCGAATCGGGTTCCGGTTCGGGCGAAAACGACCACTCCGATGATCGCGCGGCCGGCGAGGCGGATTGGTCAGGCGATGACGGGTATGGATCGTTCGGTGGCCAGGACGGCGACGATGATTCCGAAGCCCCGCAGACGGCCATCGAGCCGGCCAAACTGCGCGACCATCTGCTCGACCAAATCAACATCATGCAGATGCCGGAACGGGACAAGCGCATCGCCGCCTTCCTGATCGACAATCTGGATGACGACGGCTTCATGACCCAGGACCTGGTCGAACTGGCGGCGCTGTTGCCGGCGGAGCTCGAGATCGATTCCGAGCAGCTCACCATCGGCCTGAAATACGTGCAGAGCCTCGATCCACCGGGGATCGGCGCTCGCACACTCAGCGAATGCCTCTCCCTGCAACTGGAAGCATTGCCGGAAGATATTCAATACCGCGACGAAGCATTGCTCGTCGTCCGGCAGCATCTGGACATTTTCGCTGCGCGCGATTATTTCCGTCTGAAGAAATTACTGCGTTGCGACGACGACATGTTGCGCGCAATCCAGTCCATGATTACGGGCCTGAATCCGCGCCCGGCGGGAAATTTCTCGGATGGCGATACGCGCTATATCATCCCGGACGTGGTCGTACGCAAGATCAAGGGCATGTGGACGACGGCACTGAATCCGGAAGCGATGCCGAAACTGCGCATCAACCGCATGTACGCGGATATTTTGCATCGCAACCGCGATGCCAGCTTCCAGCAACTCGCCGGCCAGTTACAGGAAGCGAAATGGCTGATCAAGAATGTGCAGCAGCGCTTTGACACGATCCTTCGTGTTTCGCAGGCCATTGTCGACCGCCAGCGCCACTTCTTTGAGCACGGAGAAGTGGCCATGCGCCCGCTGGTGCTGCGCGAAATCGCCGAAACGCTGGGCCTGCATGAATCCACCGTGTCGCGCGTAACCACGCAGAAGTTCATGCTGACGCCACGCGGCATTTTCGAGCTCAAATATTTTTTCGGCAGCCACGTCTCCACGGAGACGGGCGGCGCATGCTCCGCAACAGCAATACGTGCGCTGATCAGGCAGATGGTTGGCGAAGAGGACACGCGCAAGCCGCTTAGCGACAGCCAGATCTCGGAAGTACTGGGAAAACAGGGCATCATGGTCGCCCGCCGGACCATTGCGAAATACCGGGAATCTCTGCAGATTCTTCCGGTCAATCTTCGTAAGTCCATATAAAAATTTTCGAACGGAGGCAAGGCTCATGAATCTACAGCT
Organism: Betaproteobacteria bacterium; assembly: GCA_039930785.1. GTDB lineage: Bacteria > Pseudomonadota > Gammaproteobacteria > Burkholderiales > JACQAP01 > JACQAP01. The sequence continues at coordinate 7,598 of JBDTTE010000038.1, read as the reverse complement.
GTCCGGCCATCATCTCGAAGTCACCCCAGCAATTCGCGCCTACGTAATTGACAAGCTCAATCGCATTTCCCGCCATTTCGACCACGTCATCGACGTAAACGTCATCCTTTCGGTGAACAAGCTGGACCACAAGGTCGAAGCGACGGTGCACGTGCGCGGCAAGGACATTCACGTCGAGTGCGTCGATAACTACATGTATGCGGCCATCGATGGCCTGGCAGACAAGCTTGATCGCCAGATCCTCAAGCACAAGGAAAAGATCGTGGACCACCATCCGCAACAGGCGCTGCGCAATCTGCCGTCGTCCTGATCGCCGGTCGCATTCCTCCCCTGCCAGACATGAGTCTGATCTCCAGGCTGCTGCCGGTCGCCAACGTCACGCTTAACCTCGACGTCACCAGCAAGAAGCGTGTGTTCGAGCACGTCGGCTTGCTATTCGAAAACCAGCTTGGCATCGGCCACACCCAGATTTTCGACGCCTTGTTTGCGCGGGAGCGGCTCGGCTCCACCGGAATGGGTCACGGCATCGCCATTCCGCACGGTCGCATCAAGGGCTTGCGCGATGCCGCGGGCTCTTTCGTGCGCACGGCAGCCCCGATTCCTTTCGAAGCCCCCGATGGACAGCCGGTTAATCTCATTTTCGTGCTGCTCGTACCGGAAAAAGCGACAGACCTGCACCTGCGGATCCTGTCCGAACTCGCGCAGATGTTCAGCGACAAGGAAATGCGCGCGCAGTTGACCACACTGGCGGACGTCGCGGCCGTGCAACGTGTCATAGCCGAATGGGAGCCGCATGCCCCAAGTCAGCGTCGCGCAGCTGTTTGAGGACAACGCTGACGCACTGAAGCTCGGGTGGCTTTCCGGGCCGCGCGATCCGTCGCCGTTTCTCGACAGCAGCGAAATCAACCAGGCGTCCCAGGGCCTGATCGGCCACCTGAATCTCGTCCACCCGAACTGGATCCAGATTTTCAGTCGTACGGAAGCCGCTTACTTTGATTCCCTCAGCGAAAGCGAACAGCGTAATGCGTTCGCCCGCCTGGGTGGCAGCGGCCTGGTCTGCATCATCCTCAGTGAACAGGAGAACCCGCCGGTCACGCTGGCGGAGTTCGCGTCGTCCCGCAACATTCCGCTCCTATCCTCCCCGTTACACAGCCTGCAGATCATCTGGGTCGTGCGAACCTACCTGGGCCGCGCGCTCGCCGAGTTTGTTACGCGGCATGGCGTGTTCCTGGACGTGCTGGGCATGGGCATGCTGATCACCGGTGAAAGCGGCGTGGGAAAAAGCGAATTGGCGCTTGAATTGATCTCGAGGGGAAGCGGCCTGGTGGCCGACGACGTGGTCGAGCTTTATCACATAGCGCCGGAAACCCTTGAGGGGCGCAGTCCCGAGCTGTTGAAGGATTTCCTTGAAGTGCGGGGATTGGGCATGCTCAACATCCGCACGATCTTTGGCGAAACAGCGGTGCGCACCAAGAAAAACCTGAAGCTCATCGTGCAGATGGAAAAGCCTGTGGGCGGGGTCATTCCCGGCCTCGATCGCCTGCCGCTCAACGCAAGTTCCGAAGACATCATGGGTATTAGCGTCCGCAAGGTGGTGCTGCCTGTCGCGGCGGGGCGCAATCTCGCCGTCCTCGCCGAAGCCGCGGTGCGCAACTATGTCTTGCAGCTGCGCGGAATCGACAGCACGCAGGAATTCATCGCGCGCCAGGAAAAGCAGTTGAGTCGGCGCGGCTGATAGCGCGGACGGCCAAAATCATGCGGCTGATCATCATTAGTGGCCTTTCCGGATCGGGCAAGAGCATTGCGCTCAACGTACTCGAGGACAGCGCCTATTATTGCGTCGACAACCTGCCGGCAAAGCTGCTTATCGGTCTGGTGCAATTCCTCGAACAGGAGGGCTACGAGCGCGTCGCCGTCAGCATTGACGTTCGCAGCGGTGCAACGCTGTCCGAGCTGCCGGGGTCTCTGGAGCAGCTCCGGAAAAACGGCGTTAACGTTCACCTGATCTTCCTGGATTCGAAGACTGACACGCTCGTCAAGCGCTTCTCGGAAACGCGCCGCCGGCACCCGCTGGCGGACCACGATCGCACGCTACCGGAAAGCATCGAGCATGAGCGCGAACTGCTCGCGGACATCGGCGACCTGGGGGATCGAATCGACACCAGCGAGCTGCAACCCAGCACGCTGCGTTTCTGGATCAAGGACGTCCTGAAAACGGGCGAACCCGGACTGCGTTTGCTGTTCCAGTCCTTTGGCTTCAAGCACGGCATCCCACTCGACGCCGACATGGTGTTCGATGTGCGCTGCCTGCCCAATCCGCACTACGAGCCGCAGTTGCGGCCGCTGACCGGCAAGGACGCGCCGGTCGTGGCATTTCTCGAAGCCAACGCCAACGCACGCGAGATGCTGGCCGACATTCGTGACTACATCGACAAATGGCTGGATTGCTTCGTGAAGGATAATCGCGCCTACCTGACCGTCGCGATCGGTTGCACCGGCGGGCGCCATCGTTCCGTGTATTTCGTCGAAACGCTCGCGGCGTATTTCCGGGGCAAGCGCAACGTGCTCGTACGACATCGCGAACTGCCGGTCTGAACTTCGCGCGAAGGCGCCTCGACTATGCGATCGGTCAAACCTGAAACCGTCACGCTGGCGCTGACCGGCGCCTCCGGCATGCCTTATGGCATTCGCCTGCTCGAATGCCTGCTGCAGGCCGGCGTGCGTGTCTACCTGCTGTACTCGCAAGCCGCGCAGATCGTCGCGCGCCAGGAAATGGATCTGGCGCTGCCCGCGCGGGCGGTCGAGGCGGCGGAATTTTTCGCGAAACGATTTGGCACTTCACCGGGGCAGCTTCAGGCATTCGGTCGCGAGGAATGGTTCGCGCCGGTTGCGTCGGGATCCAACCCGGCCGACGCCATGGTGGTGTGCCCCTGCACGATGGGCACCCTCGCGGCGATTGCAGCCGGCCTCGCCGACAACCTCATTGAACGTGCAGCCGACGTGATGATCAAGGAAGCGCGCAAGCTGGTGCTGGTGCCGCGCGAAACGCCGTTTTCCGCAATCCATCTCGAGAACATGCTCAGGCTTTCTCGTGCCGGCGCGATCATCTTGCCCGCCAATCCCGGTTTTTACCATCATCCGCAAAGCCCGCAGGATATCGTCGACTTCGTGGTGGCGCGCATCCTCGACCAGCTCGACGTGCCGCACGATCTGATGCCGCGCTGGGGCGGGCAGCAAGAGCGCGACGATTGACCCTCTCCTCCCCGCGCAACATGTCATTGTCCATCCCGATTTTTCCCCTGCATGCCGTGCTCTATCCCGGCGGACTGCTGGCGCTCAAGATCTTCGAGCAACGCTATCTCGACATGACCAAGGCCTGTGTACGTGACGGCACGCCATTCGGCGTCTGCCGCATTCGCGAAGGGCAGGAAGTCGGCGTTCCCGCCGTAGCAGAACAGATCGGTTGCACGGCGGTCATTGCGCAATGGGAGATGCCGCACCTTGGCCTGTTCGAGCTTCGCACGCGAGGCGAGAAACCCTTTCGTATTCTCAAGCAGTCCACGCAGGCGAACGGCCTGATCCACGCGGAAGTCGAAATGCTGTCGGACGCAGCGGGCGACGTACAGCCGGAATCGTTCGACCTGTGCCGCCAGGTTCTCGAACAGGTCGTGGAGAAAATCGGCGCGGACTATTTTGATCCACCGCTGGCCTTCGACGACCCGCGCTGGACCAGCTATCGCCTCTCGGAAGTGTTGCCGCTCGACGGCAGCGAGAAGCAGGCCCTGCTGGAATTGCGCGACGATGGCGCACGCCTGGAGCGCCTGCGCAGCTACCTCCAGATGGCTGCCTGATCTACACGCCGTGGAGCTGGCGCAGGATCAGACGCACCGGCGCCGGTATCGCCGCATTGATCGCGTCGGCCGGCGTTACCCAGAGATAACCTGGCGCCTGCGCGCGGTGTTCCAGTTTCGTCACTCGCAGCAGAGCGGGCGTGATGGTCAGCGCGTAATGCGTAAATCCGTGCTGGAGGTCGGGCAGGAGGCCTTCGTTTTCCACCTCCGCACCGAATTGCATGCGCAGCCAATCCGCCGCGTCATCTAGATGCGCAATTTCCGGAAAGCTCCATAAACCGCCCCAGATGCCCGGCGCGGGTCGCTTCTCCAACAAAATTTCCCGATTGCGCTGCAGGATCAGCATGACCGTGGATTTTTCCGGCAGGGGCTTCCTCGGTCGCCGCGCCGGCAACGTTCCGATGCGTCCCTCGTGCAAGGCCACGCAATCGTCGCGCAGCGGACAGGTCGGACAGCGCGGACGAGTGCGCGTGCAAACGCCAGCGCCGAGATCCATGAGACCCTGTGTGTAGGCCTCGATGCTCGCCTCCGGGAGCACTTCGAGAGCGCGCATCCACATCGCCGACTCGATCTTTTTTTCGCCGGGAAAGCCCTCAATGCCGAAGGCGCGCGCGAACACGCGCTTGACGTTACCGTCGAGGATCGGATGCCGCGCGCCGAATGCGAACACGGCAATGGCGCCCGCCGTCGAGCGGCCAATGCCGGGCAGCGCGACGATGTCGTCGAAGTTCTGCGGAAACACGCCGTGGTGCCGTTCGACGATCGACTGGGCCGCACGGTGCAGATTGCGGGCGCGCGCGTAGTAACCCAGGCCGCTCCACAGGGCGAGTACGTCGTCTTCCGCGGCGGCCGCCAGGCTGGCGATGTCCGGAAAACGCGCAAGAAATCGCGCGTAGTAGGAAATGACCGCCGCGACCTGCGTTTGCTGCAGCATGATCTCGGACAGCCAGATGCGATAGGGATCGCGCGTACCCTGCCACGGCAGGTCGTGGCGGCCGAGGGTCTTCTGCCACTCCACGACACGCGTGGCAAACGGTTTCATCGTCGGTGCGTTGGCAGTCTCAGAACAGTTTCTTCAGCTTGTCCTTGAGCTTGTCTTGCGGTTTCGCCGGCGGCTGCGCCTGCCCGTCTGCCGGCGCGCCTGCAGCGGGCGCAGCTTCGTCCGGCTTGCCGAACAGCTTCGATTTGAGCTTGTCCTCCAGCTTGCCCTTGAGTTCGGTCTTCGTCTCATCCAATTTCTGCTTCGCCGAGTCGGACAGGATCGAACCGAATTCGAGCTTGTACTTGAGCGCAGTGAACGGGCCGGAGGCGCGCACCGGAATGGTCAGGCCTTTTAAATCGCCAAGATCTTTCCCGCCCTGCCCCGCGCTGCTCGCCACCACGGCGGCCTTGGCAAGGTAGTTCAGCGAACTGTCGGGAATGTTGACGTCGCCCTCGCCGGTAAGCCTCAGGAACGGCGACTTGACCAGGAAATCGCCGTTGTGCGCGATGCCGTTCTTGATGTCGAAGCTCGCTTCCAGTTCGGAAAAATCGGTTTTTTCACCGGCATCCGCGCTCTGCTCCGATTCCTTCTTGCCGCCGGTGAACATCGCCTTGGCATTGCGCAACGACTGATTCAGATTGATGCCCTTGATCGCGCCGTTCTTCAGCGAGAGCTTCGCCGTGCCGTTCAGGGTTTTCTTCATCGCTGAGACGAGATTGCCCGTGGTCGTCACATCGAGACTGACGTTGCCGCGTCCCTCGAGCAGATCCTGACCGGCGGCGTCATGCAACAGCGGACCGATGGAAATGCCGACAAGGTCCTGTTTGGTCGCAATGCGATTCGTGTTCGCATCGATGGACGCTCGGCCCTTCAGGCTGCCCTGGTAAAGATTGGCGGCCAACGGCTCGACAACGAGTTGGCCGTTCTTTGCGCGCACGTCGACGCGCACATTCTGCATCCTGATGTTCGATGCCTTCAGGTCGCCAATACGCAGGCTGCCGGAAACATCGAGCTTCTTGAGCGGCGAGAGATCGATCGGCTGCTCGGCCTGAGGGCCCGTCGCGGGCTTGGCCGGCTCGCCGGCCTTTTTCGGCGGCAGGTATTTGTCGACATCGAGCTTGTCGATCGCAACGTCGAAGGTGCTGCGCAACGCGGCAAAGTCGGAGACGGCGGCTTTAGCCTTGATGTTGGTGTCGTCGAGCTTCATCGCGAGATCAACATTCGCGGTCTGCTTTTTCAGGTTCGTCGCGACACTGCCGGAAAGCAACATCTTCAACTTCTTCGTCGGCAGCTCAGGCGACGCTACATCGAAATCGCCGGCCAGTTTCGGTAACTGGAAAATCCGTTCATCCAGATCGGCGAGGATAGGCGTGGACAGCGAACCCTTCAGCGCGTTATCGGCCTGCTTCGCGTCGACGGTCAGCACGAACTGACCGATCCTCACCGCCTTGCCGGAACCTTCGACGCCCGTCACCTTGATGCTCGCGGTGGCGTCGAGCTTCGGTCCATGCGCGTTCAGTTGCAGGACGATATCGCTACCGCTCGCCTTGTCCTTCGAGATACTGACTTTCGGCGCATCGAACGTCACATCGAAATTGTCGGCGTCCCGCTTGCCCTTGGCCTTGAACGTGATGCCGTCGACGATTACCGTCTGCTTGTCGAGATCCATGGCGAGTTGCGGTACGCGCAGCGCACCCTCGGACAACGTGACGCCGGCCACGGTGCCACCGATGTCGGCGGCCAAACCGTTGACGGACAGCGCGTCCGCGATCATCTCGATTTTTGGGGCCGATAATTTGGCCTTGAAGCTGTCTTTGCCAAAATTGCCCGACACGTCCAGGCCAAGCTTCACGACATCGACCTGCTGGTTGCGCATCTTCGCCTCGATGTCCGCACGCAGATTGGTCGACAGATTGGTGATGCCCGCAGCCTCGCCGTTAACCTTGACCGACAGACCGGCAAGCGAAAAAATCTGCTGTTCGAGGTCGGCGTTCAGGACACCCGATACCTGCAGCTTGACGTCGGTTTTGGGTTGGTTCGCGCGAATTTGCGCAGACATCTCGAACTTGGTCGGCACGCCGGGCGCGACGCGACCGGTCTTGAGGGTGAAATCCGTTACTGCGTATTCCGCGCCCGCGGCTTCATCCTTCCAGGTCAACGCGGCCTTGCTGATGCGCACACCATCGACAGCCAGTTTGATCGGGCTTTGCTCGGTTTTGGGCTCCGCCGGCTTGGGCACCTCCTCCTTCTTTTCGCCGCCTAGCAAGTCGTCGATATTCATCTTGCCGTCCTTGTGCTTGACCAGGCCCGCCCGCAGGCCGTCGAGCTGGATCTCGTCCACGACGATCTGTTTCGACAACAGGGGAATGATCTCGAGCGAGACGCGCATGTCGTCCAGGCTGGCGAAGTCCTGGTCGCTCTTGAACTCGGAGAAGCGGGTCTTGCCCAGGTGCACGCCAAGCTTGGGGAACAGCATCAGGCGAATGTCGCCTTCGATCGTCAGTGTGCGCTGCGTCTTGTCCTTGACCAGCTTGGCCACCTCGGCCTTGTATTGGTTGGGGTCGAATGTTGCAGCGATGAATGCCAGTACAGCCGCGAAAAGCAGGACAACTGCGCCTACCGCGATCAACGCCCATTTCAGCAGTTTCATGGAAACATCCCGGTGATTGGATCGGACCCGGTCTTCGGTTAACGATATTGGAGCGGGTAGAGGGGATCGAACCCTCGTCTAAAGCTTGGGAAGCTTTCGTTCTGCCATTGAACTA
>JBDTTE010000037.1:0-18483 GCA_039930785.1 Betaproteobacteria bacterium | reverse complement strand
AGCAGCGAATACGCCGTCGCCAGCGACCAGCTTTGCGCAATCATCGGAGTCAATTGCGCGGCGACATCTTCGCCCGAGGCCGATAGCGCGTAAACGGTGCCGAGTGCGCCGACCGCCACTTCCCGCGCGGCCAGGCCGGGCACAAGCGCAATCGAGATCTGCCAGTTGAAGCCAATCGGCGCGAGGACCACCTCCAGCAGGCGCCCGATCATGCCTGCGAAACTGTATTGGATGGCCGGCCCGGTGGCGTCGGCGGGCGGCGCGGGAAAGGACGACAGGAACCAGAGCAGGATCATCAACGACAAGATGATGGTGCCGACCCGCGTCATGAAAATCTTGGCGCGCTCGAGCAGGCCGATTCCGAGGTTCCGGAGATTCGGCCAGCGATAGGACGGCAGTTCCATCATCAGCGGATGCAGCAGCTTGCGACCCGACGCGAGCTTCATGACCCACGCCACCGCCATGGCGCTGACGATGCCCGCGAGGTACAGCACGAACAGTACGATGCCTTGCAGGTTCAGGAAACCCAATACCGTTTGTTCAGGGATGAACGCGCCGATGATCAGGGCGTAGACCGGCAGTCGCGCCGAACATGTGGTGAGCGGCGCGATCATGATCGTGGTCATGCGGTCACGCCAGTTCGCGATGTTGCGCGTGGCCATGATGCCGGGAATCGCGCAGGCGAAACTGGAAAGCAGCGGAATGAACGAGCGCCCGGATAATCCCACCGTACCCATCAGGCGATCGAGCAGAAAAGCGGCGCGCGGCAGATAGCCGGAATCCTCCAGCGCGAGAATGAACAGGAACAGGATCAGGATCTGCGGCAGAAAGACCAGCACGCTGCCGGCCCCGGCGATCACGCCGTCGACGAGCAGGCTTTGCAGGACACCGTCGGGCAGCCACTGCTTCAGCAATCCGCCTGCGCCGTCCATCGTGGCCTTGATGGCGTCCATCGGCCACTGCGCCCAGCTGAACACCGCCTGGAACATCAGGAACAAGGTGACCGCGAGGACCACGTAACCCCAGAACGGATGCAGCACGACGCGATCGATCGCATCGTCCACGCGCAACTCGTCCGCAGGCTCGCGCACTGCGATGGCAAGAATGCGGCGGACTTCGCGCTGCGTCGTTTCGACGTCCATGACGTCCGGCGCCTTCCACGCACGCGCTGCCACCACGGCGTCGTGCGCATGCTTCTCGATGGCGGCAATCAGTTCGTCTGCGCCGCCGCGCTTGATTGCCACCGTCTGCACGACGGGCAGCCCGAGTTCGCGCTCCAGCGCCGGCACGTCGATCTGCACGCCGCGATGTTTGGCAACATCCGCCATGTTCAGCGCAAGCACGGTGGGCAATCCGAGCCGCTTGGCTTCGACGACGAGGCGCAGGTTCAGGCGCAGGTTGGTGGCGTCGGTGACGCAGACCAGCAGGTCGGGCCGCTCCTCGCCATCCTTGGTGCCGAGAATCACGTCACGTGTGATGGTTTCGTCGAGGCTCAGTGCGTTGAGGCTGTATGCGCCCGGCAGATCGAGCACGCGGATGCGCTTGCCGTCGGGCGTTTCAAACGTGCCCTCCTTGCGCTCGACGGTAACGCCGGCATAGTTCGCGACCTTCTGGCGGCTGCCGGTCAGGAGGTTGAACAGCGCCGTCTTGCCGCAATTCGGATTGCCAAGCAGCGCTATGCGTATGGAGGCGGGTGCATTCATGACGCCGCTCCGTCATGACTTACCGGCATCACCAGAACGTGGTCGGCCTCGAAACGACGCAAGGCGAACGTCGTGTTGCCGATGCGCACGGCAATGGGCTCGTTCCCTGGATAGCCGTGCGCGATGACGCGCAGCAGTTCACCTTCGACGAATCCCAGTTCGAGCAGGCGCAACCCGATCTCCCCACCTTCGGTATCGCTCGGATCGACCCGCACCTGGCGAATGGTCGCGCGCTGTCCGACCTTTATCCGGCTCAGCGGAATCAGTCCGGAAACGACGGTTGCGGGTGCTACATCGAGAGGCATGCGGGAAAGAAAAAATGCTCGCTAATGGGAATCGTTATTATTATGAGCTTTTTCCAGCGATTTCGCACCCTGTCCGGCTCTCATTTCACCCTGCAGTCATCGTCAGCTGCGTGAAAGCCTCGTCCGGATAAAACCCGTTGCGGCGCGGTAAACTTGCGCGCGGCTCCCGATGTCCGAGACCTTGCCGCTTCACCGAAGGAGAAACAGTTGGCCGCGCAACAATTACTCGACCTGATTGGAAACACGCCCATGGTCGAGGTTACCCGTATGAACGCCGGCCCGTGCCGGCTGTTCCTGAAGCTGGAAAGCCAGAATCCCGGCGGGTCCATCAAGGACCGCATTGGCCGTTCGATGATCGAAGCGGCAGAAAAGGACGGGCGCCTGAAGCCGGGCGGCACGATAGTCGAAGCGACGGCGGGCAACACCGGACTCGGGCTGGCCCTGGTCGCGGCGCTCAAGGGCTACAAGCTGGTCCTCGTCGTCCCGGACAAGATGAGCCGGGAGAAAATTTTTCATTTGAAAGCCATGGGCGCGGAAGTCAGGCTGACCCGCTCGGATGTGGGCAAGGGCCATCCCGAGTATTACCAGGACATGGCCGAGCGCATTGCGAAGGAAACCGGCGGATTTTTCGTGAACCAGTTCGGCAACCCCGCCAACCCGTTCGCCCACGAAACGACGACCGGCCCGGAGATCTGGGCGCAGATGGAGCATGACGTCGACGCCATCGTGGTCGGGGTCGGTTCTTCCGGCACGATGACCGGTCTGTCGCGCTATTTCGCCAAAGTTTCTCCGCAGACCGAAGTCGTACTCGCCGACCCCGTAGGTTCGGTATTGGCCGACTATGTCCACACCGGCAAATATGGGGAGGCCGGCAGCTGGATCGTCGAGGGCATCGGCGAAGATTTCATTCCGCCGATCGCGGATTTTTCGCGCGTGAAAAAAGCCTACTCGATCGGCGACGAAGAAGCGTGCACCACGGTGCGCACCCTGCTGGACAAGGAAGGCATCCTCGCCGGGTCTTCTTCAGGCACGCTGATCGGCGCCGCGCTGCGCTATTGCCGCGAGCAGAAAACGCCAAAACGCGTGGTGACCTTTGTCTGTGACAGCGGCAACAAGTACCTGTCGAAGATCTTCAACGACTACTGGCTGATCGACCAGGGCCTGCTCAAGCGCGAGCAGTTCGGCGACCTGCGCGACCTGATCACGCGACGCCACGACGAGCGGGCCACCGTCACCATCGCGCCCGACGACAAGCTCATGACAGCCTATGCGCGCATGAAGCTTTACGATATTTCGCAATTGCCGGTGCTCGAAAACGGCAAGGTCGTCGGCATCATCGACGAATGGGACCTGCTGATGGCATCGCAGGAAAATCCCGCGCATTTCAGCAATGCCGTCAGCACCGCGATGACGCGTAAGATCGAAACCCTGGGACTGAAGACGCCGCTGCCGAAACTCATGGATGTCTTCAGCAAGGGGCACGTCGCCATCATCGTCGACAACGATCGCTTCTACGGCCTCATCACCCGCATGGACGTCCTGAACCACTTGCGCAACCGCGCCCCCTGACCGAAAACATGACAGACAAAAAACCCGACCAGCACGGCTTCGCGACCCGCTCGATCCACGCGGGCCAGTCTCCGGATCCCACGACCGGCGCCGTCATGACGCCGATCTTCGCCACATCCACGTTCAAGCAGCATTCGCCCGGCGTGCACACCGGCTACGAGTACGCGCGCACGCAGAATCCCACGCGCCATGCGCTGGAACGCTGCATCGCCGACCTCGAAGGGGGCACGCGCGGATTCGCTTTCGCGTCCGGACTGGCGGCGAGCGGCACGGTGCTGGAATTGCTGGATACCGGCAGCCACATCGTCGCGGCCGATGACTTGTACGGCGGATCGTGGCGCCTGTTCGAGCTTGTGCGCAAGCGCTCGATGGGGTTGAAGACAAGTTACGCGGATCCGAATGTCGCCGGATCGCTGGAGAAGGCGATCCAGCCGGACACGAAAATGATCTGGGTGGAGACACCGTCGAATCCCCTGCTGAAAATCACCGACCTGGACCAGGTCGCGAAGATCGGCAAGGAACGCGGCATTCTTACCGTCGTAGACAACACGTTTGCGTCGCCTTACGTGCAGCGGCCGCTCGAACACGGCATCGACATCGTGCTGCACTCGGTCACCAAGTACATCAACGGTCATTCGGACATGGTCGGCGGCATCGTGATCGTGAAGGATCGCAACGACATCGCCGAAAAACTGGAATACATGCAGAACGCCATCGGCGCCATCCAGGATCCGTTCTCGAGTTTCCTGGCACTGCGCGGCGTGAAGACGCTGCCACTGCGCATGAAGCAGCATTGCGGCAACGCCATGCACCTGGCGACATGGCTTAAGTCCCACCCGAAAATCGAGCGCGTGATTTATCCCGGCCTGCCGCAGCATCCGCAGCACCTGCTGGCCGCGAAGCAGATGAAGGGCTTCGGCGCGATGATCTCGATCTACCTGAAGACGAACATGGATGGCGTGCGCCGCGCGCTGGAAGCCTGCAGCATCTTCACGCTGGCCGAAAGCCTCGGCGGCGTCGAAAGCCTGATCGGGCACCCGGTCACGATGAGCCACGGCACCTTGCCGGTCGAATTGCGCGCCCGCCTCGGCATCACCGATAACCTGGTGAGGCTCTCCGTCGGAATTGAAAACGTCGAGGACCTGATCGCCGATCTCGACCAGGCGCTGGGCAAGATCTGATGAAGCCGAATCCGCGACTGATCTTCCTGGCGATTTTTCTGGCGTGCGCGGGACTGATTGCCTATGCGCTGTACTTGCAGCACGTGATGCACCTCGAGCCGTGCCCGATGTGCATCCTGCAGCGCTACGCCTTCATCGTGGTGGGCATCGTGGCGCTGATCGCGGCACTACACAACCCTGCGACCCTGGGCCGCAGGATTTACGGCGGACTTGTCCTGTTATTCGCGGCAACCGGCGCCGGGGTCGCCATTCGCCACGTCTGGCTCGAGCACTACCCGCCGCAAATTTTTGATTGCGGCGCGGACGTGGGCTTCCTGCTCGAATCGTTTCCGCTGACGGAAGCCTTCCCGATGATTTTCCGCGGCACGGGCGATTGCACCAAGGTGCCCTGGCGCTTCCTCAGCCTGTCGATCGCGGAATGGTCCCTGATCTGCTTCGTGCTGATCTTCATTGCGACCGTCGTCGCCATTGCCGTAAAGGCAACCCGGCGATGAAACGGCCGCGCGCCTGATCAGAACTGCACGCCGCGCGTCAGCGCGCCGTCGACGACAAGGTTGGATCCGGTGATGAAGCTGGCGGCGGGACTGGCGATGAACGCCACCGCGTTGGCCATTTCCTGCGGCGTACCCATCCTGCCCGTCGGGTTCAGTGCCAGTGCCTCGGCATAGAGTTTCGGATTACCGTCCTTGATCTGGTTCCACACGCCGCCTTCGAAATAGGTGTTGCCGGGCGACACGGTATTCGCGCGAATGCCTTTGCCGGCAAGCTGAAACGCCAGCCCCTGCGTGTAATGGATCAGCGCGGCTTTGAATGCGCCGTAAGGTCCAGCGGCGAAATCGATCTCGCGTCCCGAAACGCTGGAGATCGTCACGATGGCGCCGTGTTTGCTCTTCTCGAGATAGGGCATGGCCGCGCCAACCATGTTGACGGCACCCATCATGTCGATCGCGAAACCCTTGCGCCAGCTTTCTTCGTCGCCTCCCACCGCCAACGCGCTGACGTTGGCGACAACAATGTCGATGCCGCCGAATTCCTTGCCAACGCTGGTGACCCAGCTCTTGAGCGCCTCACCGTCGGCGACGTCAAGTGCGCTGCCGCTCGCGTTGACGCCTTTCGCACGTAACGCGGCTACCGCGCTTTTCACTTCCGCCGCATTGCGCGCGCAGATCGCGACGTCGGCGCCTTCAGCCGCCAGCGTTTCGGCAATAGCGCGGCCGATACCCTTGGTACCGCCGCTGACGACGGCTTTCAGTTTTTTGAGTCCGAGATCCATTTACCCGCTCCTTGGATAGATATTGGGAAATTTGTATTGCTCAGGAACCGTCGCCGGCAACGGCGGACAGTTCGCGCCAGAAATCGAGCGCTGTCTGGGTGCGCCATTCGACGTGGCGGCGCAGCGCCTTGGCCACGACCGGTCCGAATTTGGAATCGTGCTTCGCCGCCAGGGATTGCGGAATGCCGCCGAGGATTTCCTCGCGCGTGAAGTAGGGTATTTCCCTGAGCATGAGCGCAAGCAGGAGCAGTCCGGTCTGGTAGATGTCCACATGCCGTCCGATCGCCCCGTACTTCTCCGGCTCGAAGGCCTCGGGCGGGCGCATCCAGTCGGCGAGCAACGTCTGGAATACGCGGATATCCGATTCGAGCCGCGTGAGGCCGAGGTCCCCGACCTTGAAGGACCAGACCTGCTCCTTGACCATCTTGCGCTTGCGTCGTTGCTCGGTCACGAACACGTTGCCGGGATGCAGGTCCTTGTGGACGTAGCCGGCTGCATGAATGTAGTCGAGCGCCTGCAGGACGTCGCGCGCGACGTAGGGAATCCAGCGGTCGGCATCCAGCCCCAGTCGCGTGATCAGGCGCGACAACGGGAAGCTGCAACGCTCGATGATGAGGTAGAAAGTGTCCTGGTACTCGAAGGCGTCGTAGACGAAGGTGATGTTGGGGTGGCGCATGACCAGCAGCTTGCGCAACTCGTCCTGCCAGACGCGCCTGACCTGCCGGTAGGATTGGTCATGCGGCATCAGGATCTTGGCGACCAGCGGGTTGCCCCAGTCGTCGATGCAGTCGTAGACCATGCCGAAGCCACCCTTGCCGATGGATTCGCCGATGAAATAACGACGCTCGCCGTTGACGAGCATCTCGCCTTTCTCGGGGGGCCGGAAAAGCCGCGGCTGCCGAAAGGCAATGTTCCTGATCGCATCGAGACGAGGCGATTTCACCCTCGGCCCTCCTTTACGTTTGAGCGTCGAAGCCGCCGCGACGCTTCACGCGCGATCGTTTTTTCGCTGGTACGGATTGTACCCGCGCGTCATCGCCGGACAATGCCGGATCGTCCGGTTTATTTCGATGGTTGCGGATTCGGTGCCGGCTTGGCGGCCGGCGGAGGCGATGACGGCGCAGGCGGTGCGGCAGCGGACGCGGCAGCAGGTGCGCCCGGTGGCGTCGCGGGATTGACCTTGGCGCCGTCCAACACCGTATTCGGCAAGCTCAGCGCCACGCGCACGCCCTCGCCGATTCCACTGGCAATTCTCACCACCGCGCCGTCGGTTCCGGCGATTTCGATCGGCGTCAGCTTGATGTGATTGTCCGCGCCGATGACGGCAACGTAATTTTTCTTGTCCCTGACCACCAGCGCGGGGGCAGGTACCTCCACAAAACTTGTCTGCGGAATCGACAACGAAACATTGACGAAGGAACCCGGGATGAATGCGCCGTCGGCATTGTCGAAATCGACTTCCGCCAGCAGGGTGCGCGTGCGCGGGTCGAGTTCACCGGCAATGCGGCTGACTTTGGCCTTGGTGCGCTGCGTGGGATTGGCCGCGTCGATGATCTCGATCTCGGTGCCGATGTGCACGAAGCGGGCGTCGGATTGTTCGACATAGGTGCTGACGCGCAACTTCGAGGCGTCCGAAACAGTGAGCACCGGCTGCGAGGACGTCTGGTTGTTTGCCGCATTGGTAATCAGCGCGCCCGGGTCGACAAAGCGTGCCGTCACGACCCCGTTATAGGGCGCGTACAGGATGCGATAGCCGAGCTGCGTGCGCAGTGTATCGACGCGACCGCGCGCGGTTTGCACGTCGTTATCCGCATTATCGAGTGCCTGCTGCGAATAGAAACCCTTTGTCGCGAGATCGCGGGTCCGGTCGGCGAGGCGCTGGCGGTTCTCGAGGTCCGACAGGTTGCTCTTGTATTCGGATTCGAGTTCGGGCGTCTGTACTTCGGCGAGCAACTGGCCGGCGCGCACGCGGTCGCCGACATCCACGGTAATTTTCGAGAGGTAGCCACCGACCTTCGAATACAGGGTCGTCACCTTGTAAGGCCGCAATTCTCCGGTGAGGTTGATCCTGCGCACAGCCGCGCCTCGCGCCGAAATGGCGACGACGACCGTCGGCCCCGCCTCGACTTGCGCCGTGCGAACCTTCGCGTCCTGTTCCAGCTGGGATTGCTTGCTGTGCCAGAACCACCAGACCCCGCCGCCGGCGATGGCAACGACCACGAAGGCCAGGACGTAGAACACTACGAAGGAATCGCGTCTGTGCATTGCCGCCATGCTCATTGCTCCTCAGACCTGACGTCCCTGCGCCTCGGCCTCGAAACGGGCATCGAGTTCGTGCAGGACAGGCATGCTTTTTCTGATAAAGGTGTAGATCACCGGCACCACGAACAGCGTGGCGATGGTGGCCATCGCGAGGCCGCCGATGACGGCGCGACCCAATGGCGCATTTTGTTCACCGGCTTCGCCGAGCCCGAGCGCCATCGGCACCATTCCAATGATCATCGCCAGTGCGGTCATCAGCACGGGGCGAAGCCGCGTGCGTCCCGCTTCAATGGCGGCTTCGATCACGCCCAGATTCTTTTCCACGCGCACGTCGTTCGCAAAGCTCACGATCAGGATGGAATTCGACACGCCGATGCCGACCGCCATGATCGCGCCCATCAACGACATGACGTTGATGGTGGTTCCCGACAGCGCCAGCATCCACAGGATGCCGATCAGCGCGCCGGGCACGGCCATCATGATGATGAACGGATCGATCCAGGACTGGAACAGCACGACAAGCAGCGCATAGACCAGAACGATCGCAAGCACCAGGCCGCCGAGCAGGCTTTCGAAGGACGCGTTCATGACCTGGTACTGGCCGCGAATGACGATCTTCGCGGTCGGCGGAAAATCCTTCCCCGCAGTCATAGCATCGATCTTGCTCTTGATCTCGGACACCACACCGCCCAGGTCGCGGCCATCGACGTTCGCCGCAACGTCAAGCACCCGCTGCACCGTATAGTGCGACACCGACTGGTAGCTGGTCTCGGGCTTGATGGTCGCGAAGCTGGACAATCGTGTCACCGTCCCTCCGGGCACTGCGTCCAGGCGCGCAACCGGCGTCCGGCTGAGCACGGGCGCGTCGCCGCTCGTGATCGGCGTGGACATCAAGTCTTCGACGGATTTGATGCGGTCGATCGGCGTCTGCACGGCGACCGTATAGTTCACGCCGTTCGGATTCAGGAAGTAGGAAGGATTCACGATTGCGCTCGACGACAGCGAAGTCAGGATGTTGGCGGCGATATCCTTCTGCGTGAGGCCAAGGCGCGCGGCGCGCAAGCGGTCGACCTCCACGCGCAGTCCCGGGTAGTTCAGTACCTGCGTCTGGCGCACATCCACGGCACCGGGCGTTTCCTCGATGATCTTGCGCACGCGGCCCGCGTAGATTTGTGCACGATCGAAATTCTGGTCCTGGACCTGCACGTCGATCGGCGCCGGCAAGCCAAAATTCAACACCTGCGTGACGATATCCGCATTCTGGAAATACATCGTTGCGCCGGGGAATTTGGGCGGCAGTTTCTCGCGCAATTCGCGCTGCCAGTGAGCCGACGGCTGGTGAGGGTGCTTTAGCGAAATGAGGATGTCGGCGTCCATGCCGCTGATGTTGTCGGTCGGCACGAAAGCGAGATTGTAGAAAAGCGGCACGCCCAGCATGTCGTTGATGGTCGAGAGTTCCTCCGCCGGGATGATGCGGCGGATTTCCTCTTCGACCTGGAGGACGAGCTTCTCGGTTTCCTCGATGCGCATGCCCATCGGCGCGCGGAAATGCAGTTTCAGTATGCCGACGTCGGCGGCCGGAAAGAAATCCGTGCCCACTACTTTTCCAAGAAACACGCTGACGCCGCCCATCAGCAGCAGGCAGACCAGCACGAAGGCGCGGTGATGCATGATGGTGCCGAGCACTGCGGCGTAACGATCCTGCAGCCAGCCCAGCGAGGATTCCCGCATGCGGTTGAATCGCGCACCGGGCCCGGTTCCCTGTCCATCGTCGTGATGCTCGCCGGCGAGGAGCTGGCGCGAGAGCATCGGCACCAGGGTGAACGACAGGATGTAGGAGGCCAGCAGCGCGAACACCACGGAAAGCGCGAGCGGGATGAACAGGAACTTCGAGACGCCGTACAGGAAGGCCACCGGTATGAACACGATGCAGATGGCGAGCGTGGCCATCGTGCGCGGCAGCGCGACTTCATGCGACCCGACGAGGATGGACACCGTCAGCGGTTGCCCCATCGACCGATGGCGGTGGATGTTCTCCACCGCGACGGTCGCATCGTCGACGAGGATGCCGGTCGCGAGCGAAAGGCCCGCCAGGGTCATCAGGTTGATGGTGTTGCCGGTAAAGTAAAGCCCTAGAAGCCCCGCCGCCATCGCGCATGGGATCGAAGTAATCACGACGATGGTGTTGCGCCACGATCCGAGGAACAACAGGATCATCAACGAAACGAGCAACGATGCGATCACCGCTTCAGTCACGACGTTGCGGATCGCCGCGCGCACGTACACCGACTGGTCGAAATCGAGCGAGATGTCGATGCCATCCGGCGCCGCCTTGCGGATGTCGGGCAACAACGCCCGCGCCGCCTCCACGACAGCCAACGACGAAGCTTCGGAATGCTTCAGGATCGTCAGGTACGTCGCACGTCGCCCATCGACGTGGACGATATTGTTCTGCACCGCGAAGCCGTCCGCGACATGGGCGACGTCTCCGAGCAGCACCGGCACGCCGTTCTCTATGCGAATCGGCATCTGGTTGAACTGGTCCACGGAGGGCGGACTCGAGTTCATCATGATGTTGTAGTCGGTGGTGCCGATGCGCGCCGTGCCTGCGGGCACGAGCACATTCGAATTCTGCAGGGCATTCACCACGTCGTTCGGAGAGATGCCCTTCGCCGTCATCAGGTCGGGATTGAGGTCCACCATGATCTGGCGCAAGCGGCCGCCGAAGGGCGCGGGTACCACCAGGCCGGGAATGGTGAACAGCTTCACACGGACGAAGTTGAAAGCGTGATCAAAGATTCGCCCTTCCGGAACGGTCTTGCTCGACAGCACCATCTGCACGATCGGCACCGTCGCCGGGTCGTACTGGATGATGACGGGCGGCGTGATGCCTGGCGGCAGGATGCGCAAAATCGTGCCGTTGATGGCGTTGATCTGCGCGATCGACGCGCCGATGTCCGTGCCCTGATGGAAGTAAACCTTGACCAGGCCGATGCCCGGAATGCAGTTCGATTCGATGCGATCGATGCCGTTGACCGTGGTCGAATAGGCGCGCTCGCTGATGATGACGACGCGACGCTCCATTTCCTCGGCGGAGAGGCCGGGGTAGTTCCAACCGACGAAGACCACGGGAATGTCGATCTTCGGAAAGAAGTCGACCACCATGCGCGTCACAGCAAGACCGCCCAGCAGCAGGACAAGCAGCGATAACACGGCAATGGTGTACGGGCGGCGCAGGGCCAGCCGCACGAGTTCCATCATGCTACGTCTCCACCTGGATGAGCGTCACTGGAACATCGCCGGCCATCGCGCTATTACGCAGCGACCTTGCGTGCACCTTTGGCGGCCATCATAGCGCTTAGCCGTTTGGCGATGCCATCGCGTGTGCGCTCAGTGCCAAGCAGTCACGGCGGATCCCGTGGAATAAGCGTTATGCAGCCCGAGAATGAATCGGGACAGTCGAAAAGGCGGAAATACAAATGACAAAGGGCTGGCGTGAGCCAGCCCTTCGGGTGAAAAGCGGGGGCGTTATTTCCCGAACAGCTTCTGCAATTCGCCGGACTGGTACATCTCCCGCATGATGTCCGAACCTCCGACGAACTCGCCATTCACATACAGCTGCGGAATGGTCGGCCAGCTGGAAAACTGCTTGATGCCCTGGCGGATGTCCTGATCGCTCAGTACGTCGACAGTGGCGACATTCTCGGCGCCACAGGCCTCGAGAATCTGCACGGCCGCGGCGCTGAATCCGCACAGCGGCGCATCGGGCGTGCCTTTCATGTAAAGAACGACGGGGTTGCCCGCCACTTGCTGCTTGATCCTGTCTTGAACGTCCATTGTGACCTCTGTTTGATGGCGCGCGTGTTATGCGCAAACTGCGCTTCCCGCAGATGACTGATGTTAACGAGTGGCCGAATTCGGCGTCAATAGGCGTCCGCCTGCCACACGGGCGATGCCGGCCAGATCCGGCCAGGACTTCAGGTCGCCGAAACCCGCTTTAGCCAAGAGGTCTCTGCAGGTTTCCGCTTGGTCGTAACCGTGCTCGAACAAAAGCCAACCACCCGGCAACAAATGCTCGACAGCACCGCCGACAATGACGCGTATGTCATTCAGACCATCCGGTCCGGAGATTAGTGCCGCAATCGGCTCGAATCGCAGATCGCCCTGGCGCAGGTGCGGATCGCCTGCCGCCACATAAGGCGGATTCGACACGATCAAGTCGAAGCGCCTTTGCGCGAGCGGGACAAACCATCGCCCCTGCAGGAATTCCACTTTTTGCCCGAGCGCCGTTGCGTTGCTTCGCGCAACGTCCAGCGCATCGGCGGACAGATCAATCGCGGTAACCTGCGCAGCGGGACGCTCAAAGGCGATCGAGACAGCTACGCATCCGCTGCCGGTGCCCAGATCCAGCACCTTGCGACCCGGCATCGCATCCAGCTTCTCAAGGCCGGCATCGACCAGTGTTTCCGTCTCGGGGCGCGGAATCAACACATCGGGCGTGACGCGAAAATCCAGTCCGTGGAATTCCCGCACGCCGAGAAGATAGGCAACCGGCTCGCCATCGTGACGCAACAGAATGAGCTTGCGAAAGGCCTCGACCGTGGAATCATCGACCGCGTCGCCATCATGGGCCACCAGCCATGCACGCGAAACGCCCAGCACGTGCCCCAGCAATACCTGCGCGTCGCGCCGGCCCTCATCCGTCGCAAGCGTATCGGCTGCGCCAGCGAGCAGCCCTTCGACAGTCGACTTCACGCCTGTGCCGCGAAGGTATCTTCAGCCATCGCCGCCAGCAGCTCCGCCTGGTGTTCTGCGAGCAGCGCATTGATGAGTTCGTCCAGCGCGCCGTCCATGATCTGGTCGATCTTGTAGAGCGTGAGGTTGATGCGGTGATCCGTGACCCGGCCCTGCGGAAAATTATAGGTGCGGATGCGCTCGGAACGATCGCCGCTGCCGACCAGCGATTTACGCGTGGCGGCTTGCTTCGCCTGCTGGTCGCGCACCTGCCGATCCTTGATGCGGGCGGCGAGGACCGACAACGCCTGCGCCTTGTTCTTGTGTTGCGAGCGGTCGTCCTGGCATTCGACGACGATGCCAGTCGGCAGGTGCGTAATGCGTACCGCCGAGTCGGTCTTGTTGATGTGCTGGCCGCCGGCGCCGGACGCGCGAAACGTATCGATGCGCATCTCCGCGGGATTGAGCACCACGTCTTCTATGGCATCGGCTTCGGGCATGACCGCGACCGTGCAGGCGCTGGTATGGATGCGGCCCTGGGTTTCGGTATCCGGCACGCGTTGCACGCGATGCCCGCCCGACTCGAATTTCAGCTTCGAGTAGACGCCGAGGCCGATAATCTTCGCGATGACTTCCTTGTAACCGCCCATTTCGCCCTGGCTCTGGGAAATCAGTTCGACCTTCCAGCCCTGGCGCTCGGCATAGCGGAAATACATCCTGAACAGGTCGCCGGCGAACAGCGCGGATTCGTCACCGCCGGTGCCGGCCCGTACTTCCAGAAAAATGTTGCGCTCGTCGTTTGGATCCTTCGGCAGCAATTGCTTCTGCAAGTCGGCCTCGAGGTCCAGCAGGCGTTGCTTGCCTTCCTTCACTTCCGCATCGATCAGTTCGCGCATTTCGGGATCGCCGGCCATTGCCAGCGCCGCGGCAACGTCCCTCTCGCTCTTCACGTAGGCGTGGTACAGCTCGACCGACGGCGAAATCTCCGCATGCTCGCGCGTGAGCTTGCGGTAATTTTCCAGGTTCCGGGTCACGTCCTCGCTGGACAGCAGGGCGTTGAGTTCCTCCAACCTGGCGGAAAGTCGCGCCAGTTTGGAGGCGATGGACTGCTTCATTCGGGCAGCTTGATCTCGAAAACGCGTGCCAGCGCTGCGACCAGTTCGTCGCGCTCGCCACCGGTCGCGGTATTCAGCGCGTGCGTCGGCGCGTGCAGGAACTTGTTGGTCAGCGAGTGCGACAGCTGCTCCAGCACCTTGCCGGGGTCGTCGCCCTTCGCGAGCATGCGTACCGCACGCTCGAGTTCGTTGCTGCGTGCGCGCTCGGCCTGGTCGCGCAGCGCCCGAATGGTGGGAACGAGTTCGCGACCTTCGAGCCAGTGCATGAAGCTGCGAACGTTCGTGTGGATGATCGCTTCGGCCTGCTCGACGGCGGCGTGGCGACTGTCGAGGCCTTCCTGCACGATCTTGCCGAGGTCATCCACGGTGTAGAGAAAGACGTCATCGAGGTCGGCGACCTCGGCCTCGACATCGCGTGGCACCGCGAGGTCGATCATCA
The DNA here is from genome assembly GCA_039930785.1 of Betaproteobacteria bacterium. GTDB lineage: Bacteria > Pseudomonadota > Gammaproteobacteria > Burkholderiales > JACQAP01 > JACQAP01. The sequence goes on along the minus strand of JBDTTE010000037.1, from coordinate 3,902 downwards.
AAATGGGGCGATGCCGCCTGGTCTTGATGGCGCGCTCGATCATGCCCTTGCCGATGATGGGCAGGGTGCTCGCCGTACAGGTGACGATGATGTCGTGGCGGGGCAATTGTCCGGCGAGATCGTTCAACATGATCGCGCGTCCATTGAACCGGCTGGCCAGCATTTCACCGCGCTCGACACTGCGATTTGCGAACGTCATGACGCTCGGCTGCTTCGCCGCGAAGTGCGTCGAGCATAGCTCGATCATTTCTCCCGCGCCGATGAACAGGACGTTCTGTTCGCGAACGCTCGGGTAAATGCGTTCCGCCAACTTGACGGCAGCCGCGGCCATCGACACCGAATTCGCGCCGATGTCGGTCTGGGTGCGTACTTCTTTGGCTACGGAGAATGTGGACTGGAACAGGCGGTGCAGTACCGTGCCCATCGTGCCGGCGTGCTCCGCGGACCTTATCGCTTCCTTCATCTGGCCGAGTATCTGCGGCTCGCCGATCACCATCGAGTCGAGCCCGCTGGCAACGCGGAATGCGTGCGTAACGGCACGCTCGCGCGGGAGCGTGTACAGGAAGGGCTCCAGCACCGCTGCCCGAAGGTGGTGAAAGCGGGCGAGCCAGTCAATGGTACGAGCCGGGTCCGGCGTGCTGCAATAAATCTCGGTGCGATTACAGGTGGAAATGATGGCCGCTTCGTTCACGGCTTCGCGCGCGACGAGATCGCGCAGCGCCGGTTCCAGATTTTCGGCATGGAACGTCACCTGCTCGCGAACCGCGAGCGGAGCCGTCTGGTGGTTCATGCCGAAAGCAAAAAGCTGCATGGAAGTCCAAAACGAGGGGCCAGACTGGGGCGTCCGACCGTGGCCACTGATTATAAGTCAAAATCCGGCAATCCCCACGAGGAGGCAGGGGCGTGGGAGGCGTCGCTATTTGAGCTGGGCCGGCAGCCAGATGGTCAACTGCGGGAACACGATGGTCAGTGTGAGCACGATGAGCGCCCAGGCCAGGAACGGCAGCACTTCCCACATGACCGGGCCGATCTTGATCTTGCCGACGCTGGACACGACGAATAGCAAGAGCCCGATCGGCGGGTGCATGAGCCCGATCATCAGGTTCAGGACCACCACTGCACCAAACTGGATCGGATCGATGCCCAGTTGCGCGCCAAGGGGCATCAGCACAGGCAGGAAAATGATCATCGCCGGCAGCGGCTCGATGATGCAGCCGATCAACAGAAGGAAAGCGTTGATGATCAGCAACACGATCACGGGATTCGTCGATAGCTGCTGGATGGTATCCACGACGGTCTGACTGATCTGGCTCTCGGCAACCAGCCAGCTGAACGGCCCTGCCGCTGCCAACAGGAACAGGATCACGGCTGTGGACCGGCCGGATTCGTACAGGATGGCCTTCATATCGCGCAGGCGCACGCCGCGATAGATGAACAGGCTCACGAGCAGCGCGTAGATCGCGGCGACCGCGGCGGCCTCGGTATCCGTCACGAGGCCGAAGCGGATGCCACCGATGATGATGACCGGCATCAACAAGGCCCAGCCGGCCCGCCCCGTCGCCGTTGCCTTGCCGCGCCAGCTGACCGGCGGCCGGCTCGGATACTTGCGCACGCCCGCAACGATCGAGCAGACCCCCATGAACCCGACCGCGAGCAGCAGGCCTGGCACTACGCCGGCCATGAACAGCTTGACCACCGACTGGCTCGATAGTTGGGCGTACACCACCATGGGAATCGACGGCGGAATGATCGGGCCCAACAACGCGCCGGCCGCGATCACGGCGCCGGCGAAACCCTCTCCATAGCCCTCCTTGCGCATCGCGGGGATGAGCGGCTTGCCCGTTGCAACGGCGTCCGCCACCGCCGAGCCCGACACGCCGGCCATCACGAGGTTGGTCAGGATGGAAACATGGCCGAGGCTGCCCTTCACGCGACCGACCATCGCCTGCGCCCAATCGATCAGGCGCAGCGTCAGGCCGCCGCGGTTCATGAGTTCACCCGCGAGAATGAACAGCGGCACCTGCACCAGCGCGTAGGTATCGACGCCCGCGACCATCGAGATCGGCATCATCGCCGGATCGACTGCGTCGCCCCCGGCTTCGATGCCGATCCAGGCCGAAAGAATCATCGAAAAGCCGACGTCGAAACCCACGAGCAGGGCCAGCAGGAAGGCGATGAACAGCAATACCAGCATCGTTTGCTACTCCGTCCCGATCTGTGGCTGCCGCACGACCTCTCGCCCCGCCAACCTGAGCACAACGCGCAGGCCGATGAACAGCGAAAGAATGATGCAGGCAACGAACAGCGCGCCGGAAGGCCATGCCTCGGAGAGAACGGTACCCAGGCGTTCCTGGTCGTGCCCGATGACGACCAGGCGCCATCCGTTCGTGCCAATGACTATGGTCAGCAGCAGCATGACCGCATCGAACACATATTCAAGCGCGCGGCGGGCGAAAGGTGGCAGGCGGGTATCGATCAGATCGACACGGATGTTGTGCCCGTTCTTGACGGCAAGCGCAAACCCGATGAACGTCAACCAGACCAACATGACGCGGGCGTAGGCATCGGGCGCTGCCATCGGCAGCGAAACGAAATGGCGATCGATGAATTGCGACGCGACGATTACAACGAGCCCTAGCACCAGCACGGCGACGAGCCATTCCATGGCGCGCTCGACCAGCCGCAGCGCATTGTCGAGCAGATCGATCACGGTTATTTCTGCGCGGCCTTGATGCGCTGGACCAGGCCCTCCGGCCAGACCTTGCCCTCGTAGTTCTTGTAAACATCCTTCCACGCCGCCTCAAAGGCCGCCTTGTCGGGCACGGTATAGGTCACGCCTTGCTTCTTCAGTTCTTCCATGCCGGCACGATCGAACTGCTCGCCCAGGTCGGTGGCGACCTTGCCGCCGGCCTGCGCCGCCTTCCTGAACAAATCCTGCTGCTCCTTGCTCAGGGATTTCCAGCGACGCTCGGAGATGTACCAGGCCGCGACGTCGTAAACGTGATCGGTAGCGGTCCAGTATTTCGATACTTCCTGGAAGCGAAACGTAAGCGTCAGATCGAAGCCATTGTCCTGTCCATCCACCTGTCCACGGGACAGGGCCATGTACACTTCGTTCAGACCGAGCGGCACGACCTTGACGCCGACCGATTCGAATGTGTCACGAAAGATCGGAATCGGAGGAATGCGCAGGCGCAGGCCTTTCAGGTCTTCCGGCTTCTTGATCGGACCCTTCGTCGTGACGATTGCTCGCGGCGACCGCGCGCCGGCCACGGCGAAAATTCGAACGCCCGACGACTTCGCGCAACTCTCGTAGAACTCTTGCAGGATCGGTCCGTTCATCACCTGCTTGGCCTGTTCCTTGTTCTTGAACAGATAGGGCAGGTAGGCGATGTTCAGTGCACCGCAGTCCTTGAGCTGCCCTGAATTGCCGACGCCCAGATAAGCCATGTCGACCGTGCCAAGTTGCATGCCGGCGATGAGCTGCTGGATATCGCCGATCTGGCTGTCAGCGTAAACCTGCACGCGAATCTTGCCAGCGCTCTCCGTGCCGACGACCTCGGCGAATTTCTCCATTGCCTTGTGCAAATTGCTGCCGGTGACGAAAGGCGTACCGAAACGCAGATTCAGGTCGGCTGCCTGGCTGATGCAAGCAAATGTAAGGAAGGCAACAGCCGCCACGCAGGACAAAAAAGCTTTCATGCTTACTCCACGTCGATTTTAGTTTTTCTGGGCGCCGGGCATGGCTGCCGGCGTTCTCGGAGCGGAACTATCTAGGCTGGTGTACAAGGCTGTCAAGCGCTGACGCAGCATGCTGTCAGTTCTCTATGAAATTGATACTGGAGGGAGTGGTGGCCAAGGGCGGAATCGAACCACCGACACAAGGATTTTCAGTCCTCTGC
>JBDTTE010000036.1:0-18487 GCA_039930785.1 Betaproteobacteria bacterium | reverse complement strand
ACGTGGCGAAAAACCGATCGGGCAGGCAGCATTTGTCCAGGGCGCAACCATGTTCGGCTGCGCACTCGGGACGGGTCTGGTCCAATTCGACGTACTGCTTGCGGACCGGACAGAAGTGCAATGGAAAGGCATGCATGGTCGCGTCCTCCGGAGGATTGCTTGATGTTTCCGTGGCTGTCGACGCAAACTTCCGACCCGGTTCCTGCGGCGGGTTGTTGGATTCGCCGATACCGCGACAACAATGCTAGGGCGAATCGCGAACCATTCTTTGCGCCAGATCAACATTGGCGTTTGTGGAGTAATTCAATTGCGTCCGCGCAAGGAGTGCGGATCCTGCATGCGCGTCGAAACGCTCGCGGGTTCAAAAACGATGCTTGAGCCCGAGGAAGACGCCGTCCTGGGTGAATTCCAGGAGCAGCGGTGTATCGCGTCGGAACGCAAGGTACCCGGCGGCTACGCCGACCGCCGCTCCGCCTAAAACGTCGCTGAGCCAGTGGGCCTGGGAGCCCATGCGCGCTTTCCCCATATAGAGCGGCAGCGCGGACAAAGCCCAGACCATGGGGTGCTCCTCCTGGTATTGGAGGATGATCGGCGTGACAAAAGCGGCCATCGTCGCGGTTTCTCCGCTCGGAAAGCTCTTGTTGCCGCCGCCCTGGCGCCACAGGTTCGGATCGGAAGATTGCGACGGACGCGGACGCTGGAATACATTTTTCATGATTTCGGTGGCGATTCCCGCCGTCGCCATGGCGTCCAGCGATTTCCATGCGGTGCTTCCGCCAGGTGATTCTGTTCCCTCCCAGAGGGCGTAGCTCAGCGTTCCACCGATTACCAGAGCGTCCAGGATTTTCTGGTTACTGCGCGAGTAGAGGCCATGCGCCTCGAACTCATCGCAGCGGTCCATGTGGAAGATGCCGCCCGACTTGCCATCGCCACTGCATCCTGCGTGCGCCATCGGCGATGCGGCCATCGCGAATCCCAGAAGGATTGCGCCCCGGCAGAGCGAGCCCCATTTCCTGATGTCCAAGTCGTCTCCTTTTTTAAAATCTTCGGAAGCAGCCTTTGTTCGGGCGCCCGCGGAAATATACAGAGTGGCGTCGAAGCAGGATTGACCCAGGTCAACAGCGGGCGACCGCTCCAGCGGCACACTGTGCCTTATTAATACTTCCAGAGGGGCGCAGCGTGTATTCACGAATCCTGGTGCCGATCGACGGCAGTGCGACATCCGACCGCGGGTTGACCGAAGCCATAAAGCTGGCGCAAGACCAGAAAGCCCGGCTCAGGGTGCTCCATGTCGTGGACGAGCCGTTTTTCATCTATGACATGGCCGGCTATCGCAGCGATATCAAAGACGCGATGAGGGAAGGCGGTGCGGATCTGGTTGCCCGGGCAGAAGCCGCGGCGGCTGCGCAAGGCGTGGAAGTTGAAACCGAAGTGGTTGATGCGGGAAGCCAGGCCGTGGCCGACAGGATCCTTGCCGACGCGAAGGAGTGGGAAGCCGATCTCATCGTCATGGGAACGCATGGTCGGCGCGGTTTTGCTACGCGCGTGCTGGGAAGCGATGCGCAAGCGGTGCTCCACGGTTTCGCGGCGCCGGTTCTCCTGGTCAAGGCTCGCGGCGCGCCCGGTTAGGCGAAAGCAACCGGACGAGATACCAATTCATCGCTGGCGGCGACACGCCCACGTCCGGGTTTCAAGCGTCGGCATCGTTGCGTGCACTGCGCCTGATCGAGGATAGCAACCAGACACCGCCTACCGTCGCCCCGACAAAGCCGAGCAATCCGAAGAAGGGCAGGCCGAACCAGGTTGAGCCGGCCTGGACGGTCATGGTGATGGAAGATCCGATGATGAGGGCCGCGGTGACGATACCCATCGTCAGTCGGCTGACGGATCGGTCGATGCGGGAAGAGGCGCGATCGAGATGCACGACATCGATCCGGATCGTTACGCCGCCGCGGTCCACGGTTTTTATCAGGCGCCGCAGGTCGCCCGGCAGCCCTGCAATCAACGTCATCGCTTCGCGCAGGCTCTTCGCTCCGACGCGCGCCATGGCACGGGGCGAGTTGCGTTGACGTTGAACCCGCATCAGGAATGGCGTGGCGACGCTGACCATATCGAATTGCGGATCCAGCAGGCGCCCGAGGCCTTCCAGCGAGATCACCGCCTTGAACAGGAGCGCGAGGTCCGCCGGGAGCATCAATGCGTGGTCCCGCATTACCCGCGTCAGCTCGGCGAGCAGGTGGCCGACATCGATCTGTTCGAGCGGAACGCCGTGGAACTCGTCGATGAAGCAATCCAGGTCGGCGCATAACGCTGCGACGTCGGCGTCGCCCTTGTTTGCCCAATCGGTGAGGAGTTCCGCCACCCGTTCGCTATCGCGCTGCGCCAGGCCGAACAGCAGATCCGCCAGTTGGTGGCGACGCGGCACGGACAGGTGACCGACCATGCCGAAGTCGATCAGCGCAATTCGATTGTCCGGCAGATAGAAAACGTTTCCGGGATGCGGATCGGCGTGAAAGAAGCCGTCCTCGATGACCATCTTGAGCACGGCGTTGGCGCCGCGCCGGGCGAGCGTCGGCCTATCGAGGCCCGCGGCGTCGACGGCCTCGAGATCGCGGCCGGCAATGCCGGCGATGTGTGCCTGCACGTTCAGGCGCGGCGTGGTCCATTGCCAGAAGACCTGCGGAATGACGATGTTGGCGTCGAGGGCAAGGTTGGATGCGATGCGCTCGGCATTGCGGCATTCGCTACGCAAATCCAGTTCGCGTTTGAGCGAGGCCGCGAACTGGCGAACGATCTCGCGCGGTTGGTAGCGTTGCAGCGCCGGCCAGTCGCGCTCGGCAAGTTCGGCGAGACGGCGCAACAGGCGCAGGTCTGCTTCCACAACGGCTTCGATCCCGGGCCGACGCACCTTGAGAACGACCGGCGTGCCGTCCTGCAATTGCGCGCGATGTACCTGCGCTATGGAGCCTGCGGCCAAAGGCTGTGGATCGAGCTGCACAAACACGTCTTCGGGATTGGCGCCGAGGTCGGTCACGAGTTGCGCACGCACTGATTCATAGGGCACGGGCGCGGCATGATCCTGCAGATTCTCGAACTCGGCGATCCACTCCGGCGGAAACACGTCGACGCGCGTCGAGAGTATCTGGCCCAGCTTTACGAACGTCGGTCCCATTTCCTCGAGCGCGCGACGAATGCGCTGCGGCGTGGTCAACACGTCCTCAGCGGGGCGGACGGGCAAGTGCAGCGTCCGGCCAGCGTTCTCGAGCAGGCGCGCGATGCCTGTGCGTTGTGCCAGGTCGCCGAACCCGTGACGCACGAGAACCGAACCTATCTCATAGAGACGCGCTATATCCCGAGTCGCTTCGATGGTTTCGAAAATCATGAGCGTCGGCGCCGTCACCTGACGAGGGTGACCGGCACCGGTGAAGTATGGATGGCGCGATAGGCCATCGAGTCCAGGAATTCGCCCCGCAATGCGCCGACGCCGTGATGGCCCATGACGATGCGCGAACATTCGCAGGCCTGCGCTGCCTCGACCAGATGGTCCACGACATAGCCCTCGGTGATGTGCTTGTCGAAATCGACGCCTGCCGCAACCAGCGCGGCGCGCGCTTCGAACAGTGCGCGATTGCCTCGTTGCTGGTAGTAAAGATCGAGCCGCTGCGGCGTCATGTTTTCCCACAAGTGACCGGGCAACAGCGGCCCGACCACATTCAGCAGGTCCACGTGCACTTTTGCGCCAGTCCTGACCAGGTCGCATACGTATTCGGCAGCGCGAAGCGCTTGCTGCGAACCATCGACCCCGAGCAGCAACCGGTGAACACCGCGTTTGTCTTCCGACTCCGTCGCCCGCGACGCGCGAAAGTCGGACGCAACTACGGTAACGGGATGCGACGCATGCACCAGTACACTCTGGGTCACGGAGCCGAGCAGCATCTCCTTTGCCTTGCCCACACCGGTGCGACCCATGATTATTTCGTCGGTTTCACCGGAAAGCGCCACGATGATCTTTGCCGGATCGCCGAATTCGATCTGCCAGGAATGCGCTACGCCGGCTGCGTCGAGCAGCGCACGGGCGTCCAGCATCGAAAGGTTTTCGCGATTCTCGGGCGTTTCGGATGACTGCTTGACATACAGGATCGTCACGCTCGCGGGGCCGAGCAACTTTGCGTACCGCGCCGCATAGCGAACCGCGGCGTCGGAGCCGGGCGAGCCGTCGACCGCCAACAGGAGCGATCGCGCGTGTTTCTGGTCACGCAGGGCAGTTTCTCCGAACTTTTCCGTCGGACGTAGGGCGGCAGTCGGGTGCGCGTGGGGGTGAGCAGTGTGAATCATGGTGTCGACTCCGAGGTTCGTTAAGTATCAGTGCAACGCGAATAACGCCATCCATTGGCTCGCTTTCGGCTGCGAAGCCGCACTTTTCCGCCAATGCGAGCATGCGGGCATTGGACGCGAGTACGTCTCCGTAGAGCGTCCCCGTGCCGCGCCGGTGGCAATAGAGCACCAGCTTTTCGAGGAGCGCGCGACCCAGTCCGCTTCCCTGGCAATCCGAGCGCACGAGAATTGCGAATTCGGCGCGCCCATTGTCGGGATCCGCCACCGCGCGCACCTCCCCAAGCATTTCACGACGGGAATCCATCGCGACAAATGCCATCTCGCGGTCGTAATCGATCTGGGTATAACGACCGAGTTGCGAATGCGGCATCACACCGGTCGTTCCGAAAAACCGGAAATGGCGGTCGGCCGAATTGCATTCCGACAGAAGGCGACCCAGCTCCGGTTCGTCTTCCGGTCGAATGGGGCGCAGTTGCACCTGGCGATCCCGCAATTTCAGCATGCTCTCGAGTTCTGCGGGATAAGGTCGAATGGCCAGCCTTTGCGGCGAGACCGATGCGGGCTCGATACGTATGCGGGCGTCCAGCGCCATGACGCCGTCTGCGTTGACCAGCAAAGGGTTGATATCCAGTTCCATGACCTGCGGAATCTCTTCCATCATGCGGGCTACGCGAATCAGCACGTCGCACAGCGCGTCGAGATTCGCAGCGGGAAGATTGCGGTGCGCGGCCAGAACCTTCGCAATGCGCGTGCGCGAGACAAGTTCGCGTGCGAGCGCGTTGTTGAGCGGCGGAAGGGCCACCGCCTTGTCGTCGAGGACCTCCACGGAGGTGCCGCCTGCGCCAAACAGGATGACCGGCCCGAAGGTTGGATCGGTCGATGCACCGATGATCACCTCGTGCGCTCCGGTCATCCTCACCATGCGCTCCACGGTGAAGCCTATCAACTTTGCCGCGGGACATGCCGCGCGTACTCTCAGCGTCATCAGTTCCGCCGCATTGCGGACCGCCTGCGCGCAAGGCAGGTCGAGCGTCACGCCTCCGACATCCGATTTGTGCGAGACATCCGGCGACAGAATCTTCATTGCGACGGGAAATCCGATTGCCGTTGCAGCATCCACGGCCGCATCGACCGTGTCGACCCGCCGCGTCTCAGCGACCGGAATTCCGTAGGCGCGAAGGACGTCCTTGGCGTCGCTTTCGTCAAGCATCAGGCGGCCATCGATGCAGGCGGATTCGATGACGCTGCGCGCCATATCAGCGGCGTGGGCTGGCAATGCCGGTGCGGAGGAGGGGGTTTCGACGAGCATCGCCTGATTGCGGCGATAGCGCATCATCTGCAAAAACGCCTCGACCGCTTGCTCCGGCGTGTCGTAAGAGGGCAGACCCGCCGCGGCAAAAAGTTCGCGACCGATACGGGCAGTTTCGCCACCCATCCAGCAGGAAAATACGCTGCGTCGCGCGTCCTGGATCACCGGCAGACAGGCTTGCGCGATCTCCGCGCCGGATGCAATCGCCGTAGGCGCGTGGATCATCAGCAAAGCGTCTGCCTGAGGATCGTCGAGCAGCACTTGCAGGCTGCGTGCGTAGCGTGCGGCAGATGCATCGCCGATGATGTCGACCGGATCACCATGTGACCATGTGGGCGGCAAAAACGAGTTTAGTTCGGACATGCTGCGTTCGCTGATGGTGGCCAATTTGCCGCCGCCGAGAACCAATGCGTCGGTCGCCATGACGCCGGGTCCGCCGCCGTTGGTCAGAATGGCAAGGCGGTTTCCCGTGAACGGACGCGCCAGCGCGAGGGTCTCCGCGGCGTTGAATAGGTCCAGCGTGGAATCGACTCGCAGGATGCCGGCCCGGCGTAAAGCCGCATCGTAGACATCGTCGGCACCGGCCAGTGCACCCGTATGCGACGCCGCAGCCTTCGCAGCGACCGCTGTGCGGCCGGCCTTGACCGCGATGATCGGCTTGTTGCGCGCAGCGGCCCGTGCCGCGGACATGAACTTGCGCGCATGCGAGATCGATTCGATATAGAGCAGGATGGCGTGGGTTTCCGGGTCCGTCGCCAGGTAGTCGAGGACATCGCCGAAATCGACATCTGCCGAATCACCCAGCGAGATGAAATGCGAGAAACCGATGTCGCGCGATGCGGCCCAGTCGAGCATTGCTGTCGTAAGCGCACCCGACTGGGCGACAAACGCAAGACGACCGGTGCGCGCGCCTATATGAGCGAAGCTGGCATTGAGGGCGATGCCCGGTATCAGCAGCCCGACGCAATTCGGGCCGAGTATGCGCAGCAGATGCGGCCGGGCCTCTTCCAGTGCGAGCTGCAAATACGTACGGCCCTGGCTATCGGTTTGTCCGAGGCCGGCACTCAATATCACTGCCGCCTTTGTACCCTTTCGGCCCAGTGCACGTACGATGGCGGGAATGGTCGATGGCGGCGTACAGATGATTGCCAGGTCCGGAGCAATTGCCATGGCGTCCACGTCTGCGACGGTTTTTAGTCCCGCGACGACCGCATGGCGGGGATTGATTGGCTGGATGGGCCCTTTGAAGCCTCCACCGAGCAGGTTGCGCATCACCGTCGCGCCCACGCTGCCGGTACGATCGCTGGCACCGATCACGGCAACCGACGACGGCCGGAACAGATGCTCGAGATTGCGAACGCTCATGGCTCAGTGGCACTGGCCGGAGATCGTTTTCAGGCCGGGAAAATCCGTGATGCGGATGTGTTTTTGCTGCACGGTCAGGATGCCTGCCTCCTGGAACTTCGAGAAAACGCGGCTCACGGTTTCCAGCTTCAGGCCCAGGTAGCTACCGAGCTCTTCGCGCGTCATGCGCAGCAGGAAATCCGCGTGCGAGTAGCCACGCACGGCGAAGCGCTGCGACAGGTTCAGAAGGAACACGGCCAGCCTCTCCTCGGCGCGCATGGAACCCAGCAGCATCATGATCCCCTGGTCGCGCACGATCTCGCGCGCCATCACCGCGTGCAACAGCCGTTGCAGGGGCCGCACCTGGAACGACATTTCCTCGATCATGCCGTAGGGCATGACGCAGACTTCGCTGTCTTCGAGCGCGGTCGCAGTGGCGTTGTAGGTACCGGCGCCGATGCCTTCCATGCCGAGCAACTCGCCGCCCATGCAGAACCCGGTGACCTGTTCCCGGCCGTCGTCGTCGACCACGCTCGACTTGAAGAATCCGCTGCGAATGGCATAGACCGAGCCGAACGTGTCGCCGGCGTGGAAAATGGATTCGCCCCGCTTGACGCGCCGGCGGGCATGCACAATGGTTTGCACGCGTTCGAGGTCGGTCGCGCACAGTCCGCCAGTCAGGCACAACTCACGCAGGTTGCAGTTCGAACACGAAGCGCGTTGCGTGCTCGATTGCGTGATACCGGCGGCGACCGGGGGAATGACGGAGTCCGGGAGGCGAACAGTGGGGGCGGTCGTCATGGTCTGGTCCTCTTTTTCAGTGAGCGGCATGGATGCGGTGCGAGGCATCGCGCTTGAGCAGTGCGCGCAACTCGTCTATCTGGGTGGTCTTGTCAAAAAAAGCGGCTGCACCGAGCTTCATTGCCAGGCGGCGATAAGGTTCGGTGGAATGATTGCTCAGCACATAGACGGGAATGTCGGTCGAGTCTTTTTGCAAGGCGCGCAGGACGTCGAAGCCGCTGCCTTGCGAGAGTCCGATGTCGAGTATCACTGCGTCGGGATTCGCAAGGAGGATCTTCCCCGTCGCTTCCTCGGCCGTGTCGGCCAATCCCGCACAGGTGGCACCCTCGATAGACGCCAGCATTTCCAGCAGGCGTTCCCTGACCGGTGCGGAATCCTCCACCACAAATACCTGGAGAAATGAACCGGTGCCGTTACTCGATTGTGTCGCTGTGTCCATGCATGCATGGTTTCACGCGAGACGAACGGCCGACTATCGGCGGCCGCTGAATCCTGTACTAGGACAAACTACTAACTCAGGTGGGAAATCGGGAAGGAGCGGGGTAGGAGGATTCCTACCCGCGGAAGTTCACTCGCGCGGAATGCGGTCCAGCAGATTGTGCTCGAGCGCGTAGCGCACAAGTTCGGCCGCATTGTCGAGGTTCAATTTCGCGAGGATGTGGGTCTTGTGCGTACTGACGGTCTTTACCGAAAGGCGCAATTGCTCGGCGATTTCGGTGGGCCCCTGCCCGGCGGCGAGCAACCGGAATATTTCGAATTCCCGATCCGACAGTTGCTCGTGCGAAGGCGAATCCCGATTGGACGGAGCTTGCAGCAGCGTGGACGCCGCCGCGTCGGTGAGATAAAGCCCGCCCGCGGCGATCTTGCGGATGGCTACAACCAGTTGCTCAGAGGCGCTGTCCTTGGTGAGATAGCCGGACGCGCCGGCCTTGAGCGCGCGGGCCGCGTACTGCGTTTCGCCGTGCATGGACAACACCAGGATGCGAAGCCCGGGGCGTTCGAGCTTCAGCCGCTTGATGAGTGCGATTCCGGCGAGGCCGGGCATGGACATGTCGACCAGCGCAAGATCGAAATCGCCGGCCTTCACGAGTGCAAGTGCCTCGTCCCCGGTCGAGGCTTCGGCGGCGACTTCTATTCCGTCCGCGGCAATGAGGATCTGCCGCAGGCCTTCGCGCACGAGCTGGTGATCGTCGGCGATCAGCACACGTATCATCGGGCCGCTTCCGTTGGCAAGGAGCGCAATGGTACGCGCAAGCTCACGCGTGTGCCGCCACGCGGCGCGTTGGTGACTTCGAGCGTCCCGCCGATATGGAATACGCGCTCTCGCATGCCTTTCAACCCGAGCGACTGGGATTTCGCCATGTCACCCGCCGTGATCCCGCGGCCGTTGTCCTCGACCTCCAGGTGTATGCCCGTCTCTTCGATCTTGAGCATGACCCAGATGTTTTTCGCGTTGGCGTGGCGTCCGATATTGGTCAGCGATTCCTGCAGGGCGCGATAGACCGTGTTGGCGACGTTGCGCTCGAAATCGACGACCTCCGCATCATTGAGGAGCTTGAACTCGCATTCGATGGCAGAGCGCGCGCCGAAATCCTCGACCAGCCAGGCCGCCGCATCCGGCAGTCCGAGGTCGTCGAGCATCAGCGGGCGCAAATCGGCGGCAATGCGCCGCACCGAGGTGACGGTCTGGTCCAGTGTCGCACGCATTTTTTGCGTCTTCGCGTCCAGGGCCGGATCTTTTACGGCTGGATGCTCGCGGATCACGCTCAAATCCATCTTGAGCGCGGTCAGCAGCTGGCCAAGCTCATCATGGAGTTCGCGCGCAATGCGTGTTTTTTCCTCTTCCCGCGCCTCAAGGACCTGCGCCGAGAGCCTGCGCAGTTCGATTTGCCTCTCCTTGAGTTCGTCCTCGTGCTGCTTGCGAACGGTGATGTCGCGAAGGATCACGGTGTAGAAATGGTGGTCTCCGTCGATCGCCTGCGAAATCGAGGCTTCAATCGGGAATTCCTCACCGGTATCGTCGCGAACCGCCCAGAGCGTGGTGGTATCCCCCATGCGACGGCTGGTCACGCCGGTGTGACCGAACTGTTCGACATGTTTGCGATGGCCCCCCCGGAAGCGCTGGGGCAGGAAGCGATCGAGCGAACTGCCCAGGACATCTTCTCGATGGCAGCCGAAAAGCTGTTCCGCCGCGCGATTGAACAGCACGACGTGCTGATGTTCGTCGACGGTGATGATGGCATCCATGGCGGAATCCACGATCTCCGCAAGCCGTGCCTGGGAAGCGTCCAGTGCCGTGCGCATGCGCGTCGATTCTTTCGCCGAACTGGAGGCGAGCCGCCCGACCACGAGGATGCCGGTGCCGAGAACCAGCAGGACTACTGCGAGATTGACACCGAGCAGCCATGGCCGGCTATGCCCCCAATCGGCCGCGAGCAGGTTGAGAACGACGCTGGCGCCGACAGCCACGGCGGCCAGTGCCATCCACGCCTTCAGCCAGAAACGGCGCTGCGGCGTCGAAATCATGACGATGATCGGAGGCTGGCAGCGCGCGCAAAGGCTGCAGCATTGACGTGCATCAAGCTTCCCCCTCCTGTGGCGCGCATAGTCGCAGTCAGGACGATAGCGGGAAGCGCGACGGGGAATATATCAGATGCGGTCTTTTTCATCCGAGTTGGAGCTGGATCCGGACGCGATCCGCAGATATGACATTTGCGGCCCAGCCTACACCTCCTATCCCGGCAAAGACCGGTTTGTCGAGGCGTTTAGGGAGTCGACCTACCGGCACTGGCTGGCCAATCGAAATGTCGGGGCGGCTGCCAGGCCTTTGTCGCTCTCGGTCCACATTCCGGATTTTGCCAACGCCGATGGGTCTCCGGCATGGAATGGGAGGACCCTGCGCGACCGCAGCCGGGCTGCGCGCCATGTCGGCTACCTGGCGCGCGAGATCTCCCTGACTGCCGAAGCCCTCGAAGGGGAGCGGCGCGTGACGCAGGTATTCTGGGACCGCAATGTCACCGCTTTTTTATCGCGTGAGGAAATGCGTGCCCTGTGTCACCCGATTGGCGCCCTGTTCGACCTCTCGGAGGATTGCGAGCTTGCCGTCGCCGTCGATCCCCGCGCGGCGGATCCCGGCATGCTGGATTTTCTGCGCGAGATCGGATTCAGTCGCGTGTCGATCGGCGTATGCGAATCCGATGCGGCGTTATGGGAAGAATCCAGTATTCAATCGGTGAAAATGACCCAGCAGTACATCCGGGGAGCGCGCGCCACGGGGTTCCAGTCGATACAGGCCGATTTGCTATACGACCTGCCGCGGCAGACGCCCGCGGCATTTCATAGCGCACTTGACCGCATCCTCGAATCGGATCCGGACCGGATCGCACTCTCATGCCCCGTTTGTGCGCCCGGTGAATTTGGCGCACGCCTTCGACTCCCACAGGCGCGCAGGGCGGCCATGGACATAAAACTGCAATTCCTGGCGCCCGCAATCGAACGACTTATCCAGGTCGGCTATGTCTATATTGGTATGGAGCAATTCGCCAAGCCCCAGGACGATCTCGCCATCGCGCAGCGCCAGGGCCGTTTGCGTCGCGATTTGCGGGGCTACTCTAGCGGACCGGATTGCGACGTGCTGGGTTTTGGCTCCGCCGCCATCAGCCGGATCGGGTCGGCCTACAGCCGAAATCATGCGGACATGGAGCACTGGCACGCCGCCCTCGACAGGGACACTCTGCCGGTCGGCGGCGGAATTGTACTGAGCACGGACGATGTGCTGCGCCGGGCCATCATCGGCGTGCTGATGTGCCAGTTCCTGCTCAGCATCGAATCGATCGAGGCGGCCTATCTGCTCGACTTCCGTGCCTATTTTGCGAAGGAACTGGAAGAACTGAAAGAGCTGGAGGGCGACGGGATCGTGGAAATCACCTCGGCGTGGATCGCGGTGACGCCGAAGGGAAGGCCGCTGGTGCGCGTGGTGTGCATGATATTCGACCACTACCTGCGTGAAGAACGCCGCTGGGTGGGCTACTCGAAAGTGCTGTGATTGGCCTGCGTTCGGCGGCGAACGTTACGGGCGCTTCAGATGCAAAGCAGGCCGCTTCTGATCTGCGTTCCCAGCGATGATGCATTGGCGAGCCCGTACACACCGAATGCAATGACAGCCGCGCCGGAGAACAGGCGCGCGGCGCGCCCGGCGAACAGGGATCGCGATCTGTGCAAAAAGAACGCAGCCATGGTCAGCGTCGGTAGCGTGCCTAATCCGAACGCGAGCATCAGAACCGCGCCCTTCAATGCGCTGCCGCTCAATAACGCGGTGAATAGAACGGTATACACCAGCCCGCAGGGCAGCCAGCCCCACAGCATGCCGAGCGCCAGTGCCTTCGGTACGGAATCGGCAGGCAAGAAGCGGCGCGTGAGCGGCTGGATGCGCCGCCAGAGTCGGCTGCCCATATGCTCGAGGCGCGTGACGGGCCCGCGGAATCCCGCCAGATACAAGCCAAGCGCAATGAGGAGCAGGTTCGCGGCGATGTAGACGAAGATCTGAACCGGCAGCCAGGTGTCGAGCAACAGGCCCAGGCTGCCCACGGCGCCGGCGACCGCTCCGGCGAGCGCGTAGCTGAAGATGCGTCCGCCGTTGTACGCGAGGTGCAAGAGACCGGGCCTCGCGTTTCGCGCGGACTGGCCCACCAGGGCACTGACGATGCCGCCACACATTCCGGCGCAATGCACGCCGCCGAGAAATCCGGTCAGAAGCGCCGCGCCCAGAATCACCCAGGTGACGGACATGAGCGGCTCAGCTGCTGCGGGTACCTGGCTGCTGGAGCATCCGGTCCGCGGCCCTGAAAAAGCGGCGCGCGTGTTCGAGCAACTGACCATCGGTGGGATGATCCACCGCTTCCACGCCCATTACTTTGCTCGCGAGTTGCGGGTGGTGCTGCTTGAGAAATTTTACGAGTTCGTGCTTTGCTTCCGCCGGACCGACAACCAGCACTTCATGCGCAACCGCGAAGGATTCCGCGACGCGCGAATAGAAGTCAATGTCTTCTGGCGCTTTGCCGCTGCCAGTCGAGCCTTTGCTGTGATGAATCTTGCGCGGTTCGCCGTGCGCTTTAATATGGACGCTATCGCTTTCATCCCGGGTAAAGCTTTGCAGGTGTGCCTCGCGATGGTCGATCCAGACTACGACATGATCGTGCAGCATTGGCAATTTTCCTCGCGCGCTTCGTTGTTCCCGCGTGCCCTCACGGATATGTGTGTACAAACACCCGCCGGGCAACGGTGGGGATATCATGGCATTGTCCGCCGATATCGGCTTACCCGTGTTGACCAGGATCAAGCGTGGGGATGGCTTCCACGCCAGGCTTCGTCGGATCTCGCCCGCCGCTAATCCCGCGTCAGTAACGCATAAATCGGGCACCACCCGATGAGTCCGGTTGCCAGCGGTACGAGGCCGATCAACCCCACCCATCGCCAGGCCCCTGGCGCGAAAGCGACTACACAAAGCAGTGCGACGCCCAGCGCCACACGGACAACCCGCTCGGCACTCTGAACATTGGTCGGCATCATCTGGATCTCCTCAAATAAGTTGGTTTGTCAGGACACGGTCACGGTGCGGCTATCCGCAGCGCTCCTCCTCGCCCTGCGGACAGCCGGCGGGACGTTGTGCCGGATCGAACGGGCACTGGTTGACCTCTGCGGCAGGTCGCTGCAGGAAGGCGACCAGCGCATTGCTTGTAATCGTCAGCGCCCAGAAGGCGAAGAACCCGATCGAATAAACGGCTATCCGGCTGGCCTGCACCGGCTCGCCGAAGGCGGCGAGGTGCTCGGGATCGAACACGGTGAAGAACACCGCGTTGCCGATTCCGGCAACGAGAAAGGACGGCCAGAGAAGCCAGATGAGTTTGCTGCCTTTCACGGTTGCCTCCCCGGGATCGTGCGTCGGATCACGCGACAAGCTTCGAACGCTCGTGACGATTCATGCATCGTTGCAAATCAGCGCCGCGGCTCCAGCACGAAACTCGAGTTGGCCGGATCCCACGAACCGGTCAGGCGCCATTGCTTTTTTGCGTCTTCGAGTTCGACGTGCCACCGCTTCGCGGGCGCCAGTTGCAGGGGCGACTGATAGACGCCGGCTTGCACCGGCTTCAGCGTGAACTCCCGGTCGAGCGCGGCTTTGGCGGGATGAGCGAAATGCAGGCGCAGTTCGTCCGATTGCAGTTCGCCGGCGATCTGCACTTTCACGAGCGTGCGCTCCTCGTTCACGAAAATGGTTGCGCGATAGCCGCGCGACAGCGCCTCGTGGTCGCGCTCCAGCACGCGATTGATGGCCAGTCCTTCCTTGTAGTACTGGTCCACGACCAGCGGGTCGACATTCACGATGGCGATATATAGCGTGATGAATCCGGCGACTACCACGACGGCCGGGCCGGACATCAGGATCCACGGCCAGGGATCCCGGTACCAGGGCATTTCGTTTCGAGCAATCGTGGGCGGGTTCATGTTTGACGGTTCCTCTTACTGGACGACAAAGCTCGCGTTTTCCACCACCCTGAGCGGCGCGCGCTCAGGGTGGGCCGGATCGGTTGCCTCGATCGTGAATTCAATCCGGTTCGAGCCTTTGGCTGCGGAAGCGCGCGGCGCCTCCACCCGCACAGGCACGACCAGTGATGACGCAGGCGCCACACGCACCGCCTGGGATGCCCCCTCTATTTCGATGCCCTCCAGGCCGCTCACGGCGATGCGCATGTCGCGCGCAACCTCCTGGGTATTCATGATCCGCAGTCGATAGACGTTTTGTGCCTCGCGCGCATCCGCGTCGTGCATGACGCTGCCGCGGTCGCGGATCACGTTGACCTTCAGCGGCACGCGTTCGTAGAGCGTGACCAGGGTCGCCACGATGATCGACCACAGGATGGTGGTGTAGACGAGCACGCGCGGGCGCAAGATGCGCTTCAACATGCCTCGCGTCGATATACCGCCGTGCAGCGCATTTTCAGTGGTGTAACGGATGAGCCCCTTGGGGTAGCCCATCTTGTCCATCACCTGGTCGCAGCCGTCGATGCAGGCGGCGCAGCCGATGCATTCGTACTGCAGCCCGTTGCGGATGTCGATGCCGGTGGGACAGACCTGCACGCAGATGCCGCAATCGACGCAGTCGCCCAATCCAATAGCCTTGCGATCCGCGCTGCGCGAGCGTGCGCCCCTCGATTCGCCACGCGCACGATCATAGGTAATGACCAGCGTATCGGGATCGAACATCACGCCCTGGAAGCGCGCATAGGGGCACATGTACTTGCAGACCTGCTCGCGCATCCAGCCGGCGTTGCCATACGTCGCCAAACCGTAGAAGAGCATCCAGAATGTTTCCCACGGGCCGGCTTGCAGATTCAGCACTTCCCCGCCCAGTGCGACGATCGGCGTGAAAAAGCCGACGAAGGTGAAGCCGGTCCAGAGCGCCAATGCGATCCAGAGGACGTGCTTCGTGCCCTTCAATGCAAACTTGCGCGCGGAAAGTTTCTGCTTGTCGAGCTTCATGCGGGCGAGGCGATCGCCCTCCACCTGGCGCTCGATCCACATGAAAATTTCGGTGTAGACCGTCTGCGGGCAGGCGTAGCCGCACCACACTCGTCCGGCAACGGCCGTGAACAGGAATAGCGAGAAAGCGCAGATGATCAGCAGGACGCTCAGATACACGACGTCCTGAGGCCAGAACACCAGTCCGAAGATATAGAACTTGCGCGCGGCGAGATCGAATAGCACCGCCTGGCGCTCATTCCACTGCAGCCACGGCACGCCGTAGAAGACGAGCTGCGTAAGCAGCACGAAGATCCACCGCCACGCCGCAAACGCGCCATGCACCGCGCGTGGATAGATCTTCTTGCGGACCTCGTAGAGGGCCTGATCGACCGGTTCCACTGTCGTGACCGGCGCCAGCGTGGCCTGCAGCTTTGCCATAGCGGATGACGTGGGTTACTGGCCGGCCTGCGACAGGCCGTACACGAAACCGGCGAGCACGCGGATCTTGTCGGGACCGAGGAATTCGCCCCAAGCCGGCATCACGCCATTGCGACCCTTGCCTATGGTTTCAAGCAACGCGGCGTTGCTGCCCCCGTAGAGCCAGATCGCGTCGGTGAGGTTGGGCGCGCCCATCGCGGGATTGCCCTTGCCTTCGGGGCCATGGCAAGCGACGCAAGTCGTTGCGAACACTTCCTTGCCGTGCGCCGCGCGCGCTGCATCGTGCGTGGCGCCCGACAGCGAGGCGACATAGTCCGCGAGGTTGTGCGTGGCTTCGTCGCCCAGTATTTTTCCCCAGGCCGGCATCACTGCGGTGCGGCCGTTGGTTATGGTCGCAACGATCGTCTCCGGATCCCCGCCGTAGAGCCAGTCCTTGTCGGTCAGATCGGGAAAGCCCTTGCCGCCGCGTGCATCCGAAGCGTGGCATTGCGCGCAATAATTGAGGAACAGTCGCTGCCCCATCTCGCGCGCCTGCGGATCGCGCGCGACATCGGGAATCGACATCGCCGCGAATTTCGCGTAGATCGGCTGGTAGGCCTTGCTGGCCGCGGCCTGGTCGGCTTCGAATTCGCCGCGCGAAGTCCATTTGAGCAGCCCCGGGTAGGTGCCCAGCCCGGGATAGAGCGTGAGGTAAGCTACCGCGAAGACAATCGTCAGATAGAACAGCCAGATCCACCAGCGCGGCAGCGGATTGTTGTATTCCTCGAGGTCGCCGTCCCACACATGGCCCGTTACGTTGGGGGCGGTACCCGCAGCGACGCGCCGGGTCGACAGCGACCACAGCAGGACCGCACAGGCGATGATGCTGACTATTGTGATGACGGAAATATAGATGGGCCAGAACTCGCCGTTGAAGTCGCTCAATTTATTCTCCCGCCGGCATGCGCCGGTTGTGGCGCGTCATCGTCGTGCAGCACGCTCTGCGCGGCTAAATCGAAGCGCGAACCGCGCCGGCCATAGGCCCACCACACGATGCCGAGAAATACCAGGAACGTGATAACGGTCAAGCCGACGCGAAATGCGGTAACCGTATCCATGTCACCTCACTCCTTTCAGTGCGATACCGAGGCTTTGCAGGTAGGCGATCAGCGCGTCGGCCTCGGTCTTGTCCTTGAGATCCTCGCGCGCCTTCGCGATTTCCTCTTCCGGGTAGGGCACGCCGACGAGACGCATTACTTTCATTTTCGTTTCGATCAGTTCGGCATCGGCCGGGGCCTGGGCCAGCCACGTGTAGGCCGGCATGTTCGATTCGGGCACCAGGTCGCGGGGCTGGTTCAGGTGCTGGCGGTGCCACTCGTCGCTGTAGCGGCCGCCGACGCGCGCGAGATCTGGACCGGTGCGCTTGCTACCCCATAGGAACGGATGGTCATAGACCGATTCGCCCGCGACTGAGTAATGCCCATAGCGTTCCGTCTCCGCGCGCAGCGGCCGGATCATCTGGCTGTGGCAGTTGTTGCATCCTTCGCGGATGTAGATGTCGCGCCCGGTCAGTTGCAGCGGTGTGTAGGGTTTGACCCCGGTGACGGGTTGCGTGGTGGAGCGCTGGAAGAACAGGGGCACGATTTCCACGAGGCCGCCCACGCTGACAACCAGGATGATCAGGACAATCAACCACGTCACGTTCTTTTCGATGAATTCGTGGCCGGATGCCGGTTGCGTCGCCATGTTCTGTTTTCCTTGGTTGAGATGTCAGGCGTGGGCGCCGGCCGGAAGCAATACCGGTGCATCGACCGGCTGCGCGCCCTGCACGGTTTTCCAGGTGTTCCAGGCCATGATCAGCATGCCGCTCAGGAACATCACGCCGCCGAGCAGGCGGATGGCGTAGAAAGGATAGGTCGCCTTGACGCCTTCGACGAAGGTATAGGTCAGCGTGCCGTCGACGTTTACTGCGCGCCACATCAGGCCCTGCATCACGCCCGCGATCCACATCGCGGCGATGTACAGAACCACGCCGATGGTCGCTATCCAGAAATGCAGCGTGACCAGGCGCATGCTGTGCATGGAGCCGCGGCCGTACAGGCGCGGTATCAGGTAATACAAACTGCCGAACGTAATGAACGCAACCCAGCCGAGCGCGCCGGAGTGCACGTGGCCGATCGTCCAGTCGGTGTAGTGCGACAGGGAATTCACCGTCTTGATCGACATCATCGGGCCCTCGAACGTGGACATGCCGTAAAACGAGAGCGAAACGATCAGGAACTTGAGGATGGGATCGGTGCGCAGTTTGTGCCAGGCGCCGGACAGCGTCATGATCCCGTTGATCATGCCGCCCCATGACGGCGCCAGCAGGATCAGCGAAAAGGCCATGCCGATCGATTGCGTCCAGTCGGGCAGGGCCGTGTAATGCAAATGATGCGGGCCCGCCCACATGTAGGTGAAGATCAGCGCCCAGAAGTGCACGACGGAAAGCCGGTAACTGTAGATCGGGCGTCCGGCCTGCTTCGGCACGAAGTAGTACATCATTCCCAGGAAACCGGCCGTCAGGAAGAATCCCACGGCGTTGTGGCCGTACCACCACTGGACCATCGCGTCCTGCGCGCCCGCATAGACGTAGTAGGACTTCCACATGCTGACCGGCACTTCGGCGCTGTTGACGATGTGCAGCAGTGCGACGGTCAGGATGTAGGCGCCGAAGAACCAGTTGGCCACATAGATATGCGCCACCTTGCGTCGCGCGATCGT
>JBDTTE010000035.1:0-18807 GCA_039930785.1 Betaproteobacteria bacterium | reverse complement strand
AAGCTGTTGCCCGCGCTGTACCGGCTGGAGCTGGCGAAGCGCCTGCCGGATGTGACGAACTTCATCGCGTTCGCTCGTCGCGAATGGGACGAAGCGGCATGGCAGGCGCACATGGAACAGGCGCTGAGAAAACTCGGTGCGCAATTCACGCCGGAATGCTTTGCGCGGTTCGCTGCGCGCTTCAGCTATGTGCGCGGCGACCTGCAGGACACAGCGGCTTACAAGCGCCTGCTTGAAGAACTCGGCAAACCGCGCACCGGCGTGTGCTCGAACATCGTGTTCTATCTGGCCGTCAAGCCGGAGGATTTCAGCGCCATCGTCGGCAATCTGGCGCAGGTCGGGCTCAACCGCCCGCGCGGGCTGCATCGGGTCGTCGTGGAGAAACCCTTCGGAGAGGACATCGAGAGCGCGCAGAAGCTCAACCAGCTGCTGCACCAGCATTTCGACGAGCGCCAGATTTATCGAATCGATCACTACCTGGCGAAGGAGAGCGTGCAAAACCTGCTGGTGTTCCGCTTCGCCAACTTGATGATCGAGCCGTTGTGGAACCGCAATTTCATCGAACACGTGCAGATCACCGTCGCGGAGCGGGCGGGTATCGAGACGCGCGCGGATTATTACGATAAGGCCGGCGCGCTGCGCGACATGGTCCAGAACCACATGATGCAGCTGCTGACCCTGGTGGCAATGGAGCCGCCCGCCGCACTCGAGGCCGATGCGCTGCGCGACGAGAAGGTCAAAGTGTTGCGCTCGGTGCGGCCTTTTTCCGAACAGGAAGTATCCGCCAATGCGGTGCGCGCGCAGTATGGTGCGGGCACCGTGGCAGGCGCGCAGGTACCCGGCTATCACGACGAAGCCGGCGTACCCGCGAGTTCGACGACCGAGACATTCGTCGCCGCGAAGTTTTTCATCGACAATTGGCGCTGGCGCGGCGTGCCTTTCTACCTGCGCACCGGCAAGCGCCTGGCGACGCAGGGTTCGATGATCGCCCTGCGCTTTCGCGAAACGCCGCAACAGCTGTTCCGTGACGTGCGCCAGCAGGACATGAACATGGCTCCGAACTGGATTCTGCTGAGCCTGCAACCGGAAGAGAGCATGCATCTCGAGATCCATGCCAAGCAACCTGGCCTCGGCATGCAGACCCACGTGATCCAGATGAACGCTGGCTACCGCAAGGATGACGAGCCCCAACCCGACGCTTATGAGGCGCTGCTATCCGACATTATTCGCGACGACGCCACCAACTTCATTCGCTTCGACGAAGTGGAGTGGGCCTGGCGCGTCGTGGATCCACTCATCAAAGCCTGGAAAAGTGAAGCCGGGCCGCTGCCGTCCTACGCGGCAGGAACATGGGGCCCGCCGCAAGCCGATCGATTGTTCACCACACCCGATCGCGGATGGCGCAACGAGATATAAGTATCCTCACTCTGCGCTGCTCCGCTGTGTCCTACGCCACTGCGCAGGTAATGACTGCTGTGGCGTAAGGCGCTGCCTACATATGCCCCTTTCGACCTCCGCAATTCCTGCTCGCGTGTCGGTAAGAAGTGCGTGAAACCCCTCGCCTGTTCCGCGCCGAAATAAAATCAGTTCTGCGGGCGTGATTTGCCGTTCGCAACCTGAAGATTTGCCGCTGAGAGTCGTTCATGTAGTGTCATGACGACATCACGAAACCTTTCGCGCTCGACAGTTGCGCGTCGAAGTTCGATCAGTGTCGCCGGGCGGGTACAGGTTCGTTGCGGTTCGTGAAAACGTGCCTTAATCAAGAACGATTTTTTGTATGGTATGTCTCTTGCTGGTAACCATGCATCGATTGGACTTCCGCGATCCGGGTAGCCCTCGCAAGGACAACGACCGATGCAATGGAAAAGAATCGGGTTTCGATCCGGAGGGAACGTGGATCTGGCAAGTCGCAGTGAATTCGTAGTAGAAGATTCTGCCGCTTCGAAAACGATTGGCAGGGTACTGAACAATTTCGCGCTGCCGCTCGGCCTGGGTGCCATCGCTCTCATCGTTGCGGGGCGAATCGCGCTGCCCGCCTTCCTGTCGGGTTTGAAAATCCACGGCCCCTACCTGGTTCTCTTCGGCGGCCTGTTGCTCAGCCTTGCGTTTCGACGCGGGCGTGCGTTTTTCGTGCTCTTCTCGTTGACGCTGGCCTATTTCGCCTACATTTTTTTCATCCAGCATGAGCCCGTGGGCTTTGTGTCGCAAACGGTCTCCGCCGCGTTGTGCCTGTTTGTGCCTTTCAATATCGCCATGTTCACGGTATTGGGCGAACGCGGGGTGTTGAACGGCCCGGGGCTGCGCAGGCTTTCACTGCTGCTGATCGAAGTCGGCGTCACCGCTGCTGTGCTGATCTATGACGTGCGGGAATTCGCGGATGTTGTGTATCGCCCGATGGTTGATCACGTTTCGCTGTCGGCGGTTCATCTGCCCCAGTGGGGAATCGTCTTCACCATCGCCGCCATCGCGATCGGCGTGAGCTACTCGGTGCTGCGCGGATCGGCAATCGACGCTGCCTTCGCCGGCACCGCAGCGGCGTTCGCCGTGGCGTGCAGCGGCCTGCCATTGGCCGGCGTGTTCGTGTGGTTTTGCACGATCGCTGGTTTGATCATGGCGTTTGCCGTCATGCATGATTCGCATCGCATGGCGTTTTACGATGAGCTGACCGGCTTGCCGGGTCGTCGCGCGTTGAACGAACGCCTGGCCGCACTCGACGGCAGTTTTACGCTTGCCGTCGTGGACATAGACCATTTCAAGGGCTTCAACGACACCTGGGGCCACGAGGTCGGTGACCAGGTGCTCAAGCTGGTAGCCGCGCAGTTGCAGCGTGTGGGCGGTGGCGGCACGGCTTACCGTCATGGTGGAGAGGAATTCGCGATCGTTTTCCCCGGCCGCCGCGGCGCCAGTGCGTTAGAGCGCCTGGAAACGCTGCGCCAAAAAATCGCCGACTACAAAATCACGCTCCGGCAGCGCCGGCGCCTGGGAAATTCGGCCGCGGGCCGATCGACCCTTACGACCCAGTCCGACAGCAAGTGGATTTCCGTGAGGGTCAGCATCGGCGTTGCGGAAAGGGACGGGCGCGGGGAAGCGGCAGATCGCGTTTTGCAGGCGGCCGATGTCGCACTGTATCGCGCCAAGTCCGCCGGGCGAAACCGCGTAATCGTCGAATAGCGCACGGCACGGAGCCCGGTCGTCGCATCCGGCGGCTGACGCGTTACAATCCCTGTTGAAACTTATCCGGGAAAACCCATGAAACGCCTGATTTTTTTTGTTGCACTGCTTTTTCCGCTCACTTCATCGGCGGGGATGGACGAAGGGGTTGCCGCCTATACGACCGGCGACTACGCCACGGCTTTGACCGAGTTCCGCGCACTCGCTGACCAGGGAAACCCGGAGGGCCAATACTTTCTCGGTTTCTTCTATCACAATGGTTTTGGCGTGAAAGCGAATCAGCCAGAGGCCCTGAAGTGGTTCGAGAAGGCCGCTGCCCAGGGGGACCAGCGATCGCAGTACTACGCCGGGATCATTTATACGACCGGCAAGGGCGGCATTGCGAAAGACCTGACGACTGCGGATATGTGGCTGACCTTGTCGGCCACCAATCCAAAAACGCCTTACCGCGATTCGCTCTACACGAAGGAAGAAATCAAGAAGATCGAGGCGAAAATGACGCCGGAGCAGCTCGCGAAGGCGCAGGACCTCGTCAAGAACTGGAAGCCGCAAAACTGATTCGCGGTGACTCGAATCCAGCAAAAAAGCCGGGCATGCCCGGCTTTTTTGTTGGCGCTATTTCGAACGCAGGTAGGCGTCGCTGCCGTTGAGCCAATCCTGACGCGGTGGCGTGAATACGTCATAGGCCACGAGGGTTTCGATTGCTTCCGCCGTATGGGGCACGTTGGCCGGGATGAAGATCATTTCGTTCGGTCCGACCTCGACCGTCCGGCCCTCCAGCTGGAAACGCCACATGCCGCTCGTAACGAACGTGACCTGCTGGTTCTCGTGCGCATGCAAGGGCACGACGTAACCCTTCTCGACCAGCGTCTGCCCGATCATGATTTCACCATCCCAGGCCAGCTTGCGGACGAACTTGTCGTTCAATTTTTCGGCAGGGACTTTGTCCCAGTTGATGTGTTTCATGGCGTGAGCGGACGGCCCTGGAAAATGATTTTGGAAGCCAAGCATAGCATCCCCAAAATACCGACGCAGCCTGGCGCCGGGCGTTTGATATTGCGCTGCACGAAGGCGTTGCGGAACGCCCGTGCGCGGTATTTCAGGCGGGGAAACCCGGCAAATGGTCGAATGGGCCGTCGCCAGTCGCGACGCGCAGGAATGTGCGGCGCAGGGCTAAATGTTTGGGGATGTTTACCGCAATTAATCAGTGTGGCGACAATCCCGGGAGGATTTTGCCGCATCGATTCACATGATCTGCGTGTCAGGTGACCGGTCGTGCCTCCTTCGCCTGCTTCGTGAAACGCAACGAGCGAAACACAGAATCTTGTCTCTGCCACATTTTCAACCCGCCCTGACGGTACGACGCCTCCATGGGCGCGCCCGCCCGGCACTGATCGGATGCCTGCTG
The DNA here is from genome assembly GCA_039930785.1 of Betaproteobacteria bacterium. Taxonomy (GTDB): domain Bacteria; phylum Pseudomonadota; class Gammaproteobacteria; order Burkholderiales; family JACQAP01; genus JACQAP01. The sequence continues at coordinate 14,228 of JBDTTE010000035.1, read as the reverse complement.
ACTGTTGCATTGGCGGGCATGCTGTTGCCGCTCGCCGCGATCGCGCTTCCCTGGCAAGCCATCGCGATCCTGTTCTGCATCATGGTCGGGGGATTGGTGTGGGTGTTCCGCCTGATCCGGCGTGCGCAACGCGAGGGTGATGCGGCGCTCGCCTCTTTGCGCGAGAGCGAAGCGCGCTTTCGCAGCCTTGCCGACCTGTCAGTGGACTGGTATTGGGAGCAGGACGACCAGTTCCGCTTCACTTTTCTTTCGGCGGATGCCGATGCCGTTTCCGATTTCGGCAAGACCATCCGCGGATTCACTCGCCGCGAGGCGCCCGGCATCGACCTGAAATCCGCCGACTGGGACGCGCACGAGCAGATGTGCCGCGATCACCTGCCGTTTCGAGATTTCATCTATCGGCGCTATGACGAATACTGGGTCTCGCACTGGTTGCGGATCAGCGGAGAGCCGGTTTTCGATTCCGCGCACAACTTCAAAGGGTATCGCGGCGTGGGCTCGGATTTTACCGAGCAACGGCGCGCCGAAATGGAGATCGTGCGACTCAAGGATATGTATGCCGCGCTGTCGCAGACCAATCGCGCGATCCTGCACATTCACGAAGCGGAGCCGCTGTTCCGCGAAGTCTGCCGCATCGCTGTGGCGAATGGACACTTCTGTCTCGCCTGGATCGGCATGGTCGACGAGGCGACGGGCTGGATCCAGCCGATCGCGATCGAAGGCCCCGTAAGTGATGTCTACCGGCGCATGCGCGTGTCGATCGACCCCAGCATTCCCGAGGGTCAGGGTTTCGCCGCCTCGGCAATGCGGGACAACAAGTACTACATCGTCAACGATTTCATGTCCGAGCCGCGGGTGCAGCCGTGGAAGGAGCAGGCGGCGGCGGCCGGGGTGAATTCCCTGGCGACGTTTCCCCTGCGTTGCGAGGACCGCTGCGTGGGCGTGCTGAACCTGCACGGCGATGAGATCGGATTTTTCACCGACGAACGAGTTGCGCTCCTCGAGGAAATGGCGGCGAACATTTCATTCGCCCTGACGAACATGCGTCGCGGTTCCGAGCGCGAGGTCGCCAAGCGCGCGCTGGACGCGAGCGAACGCAAGTTCCGCCAGCTGGCCGCCAGCGTGCCGGAAGTATTCTGGACTGCGGAGCCGGAGCAGGGCCGTTTTACTTATGTCAGCCCCGCCTACGAGAAGATTTTTGGACGCAGCGCCGCGCAGTTGCTCGAGCAACCCACGCAATGGACTGACGCGATCCATCCGGCTGATCGGGTGCGCATCGACGCGTCGCGCAATCTCGCGCGACACGGCAACCTCGACCAGGAATTCCGCATTGTTCGACCCGACGGCGAAGTCAGGTGGCTGCACAACCGTTCGTTCCCGGCGCTGGACGAAGCGGGCCAGGTCACGTTGATAACCGGCGTGGCGGAGGACATCACCTCGCGCAAGCTCGACGAGGAAAAGCTGCAGCACATGGCCCACTACGACAGCCTGACGCAGCTGCCGAACCGTTCGCTGTTCTACGACCGGCTGCAGCAGACGATCCTGCATTCGGGCCGCGAGGGGCGAGCGGCCGCGGTCGTATTCGTCGATCTCGATCACTTCAAGCGCATCAACGATACGCTGGGTCATGGTGCCGGTGACCAGCTTCTGCAACAGGTTGCGCGGCGCCTGGAAGGCGCGGTCCGCCCGGGCGACACCGTCGGACGACTGGGTGGCGACGAGTTCGCGCTGATCCTTTCCAACCTGGCCAGCTCCGGCGACGCCGCACTGGTCGCGCAGAAAATGATGGACGCGCTGCACGACGCCTTCGTCATCGAGGGGCGCGAGGTGTTCGCGACGGTGAGCGCCGGCGTGACCTTGTTCCCCGAGGACAGCAGCGATGCGGACGCACTCATCAAGAACGCGGACGTCGCGATGTATCGATCCAAGGAACTCGGTCGCAACACCTACCAGTTCTACAAGGCCGAGATGAATGAGCGCGCGCTGGAGCGCATGTCGATGGAAAACCATCTGCGCCGCGCCCTCGAAAGAAACGAACTGCTGCTGCACTATCAGCCGAAGATCGACATCGTCAACGGTGGCATCTCGGGGGTCGAGGCGCTGCTGCGCTGGCAGCATCCCGAGCACGGCCTGGTTTCGCCCGCGCGCTTCGTTCCGATCCTCGAGGACAACGGGATGATCGTGCCGGTGAGTGAATGGGTGCTGGGGGAAGTCTGCCGGCAGTTGAAAATCTGGAGCGCCGCGGGCTGCGCGGTGCCGGTTGCGGTCAATCTATCCGGGCGTTTGCTGCAGCAGAGGAATGTCAGCGAATCGATCCGCCGCATCGTTTCCGAGGGAGGGGTGACCCCGCGGCTGATAGAACTGGAGATCACCGAAAGCATGCTGATGCACAATCCGGATCAGATCGGCGCAATCCTGCGCACGCTGCGCGGATTCGGCTTTCGCATCTCGATCGACGATTTCGGCACCGGCTATTCCAGCCTGGCTTACCTGAAGAGCTTTCCGCTGGACACACTGAAGATCGATCGCTCGTTCATTCGCGACATCGTCACCAATCCCGACGACGCGATGATCACGCGCGCCGTGATTTCCATGGCGCACAGCCTGCGCCTGAAAGTCGTGGCGGAGGGCGTGGAAACGGCCGCCCAACTGGCCATGCTCGCCTCCGGCTCCTGCGACGAGGTGCAGGGTTTCTATTTCGCCAGGCCCATGCCCAGCGCGGAGTGCGCCGCCTACATACACGACAATCGCTCCATGAAGCCCGAACGGGCCGATGCGGTCGCGGAGCCCACGCTGCTGATTGTCGACGACGATCCGAAGAACATCATTCTGGTCAGTCGCGCCATGGCGCACGAAGGGCTGCGCATTATTTCGGCGAGCAACGCCGAAGAGGCACTCGACCTGCTTGCCACGCACGCGGTGAGCGTGATCGTCGCCGACTATCGCATGCCGGGCATGACCGGGGTCGAACTGCTGCGACGGGTAAAGGGCCTGTGGCCGGACACCGTCCGCGTACTCATGTCGGGAGACATCGACGTGCGCACCGCCACCGAGGCCATCAACCAGGGTGCGGTATTCAAGGTGCTCATCAAGTCCGCGGATTTCGAAATGCTGCGCTCGAGCATCAAGGATGCCTTTGCCTACAGGGCGCTGCAGGACGACAACCGCAACCTGACGAGCCGGGTACGCACGCTGGAGGCCGCGGCACGGCCGGACGATATCGAAACGTCCCGGACGAAATCCGTACGGCATCGCGCGGTACGGTAGGGTAGGCGCGCCCGCCAAAAACGGGGCGCGATGCTCCCCGTTCGCGTAGCACAAGAAGAATCTCAAGGGATGGGTTTCGTGCCGACGTACCCGTAGGCAAGAAGCATCTCGCACACGAGAGTCAAGACGCGCTTTCGTGTGCGGCACGGCAGGTTCTTGCAACACCGTTGTTACAATGACGACCCGTTCGCAAACGCCCAGAATGAAAATTCTCCCCGATCCGCGCCGTTACGCGCCGACTTCCCCGAATTCGCTGCTCGCTGTTGCGCTTGAACAGGGTTCTGCGTCCCAGCACCTCACGCCCGAAAAATTACTCGTCGCGGCGATGACGCAAGCATTGCAGGCGGGCGACGACGCCCCGATCGATCAAGCATTGGCACAAGCGCCGTCTTTTGCGGTGCGCCGCGCGCTTGGCAGGGCGCTGGACGAGGCGCTACGCGCGCCCGACGACTCGGCGCTGCAGTGGCGTTTTTTCTCGATACCGTTTTTGATCGTGACGGGCGGCCTCGCCGATGCGACCATTGCCGGCGCACTGCCCGATGCCGCGGCATTGACCGCGCTGTTCGAAAAGCACGGCGCGCTCGGTGCGCAGAAGAATTTCGCGCTGGGCAATGCGCTGATCTCGGTCGAAGGCATGGCTGCATTGAAGCCAACCGTGCTGTGGCGCCTGTCGCACAATGAAGGCAGCAGTGAATCCGCACCGCTGGACCTTGCACCGGCACCCATTCACCTCACGAGCGCGGCGGAGCAAGTGCACCTGCGCTTTTTGAACGGCGTTTCGGTCACAGCGTCCGACGCGCCGGCCTTTACCGAGACCGCGGGCAACATCGCCGCGTGGGGCATGCCAGTCACCCGCGAACTCGCCGCGCAGCTGGGCCAGCCGGGACTATCGTTCCTGCCGATTCCGCGTCCACCCATGGCGCCCCGGCAGGCGATCGAGGCGGGCGTCTTCAGTTACGGAGAACTTGGATTACAGCTTTTTCTGAGCGACGCGCTGCGGAAGTTCCGTGCGCGCGTGGGCGAGGCGAGCGCTACTGTCGCGTCGCGCGCGGATGGCAGCGTTCGCGTCGCGCTGACGTCGCCCTTCGACGCTTCGCTCTCCACGGAATATGTGTGGAAGCTGCAACCCGGCGACGATATCGCCGCGGTCGCCGGCTCGATATTCAGCCTGCTGGAAGAATGCCGGGTGACGGATGTGCAAGTCGCGGAGGGCGTTCAGGCGGCTTCGCACTAGATTGTCCCTGTGATGAAATATTATTTCGGCTCTTCCAGAAACATCTGCACTTCGCGGAACAGCTGCATGCGATTCTTTTCCATGATGATCGAGTGCGTGCCTTCGCCTATTTCCACGTAGCGTTTCGAGGGCGCATTCTTCAGCAGCGGGAACAGGGCCTGCGACATGTAGGCCGGCGTGTCCTGGTCCCATTCCGCTTTCACCAGCATGGTCGGCACGCGGATGTTCGCGGGATCGAAGTAGGGTTTGTTCGAGGCCCAGTAATCGCGCACGTCCTGGATCACGCCGTTCGGCGCGCGCAACAGCCCGCTGTCTTTCGACTTCGGGTCGGTGCCCCAGGTCGCATCCGCCCAGGCGTCGAACCAGCCGGCGGGAATCAGTTCGGCCTGCTTGTCCTCGGGCACGCCCGTCAGCCAGCGCTTCTTTGCGTTTTCCTTGGACACCGCGCGATACGCGCCCAGCGGGCCATCGCCGCCGATCAGGCCCGGCGTATTGCGCAGCCAGAGCGGGGCGTACAGCACGAGCTTGTTGACCTTGTCGTTGTTGGCGACCGTATAGGTCGCCATGATCGACGTGCCCCACGACCAGCCGAGCAGATTGATGCGGTCGACGTTGCGCCGTTTGAGGATGTGGTCGACGACCGTGGCGACATCGCGCACGGCAACGTCCGTCGTCACGATTGGCTGGTTCTCTTTCGCCGACATGTCCATTTCCGGCGGACGCGTCGACATGCCGTATCCGCGCAGGTCCACAAGGTAAACGTCCCATCCCTGCGCGGCGATGTAGTCCATCCAGGACATGCCATCGAGCGCCAGGTCGAACGCGGTAGACGCCGGATACGTCGCGCCATGGACGTACAGCAATGTGCGATCTGCGGAAGGCGTGAAGTCGCGCGGATGCTTGTTGCGCACGTACAGCATGACACCCGGCGTATCGGAATTGACGTGCAGTTCCTCGGTCACCAGCGCCGGAATGCGCGCCTTGAGCGCATCTTCGGCGGCGGTTGCATCGATTGCCGCTGCGCTCCCCAAAGCGACAGCGGCCGCAAGCATGATTTCAGGTAAAACGTTTTTCACACAATCTCCTCTGTGCACATTGGCCCCGGTGGGCACCGGGACTGATTTTCCCCATCGCCGATCGCCCATCACTCATCACCCAAATACGACCGTATCCGATCCCACTTTAGCGAAGGTGGCATGCCGATACAATTGCGCATGACCAATGCCCCCGTGTACGCCGGCCTCACACCGGACCTGATCCTGAATGCCATCGATTCCACTGGACTGCGCACCGACGGACGCCTGCTGGCGCTGAACAGCTACGAAAACCGCGTCTACCAGACCGGAATCGAGGACGACAAGCCGGTGGTGACCAAGTTTTACCGCCCGGGCCGCTGGAGCGACGAGCAAATACTTGAAGAACACGCGTTTACCGCGCAACTCGCCGAGCGCGAGATTCCGGCTGTCCCGCCCATCGCGGTGAACGGAAAAACCTTGCATCTCTTCGAAGGTTTTCGCTTTGCGGTGTATCCGCGGCGCGGTGGCCGGGCGCCCGAACTCGACGATCCGGAAACGCTGGAATGGCTGGGGCGATTCATCGGCCGCATCCACGCGGTCGGCGCCATCGAGCCGTTTCGCCATCGCCCTGCACTGAATATCGCCCTCATGGGCGACGAACCGCGGGATTTCCTGCTGGACAACGACTGGATCCCGGACGATCTGCGCCCGGCGTGGTCCAGTGTCGTCGACCAGGCGCTCGACGAAGTGCACCAGTGCTTCGACCGCGCGGGCAAAGTGGCGACATTGCGCCTGCACGGCGATTGTCATCCGGGCAATGTGCTGTGGACCGACGACGGCCCGCATTTCGTCGATTTCGACGATGCGCGTACGGGTCCGGCGATCCAGGATTTGTGGATGCTCCTGTCCGGCGATCGTGCGGCAATGACGCGACAGATGTCGGACGTGGTCGCCGGCTACGAGGATTTCGCGGAATTCGATCGACGCGAGCTCGGGCTGATCGAAGCCTTGCGCACGCTGCGACTGATTCACTACTCGGCCTGGCTGGCGCGCCGCTGGGACGACCCGGCGTTTCCTGCCGCTTTTCCCTGGTTCCATTCCACGAAATACTGGCAGGAGCAGGTCCTGCAATTGCGCGAGCAAGTAGCCGCTATGCAGGAACAGCCCCTCGGCCCGATATAAGTGTGACGCCACGCGGATCGCTTCCTTGACGCTCCACAAGGGAGTCTCTACAGTCCGTCAGCTCAGGTGCGCGGGCGTTTCACAATGAGAAATCCGCGGCAGCCGGTGATTGTGCGAATCGAGCGACTTTGCGAAACGAGGCAAGATGATCTACCAGCTGCATGAATTCCAGAAGACCGTGATGGCGCCGGCCGTGGCCTGGGCCGACATGGCAAGGCATCTGTTCACCAGCCCGCTGAGTCCCCTGGCCTATACGCCGATCTCGCGGACCATCGCCGCCAACAGCGAAATGTTCGTGCGCCTCATGCGGCGCTATCCGAAACCGGAATGGAACATCGACGAGACGCTCGTCAATGACGAGCGCGTTGCCGTCACCCGTGAAGTCGTCATCGACAAACCGTTTTGCCAGCTGCTGCATTTCCGCAAGGCCGTCGACGTCGTGCAACCGAAGCTGCTGATTGTCGCGCCGCTGTCCGGACACTTCGCAACGTTGCTGCGCGATACCGTGCGTACCGCGCTGGTCGATCACGATGTCTGGGTCACAGACTGGGTCGACGCGAAAATGGTGCCGCTATCCAACGGGCCCTTCCACCTCGATGACTATGTTGGCTACATTCGCGAGTTCATCCGTTTCCTGTCGCCTGACCTCAACGTCATGTCGGTATGTCAGCCGACCGTACCGGTGCTCGCTGCTGTTTCGCTGATGGCGGCGGACAAGGATCCGGCGGTGCCGAAAGCGATGATCATGATGGGTGGCCCGATCGATACGCGCCGCAACCCCACCGTCGTCAACGATTTTGCGTCCGGCCGGCCTCACGCCTGGTTCGCCGATCAGGTCATCATGCGCGTACCGGCGAACTATCCCGGCTTCATGCGCAAGGTGTATCCGGGGTTTCTGCAGCACGCCAGTTTCCTGGCGATGAACCCCGACCGCCACGTGGACGCGCACAAGCAGTTCTACGACCACATGGTGCGCGGCGACGGCGAGAGCGCCGATGCCCACCGCAAGTTCTACGACGAATACAACGCGGTGCTCGACATGCCCGCCGAGTATTACCTCGACACCATAAAAATCGTGTTCCAGGAATTCCTGCTGCCCAAGGGAAAGTGGTCGGTGCACGGCGAGCTGGTGCGACCCGAGGCGATTCGCAATACGGCTCTGTTCACGATCGAAGGCGAGCTCGACGATATCTCCGGTAATGGCCAGACCGAAGCCGCGCAGACGCTCTGTCGGAACATCCCGTCCGAAAAGCGCAAGCATCTGATGGCCAAGGGACTCGGCCACTACGGCATCTTCAGCGGCCGTAAATTCCGCGAGCAGGTGTATCCGCAAATCCGCAGTTTCATTCGCCTCGTCGCGCAACGCGAGGCCGATCGCAAGCTGGTGCGCGTCAAGTAAACAGGCGTTTCCGGCCGCAGCGCTCGAACAACTTCTCACCGCAGAGGCGCAGAGACGCGGAGTAAGCGCAGAGAAAAAAAGGGACAGAAAAATCCCCCTTCGTTTCCACGTCTACCGTGAAGAGTTCGGCGCATCATTAAACGTATTCAGAATTTTTTTGTTCTCCTCTGCGGATTTTCTCCGCGCCTCTGCGCCTCTGCGGTGAAGATTTAGTTTCCTTATCCATGCCGCAAATCGAAGGTACGTTCAGTCAATTCCTGAAGGGCAAGACGGCGCTCGTTACCGGTGGAACCAGTGGCATCGGGGCCGCGATCGGAAGGGGTCTCGCCGAGGCTGGTGCGAAGGTCACCGTAACGGGCGTCAGCCAGGCCGAGGTCGATGCCGCGAAGTCCGACCCCGGATTCGGCGATCAGCAGGCCGAACTGCTGGACGTGCGGGACAACGATGCGGTCAAATCCCTGGTAGGTCGATTCGATCGGCTGGACGTGCTGGTCAACTGCGCCGGCGCGATCCGGCGCGCAGCGGAACACGATCCGGAGGTGTTCGCGCAGGTGGTCGACATCAATCTGAACGGCAGCATGCGCTGCTGCGCTGCGGCGAGACCGCTGCTGAAGCAATCGGGCGGCGCCATCGTGAATATTGCCTCCATGCTTTCGTTTTTTGGCGGCGGCCTGGTGCCGGGCTACTCGGCTAGCAAGGGCGGCGTGGCGCAGCTGACCAAGTCTCTGGCCATCGCATATGCCGCTGATACAATAAGAGTGAACGCTGTAGCCCCGGGCTGGATAGCCACACCGCTGACCCGGGCGTTGCAGGATGACCTCTCCCGCAGCCAACCCATAATCGATCGAACGCCGATGAAGCGCTGGGGTCGTCCCGAGGATATCGCCGGAGCGGTCGTGTTCCTGTGCTCGCCGGCGGCCGCCTTCGTCACCGGCACCATCCTGCCGGTAGACGGCGGATACCTGATTTCGTAGTTGAGGAGATTCGATGAACGCCCCTTTGAAAATCAATCCACTTGCCGCGGCCGGCATGCAGCATGAAATCGTCACACTCGCGCTGCCCGAAGACGAACGCGTCTGGGTGCCGCAAGCTCCTGGCGTATGGTTCCGTCCCTTGATGCTCAACACCGTTTCCGGTGGGTGGTTCAACCTGCTTCGCGTGCGCAAAAGCGGCGTGCTGTCACGGCACCGCCACCCGATGGCGGTCTACGGTTACGTGTTGAAGGGTCGCTGGCGCTACCTCGAGCACGATTGGGTCGCCGAGGAAGGCGGTTTCGTTTATGAACCGCCCGGCGAAGTGCACACGCTCGTGGTCGACGAGCCCGTAGAGGAAATGATCACGATGTTCAACGTCAACGGCGCGATGATCTACGTCGACGAAAAAGGCGCGACCATCGGATACGAAGATGTGTTCACCAAGATTGAATTGTGTCGTGCCCACTATGAGAAGGTCGGGCTTGGCGCGGATTATGTGAATCAGTTTGTGAGATAGGGACGAGGGACGAGGGGCGAGGGACGAGTGGGTAAAGCGAAGCAATTTGATGCCTTTCCTCACCCCTATCCCCTAACCCCTCACGCATTCACCACACAACCAATACGGAGCGAGCAATGACCAAGGCGATACGTTTCCACAAAACAGGCGGGCCGGAAGTACTGCAACTCGACGACATCGAAGTCGGCGATCCCGGCGAAGGCCAGGTCAAGATCAAGCACACCGCGATCGGCCTGAACTTCATCGACACCTACCAGCGTTCCGGCCTGTATCCGCTGCCGTTGCCGAGCGGAGCCGGCAGTGAGGCTGCGGGGGTGGTGCTGGCGGTCGGCAAAGGTGTGACGCAGGTCAAGGCCGGCGATCGCGTCGCCTATGCGGGCGGTACACCCGGCGCGTATTCGGAAGAACGGCTCTATCCGGCCGCGCGGCTGGTGAAGATCCCGAAGGGCATTTCGGACCAGCAGGCCGCGGCGATGATGCTGAAAGGCCTGACCTCGCAGTATCTGATTCGCAGTGTCTACCGCGTGGAAAAGGGCGAGACGGTTTTGTTCCATGCCGCCGCTGGCGGTGTTGGCCTGATTGCATGCCAATGGCTCAAGGCACTCGGCGCCACCGTGATCGGCACTGTCGGTTCAGATGAAAAAGCCAAGGTCGCCAAAGCGCACGGTTGCGCGCACACAATTGTCTACACGCGCGAGAATTTCGCCGAGCGCGTCAAGGAAATCACCGGTGGCGCGAAAGTGCCCGTAGTGTTCGATTCTGTCGGCAAGGATACGTTTGCGGGTTCGCTCGAATGCCTGAAGCCGCGCGGCCTGCTGGCCGTGTTCGGCAATGGCTCGGGGCCGGTGACCGGCGTCGAAGTCAATACGCTGGCGCGGGGTTCGTTCTATCTGACCCGGCCGACGTTGATGACTTACACCGCCGAGCGCAAGGACCTCGAGCGCGCCGCCGCCGAATTGTTCGACGTGGTGAAGTCGGGCAAGGTCAAGATCGAAATCAACCAGACCTTCAAGCTCGCCGATGCAGCGCAAGCGCATCGCGACCTCGAAGCGCGCAAGACTACGGGCTCGACGGTTCTGATTCCCTGAAAATTTAGTGCATGCAACGCGAAGGACGCGAAGGACGCGAAGGTACGCAAAGGAAGGCAAATGAATAAACGCGACGAGGAGCAAACGCCGATCTGAATTTCGATGCTTAGGTTTTCCTTTGCGTACCTTTGCGTCCTTCGCGTTGAAAAATAAAAGAATAGCTGGAGGAGTAATGATCGAAGATCTAAAAAACAAGGTCGTCCTGATCACCGGTGCCAGTACCGGCATCGGTGCCGCAACAGCGATTGCATTCGGCCGCAACGGTGCGAAAGTCGCCGTGCACTACAACAAGAGCAAGGCCGAGGCCGAGAAGGTTGCCGCGCAAGTCGAGCAAGCGGGCGGCAAGGCATTGCTGGTCAGTGGCGACGTCACGAAATCGGCCGTCTGCAGGGAGCTCATCGAGAAGACCGTGGCCGGATTCGGTCGCATCGATGTGCTCATCAACAACGCCGGCGGACTCGTTGAGCGCGTGCCGATCGAAACCATCACCGATGAGTTGTTCGATCAAGTCGTCAACCTCAACGTGCGTTCGACCATGGTTTGCACTGCCGCCGCCGCACAGCAGATGCGCAAGCAGGGCAGCGGCGGGGCAATCATCAACGTCACGTCGGTCGCCGCGCGGCATGGCGGTGGACCCGGCGCCTCGCTCTATGCCGGATCGAAGGGCTTCGTCAGCACCATCACGCACGGCCTGGCCAAGGAACTCGTCAAGGACAGGATTCGCGTCAACGCCGTCGCGCCGGGCGTCATCACCACGCCCTTCCACGAGCGCTATTCCACGCCGCAGATGCTCGAGAGCTTCAAGGCCACCATTCCGATGAATCGCCTTGGCACGGCCGACGAATGCGCCGGCGCATTCCTGTTCCTCGCATCCGAGCAACTCAGCGGTTACATGACCGGGCAGATTCTCGAAGTGAACGGCGGGCAGTACATGCCCTGACGGAGTCAGGGCATGCGTGACGATCGGAAATGCCGTGACTACCGTGACTGTCGAAAACCCGGGTAGTTGCGTAGTCACGGAGTCACGACAGTCACGGTCTGCAGGCGCTACAACAACTATAAATGCGGGAGGAAAGTAAATGTTCGATCTATCGGGAAAGGTCGCGCTTGTCAGCGGCGCGTCGCGTGGACTCGGTTGGGCCATGGCGCAATCGCTGGCGACCGCAGGCGCGCATGTGATCCTGAATGCGCGCGATGAAGCGGCGCTGAAGGAGCGCGTCAAGGAACTCACCGCGAAGGGCTTGAAGGGTGAAGCGGCGGCATTCGATGTGACCGATCATGCCGCGGGCGGGGCGTGCATCCAGGGAGCAGTGAAGAAACACGGCCGCTTCGACATCCTCATCGCCAACGCCGGCATCCAGCATCGCAAACCCATCGCCGAATTCGAGACGGCTGATTTCGAACGCGTCGTCGCCACCAATCTCACAGCGGTCTGGGCGCTGGCGAAGGAAGCATCGAAGGTCATGATCCCCGCGAAGCGCGGGCGCATCATCATGACCGGCTCGGTCAGCGCCATCCTCGCGCGTCCGACGATCTCCGCTTATATCGCCAGCAAAGGTGGGGTGCACGCATTGACGCGCGAACTCGCCATGGAGCTGGCGCCGCACAACGTCACGGCCAACGCCATCGCGCCCGGCTATTTTGCAACCGAGATGAACACCGCGCTGATCCAGAACAAGGAATTCAACGAGTGGGTGTGCAAGCGCACGCCCGCCGGTCGTTGGGGCAGGCTCGACGAGATCGGGCCGATCGCCGTCTTCCTGGCTTCCGATGAGGCGTCCTACGTCAACGGTCATATTCTGGTGACCGACGGCGCGTTCAGCGCGTCGATGTGACTCTTGAGGGACTAGGGGCTAGGAGAAAACATAATGGCAAAATTCAAGATTGGCATCTCTCGTGATTCGATTACCACGAACGGCACCATCTTCGGCGAAGAAGCGTTCGAGGTACTGAAGGATCCCGCAGTCGAGTGGGAATTCCTGCCCGAGAAAGTCGCGGAGCTTCCGCCGTCGTACGCGGCGCAATACGATGCAATCTGCCTGATGTCCGCCAAGGTCACGCGCAAGACGCTGTCGTCGCCGGATCGCAAGCTGAAGCTCGTTGCACGCTTCGGCGTCGGCTACGACTCCGTCGACGTCGCCGCGTGCACGGACAATGGCGTGCTGCTGACCATTTCGCCGGACGGCGTGCGCCGACCGGTCGCGGTGAGCGTGATCGGCTTCATGCTGGCGCTGGCGCATCGCATGTTCCTGAAAGACAAGCTCACGCGCGAAGGCCGCTGGGCGGAGAAGGGCAACTACCTCGGCAGCGGCCTGATGGATCGCACCCTGGGTGTCATCGGCGTGGGCAACATCGGCAAGGAAATCTTCAAGCTGGCGCAACCCTTCGGTCTGAAGCTGCTCGGCTGCGATCCTAACGTGCCGCAATCCGCTGTTGCATCGCTGGGCGTCACGATGGTCGACAAGGACACGCTGCTCAAGCAATCCGATTACATCTCGGTTAACACGCTGCTCGACGAAGCCACGCGCGGCCTGATCGGTGCGCGCGAGTTCGCGCTGATGAAGCCGAGCGCGTACTTCATTAATACGGCACGGGGCCCGGTCGTCGTGGAATCCGCGCTGATCGACACGTTGAAGAACAACCGAATCGCCGGCGCCGCCATCGACGTCTTCGAACAGGAACCGGTTGCGATCGACAACCCGCTGCTGAAGATGGACAACGTCATCGTCGCGCCGCACGCCATCTGCCACACCGACGAATGCATGAGCCTGCTGGGCAAGAGCGCATTCAAGGCCGCGGTCGATCTGGCACACGGCCGCAAGCCGCATCTGATCGTCGACACCGAGGCGCTGCGCCACCCGGCCTGGGTTGGGAAATTTCATGCGTGAACGCGAAGCGTTCAGGCGCTAGGCGCGAGGCACTAGGCGCGAGATGTCATGCTTCAAACAATTGTTTTTTACATCACCTCGTGCCTAGCGCCTAGTGCCTAGCGCCTGTCCAAAGGACCCCGCGATGCGAACAAATCCCGTCAAAGAGAAACTCCTCAAGGGCCAACCCGTCTTCGGTACCTTCGGCTGGGAGTTCCTCGTACCCGGCCTGCCGCAGATCGTGAAAACCTGCGGCGCGGAATTCCTGTTGATCGACATGGAGCATGCGGGGACCAGCTACGAGACGATAAAGGAACAGGCGGCGCTTTGTCGCGGCCTGGACCTCGTTCCGATGGCGCGGGTGCCGGCAAACCAGTATCACTACATCTCGCGCGCGCTCGACCTCGGTGTCATGGGCATCATGGCGCCGATGGTGGGCTCGGCCGAGGAGGCGAAGCACATCGTTTCGTGCACACGTTATCCGCCGGTGGGCCGGCGCGGCGCGGCGTTCGGTTTTGCGTCGGACGACTACATCGGTGGCAGCGTCGCCGAGAAAATCAAGCTGGCCAACGAACGCACGCTGGTCATGTGCTTGATCGAAACGGCGGAAGGCATCGAGAATGTCGAGAAGATCGCCGCGGTCCCGGGCGTGGATGTGCTCTGGCTGGGCCATTTCGACCTGAC
>JBDTTE010000034.1:0-19021 GCA_039930785.1 Betaproteobacteria bacterium | reverse complement strand
AGGGGCTAGGGGCTAGGGGCTAGGGGAAAATTCTCAGGCTGGATAAATAATCGGTCAAGCATTTGGAAATCGATTTTGACTCCCCTAGACCCAAGCCCCTAATCCCTAGCCCCTCATCATCAACGATAGGTAGCGTTGAATTTATCCAGCGCCGCACTGCCGGGACACAACTCGGTTTCGCCGAGCCGGTTGAACGGCGCGGCGACGGTGCCGAGGTGGGCATGCAGATCTTCGGGCTCTGGATCGACGTGCAGCAGGCCGGTCACGATTTCGCCCAGCGCGCGACGCTCCTGCAGGTAATGCATCGCGGCGATGCGATCGTGCACATCGTATTCCGTGGCGAGCTTCCGCAACTTCAGCACCGAGCCGTCGTGCTGCGTGACTTCCTCGACTTCGCCGGGTGCGTAATCCGCAGTGATTGTCTCGCGCGGCAGCATGACATCGAGGCTGTTCACTGCTTCGTTGTGCTCGCGCACGTAGTCGAAGCTCTTGGTCGAACCCACGTGGTTGTTGAACGCCACGCACGGCGACAGGCAATCGATGAACGCCGCGCCGTTGTGCAGGATCGCGCCCTTGATGAGCGGCACGAGTTGCGCCTTGTCACCGGAAAAACTGCGCGCAACATAAGTTGCCCCGAGTTCCATGGCCAACAGCACCATGTCGATCGGGGAATCGGCGTTGATCGCGCCGCGCTTGCTCTTCGAGCCGCGATCGGACGTGGCCGAAAACTGTCCTTTGGTCAATCCATAGACGCCGTTGTTCTCGACGATGTAAACCATGTTCACGCCGCGCCGCACGCTGTGTGCGAACTGCCCCAGTCCGATCGAAGCGGAATCGCCATCGCCCGACACGCCGAGGTAAATCAGATCGCGGTTCGCGAGATTGGCGCCGGTCAGCACCGAGGGCATGCGGCCGTGCACGCTATTGAAGCCATGCGAACTACTGAGAAAGTAAGTCGGGGTCTTGGACGAACAGCCGATGCCGGACAGCTTGGCGATGCGATGCGGCGGCAGGTCGAGCTCGAAGCAGGCCTGGATGATCGCGGCACTGATCGAATCGTGGCCGCAGCCGGCGCACAACGTGGACACCGCGCCTTCATAGTCGCGCCGCGTGAAGCCCAGTTTGTTCGCAGGCAGTTGGGGATGATGAAGTTTGGGCTTGGTAATGAAGGTCATAGGATCAGGCGCGAGGCACTAGGCACTAGGCGCGAGGTAAGTGAAAAAGACGCGAAACAGCTCATGCCGAATTCTCTCTATATTTGATTAAACCGCCCAGCATTCTTGCAACTTCCTCGCCAGCTTGCGTTAGCTTGCTTGCCTCCTCGGCAGTCAAGTAGCCCACTCCCGAGGCGATGTCGGTCTGTGCAATCAACTCCGCGACCGACCCTTTTGCCATGTACAGAAAACGCACTGTATCTTTGTCCGAATTTCTTTCGTTGCCTTCGGCAATATTGCTACAGACGCTGACCGCTGCACGACGCATTTGGTCGCGAAGCCCGTAGTCCCTTGCCAAGGGCCCTTTATCCGTCAACTCATAGAGCGCGATAGTCATCTGTCGCGCTTTCTTCCAGACTTCGAGGTCCCGAAAATCGCTAGTGCTCAATCAACCCTCCGCACTGCTTTTTATCCCTCGTGCCTAGTGCCTCGCGCCTGGCGCCCTGCTAGGGCGCCACCTTTCTCATCGGCGTTACTTTCAGGGCTTTGGCATCTTCCGCAATTTCCCGGACGATGAATCGCGCCGTGATCGGCGTACCGTCGTAATGCAATACCGGCGTGAGCTTGGCGGGATCAATTTCGCACTCGTTGACCAGCAGCATGCGCAATTGCGCGTCGCGATTCTGCTCGACCACGAAAATATGGTCATGCGTCGCGATGAAATCCTCGACCTGCTGGTGGAACGGAAACGCGCGCACGCGCATCGCGTCGAAATGGATACCCTGCTGCTCAAGCGTGTCGAGCGCTTCATGCATAGCCGGGCTGGTCGAACCGTAGTAAATCACGCCCAACCGGGTCAGCTGCAACGCCTGGCGCACTTCCGGTTTCGGCAGCAGTTCCTTGGCCGTCTCGAACTTGCGCAGCAGCCGCTGCATGTTGTCCATGTAGTCTGGGCCGGCTTCGCTGTAGCGCGCATAGCGATCCTTCGTCGTGCCGCGCGTGAAATACGAACCGCGCGAAGGATGCGTGCCGGGATAAGTGCGGTAGGGGATGCCATCGCCGTCCACATCGAGATAGCGTCCGAAATCCTTGCCCGCTTCGAGGAAATCGAAGTCAGCCACTTTGCCGCGGTCGTAGCGGCGCGAATCGTCCCAGGCCAGCGGACGGCACAATCGATCGTTCATGCCGATATCGAGATCGAGCAGCACAAACACAGGCGTCTGCAGGCGCTCCGCTATGTCGAACGAATCGGCTGCGAAATCGAAGCATTCCGCCGGATCCTCCGGAAACAGCAGGATGTGCTTGGTGTCACCGTGCGATGCATACGCGCAAGCCATCACATCGGCCTGCTGCGTGCGCGTGGGCATGCCGGTCGACGGGCCGCCGCGCTGCACGTCGAAGATGACCGCGGGAATTTCGGCGAAGTAAGCCAGCCCGATGAATTCCTGCATCAGGGAAATGCCAGGACCCGATGTGCAGGTGAACGCGCGCGCGCCATTCCAGCCGGCACCGATGACCATGCCGATGGAGGCGAGTTCGTCCTCGGCCTGGATGATCGCGTAGCGGTTATTACCAGAGGCCGCATCCTTGCGATAGCTGCGGCAATGGCTCGCGAACGCTTCCGCGACGCTGGACGAAGGCGTGATCGGATACCACGCAGCGACGGTTGCGCCGCCGTATACGCAGCCCAGCGCGGTCGCGTCGTTGCCTTCGATGAATATCTTGTCGCCCACAGCGGAGGCACGACGCACGCGCAACCCGATCGGGCATTCGAGGTTCTTCAGCGCGTAATCGCGGCCGAGATGCAATGCATGAAGGTTCGGCGCAATGAGCTTGTCCTTGCCCTTGAACTGCTCGCCGATCAGCTTCTCCAGTTCGGGAATGTCGATTTCCAGCAACGCCGCTAGCGCGCCGACGTAAATGATGTTTCGGAACAGCTGGCGCTGCCGCGGATCGGAGTATTCGCGATTGCAGATTTCCGTGAGCGGCACGCCGATGACGCGGATGTCCTCGCGGAATTTCGATTTCGGCAGCGGCTTGGTCGAGTCGTAGAACAGATACCCGCCGGGATCGATGCCGAGCACGTCTTTATCCCAGGTCTGCGGATTCATCGCCACCATCATGTCCACGCCGCCGCGCGCGCCGAGATAACCGGCTTCCGATACGCGCACTTCATACCACGTCGGCAGGCCCTGGATGTTCGACGGGAAGATGTTGCGCGGGCTGACCGGCACCCCCATGCGCAGGATCGATTTGGCGAATAACTGATTGGCCGAGGCCGAACCCGAACCGTTGACGTTGGCGAACTTGACGACGAAGTCGTTTATTTTTGGCTGTGACATGCCGGCCCCGCGTGCGTGACGTTCAACAGGAATTTGCGCATGTCCCACGCGCCCGTCGGACAACGCTCGGCGCACAGGCCGCAGTGCAGGCAAACATCCTCGTCCTTGGCCATGATGCGGCCGGTCTTCAAGCCATCGGCGACGTAGATGTCCTGGGTCAGGTTCAACGCCGGCGCGCTCAGGTGCGCACGCAGTTCGGCCTCGGGCGCGTCGGGCGTGAAGGTGATGCAATCCATCGGGCAGATATCGACGCAGGCGTCGCATTCGATGCACAACGGCGGCGCGAATACCGTCTGCACGTCGCAATTCAGGCAGCGCTGCGCCTCGGCGAAAGCCATTTTCGCGTCGAAGCCCAGTTCCACTTCGACCTTGACGCTCTTCAGGGCGATCGCCTGGTCCTTCAGCGGCACCTTGTTGCGCAAGTCGTTGGAGATGTCGTTGTCGTAGCTCCACTCGTGGATGCCCATCTTCTGGCTGGTCAGGTTGACCATCGGCGCGAGACGGAGGCGCACATCCTCACCTTTACAGAGCCGGTCGATCGAGATCGCCGCATCGTGGCCGTGGGCGACGGCCCAGATGATGTTCTTCGGCCCGAATGCAGCGTCACCGCCGAAAAACACATTCGGCTGCGACGACTGAAAGGTCAGCTTGTCGACGACCGGCATGCCTGAGTCGTCGAATGTGACGCCGGCATCGCGCTCGATCCACGGAAAGGAGTTCTCCTGGCCGACGGCAACCAGCACGTCATCGCAATCGAAGCGCTGGTCGGGTTCGCCGGTGGGCACCAGTTTGCGACGACCCGCGTCGTCGCGCACGGCTTTGACTTTCTCGAACACCATGCCGCACAGCTTGCCGTTACGATGCTCGAAGGACTTCGGCACCAGGAAGTTCAGGATTGGAATGCCTTCGTGCGCCGCGTCTTCTTTCTCCCACGGGCTGGCCTTCATCTCGTCGAAGCCGCTGCGCACAATGACTTTTACGTCGTCACCGCCGAGGCGGCGCGACGTGCGACAGCAATCCATCGCCGTGTTTCCGCCGCCGAGCACGATCACGCGCTTGCCGATTTTTTCGACGTGCCCGAAAGAGACGGACGACAGCCAGTCGATGCCGATATGGATGTTCTTTGCCGCTTCCTTGCGCCCGGGAAGATCGAGGTCGCGTCCGCGCGGCGCACCGGAACCAACGAATACCGCATCGAAACCCTCGCCGAGGAGCTTCTTCATGCTGTCGATGCGCACGCCGCCGCGGAATTCGACGCCAGTGCCGAGCGCGTAACCGACTTCCTCGTCGATCACTTCTTCGGGCAGGCGGAAACGCGGAATCTGCGAGCGGATCATGCCACCGGCTTTCGGATCGCTGTCGAAAACGACGATCTCGTAGCCGAGCGGCGCCAGGTCGCGCGCGACGGTCAGCGACGCCGGCCCTGCGCCAATACAGGCAATGCGCTTGCCGTTCTTTTGTGTCGCTGCTTTTGGCAGCCGCTCCCGGATGTCGCCCTTGTTGTCCGCCGCGACGCGCTTCAGGCGACAAATCGCAACGGGTTCGGGTTTCGACTGGTTGTGCTCTTCCACCCTTCCGCGCCTGCAGGCCGGTTCACAAGGCCGATCGCAAGTGCGACCGAGGATGCCGGGGAAAACATTCGATTCCCAGTTGACCATATACGCGTCACTGTGCCGGCCCGCGGAGATCATCCGGATATATTCAGGAACAGGCGTGTGGGCCGGGCAAGCCCACTGACAGTCCACCACCTTGTGGAAGTAGTCGGGTGCCGCGATATCGGTGGGCTTCAAAGCACTGCTCCTTGGCGGGCGACCGGCTTCGAATTCATATTCGAATTTTCTGTAGGCCCGCTTGCCGCCGAAGCTTCTCCACGATGGAGCAACTCAGGCATTTGCCGGGGCCCTCGCCCAAGTGCCGCGTAGTGTAAACCTTTGTTACCCACGCGTTAACTGTGTAGCACACCCGGTCAAAGCTGCCACCTCCGCTACCGCTCAATCCAGCACATGCGATACCAGACCGTCGGCGAGCTTGGGCTCGAACCAGGTCGATTTCGGCGGCATCACTTCTCCGACATCGGCCACGGCCATAAGGTCCTCCATGCGCGTCGGAAACAGGGAGAATGCCGCCGCCATTTCGCTGCTGTCGACCCTTTTTACGAGTTCCGCGACGCCGCGGATGCCGCCGATGAAATCGATGCGTTTGTCGCGCCGCGGGTCCGTGATGCCCAGGATGGGCGCCAGCAGGTATTCGGCGAGCAGGCTGACATCGAGCCGCTCCACCGGATCGCTGGCGGGAACCAGCGAGGCGATGATGTTCAGTCGATACCACTGCCCGGGCATGTAAAGACCGAATTCACCGGGTTTCGACGGCGTTACCGCGTCAGCCACGGCATGACACGCGAAATTGCGGCCAATCCTGGAAAGAAATTCTTCGTGGCTCAGGCCGTTCAAGTCTTTCACCACGCGGTTGTACGGCAGGATGCGCATCTGCGTGTGTGGAAACGCGACCGCAAGAAAATACTCGCTGCCATCCGGCACCGTTTTGCCGCGCCGCGCCGCGGCAACGCGGGAAGCCGCGGCCGAACGGTGGTGGCCGTCGGCGATGTACAGCGCCGGCATCGCATCGAACGCCTTCGTCAGCTTGTCGATCGTAGCGGCATCTTCGATGCGCCAGATCGTATGCCGCACACCGGTGTCCGCCGTGACATCGGCGATGGCCTCGCCTTTGGTGGTCGCCGCGAGCAGGGCATCAACGCCTGCCGTGGCGGGATAAGCCAGCAAGACCGGGCCGGTTTGGGCATTCAATGCCTCGATCTGGCGGACGCGATCGTCTTCTTTGTCCGGGCGCGTGAACTCGTGTTTGCGGATGCGATTGCTGTCGTAATCCGCGACCGACGCCGCGAAGACGATGCCCACCTGCTCGTGGCCACCCATGGCCAGGCGGTAAGCGTAGTAGCACGGCCTGGCGTCGCGCTCGAGCAGTTTCTGGCCCAGCATGCGTTGCAGGTTCTCCATGGCCTTGGCGTACACCTGCGGCGCGTAAGGATCGGTGCCGGGAGGCAGGTCGATCTCCGGCTTGGAGATGTGCAAAAAACTCCACGGTTTGCCGGCGGCACGGCTGCGCGCTTCTTCGGTCGAAAGGACATCGTAAGGCGGCGCGGCAATTTCCGCGGCGCGGCCAGGCGCGGGTCGCAGGCCGGTAAAGGGACGGATCAAATGCAAATAAAACCTCGCGATAAGTCTTCATCACGAAGAGCACGAAGGACACGAAGAAACACGAAGAAAACCGGGAAGGATCAAGAATTCATCGTCCGTAGGAATATTGCGGACGTTTGGGCTCCTCGATCGCTCACTATGGGCACTTCAAATCCCGACTAATCTTTCTCTTGCCCTTCTTCGTGTTTCTTCGTGTCCTTCGTGCCTTCGTGATGAGATTGAGACTGCTCTAGACTAACCGTGCTTGAACACGATGGTCTTGGTGTGCGAAAACTCCTTCAGCGCTTCCATGCCCTTCTCGCGGCCATGTCCGCTCTTCTTCACGCCGCCGAACGGCAATTCGATGCCGCCGCCAGCGCCATAGCCATTCACGAACACCTGCCCGCAACGCATTTTTTTAGCGACCCGCATCTGCCTCGCGCCATCGCGCGTCCACACGCCGGCAACCAGTCCGAACTCGGTCGCGTTGGCGAGCTTGATGGCATCGGCCTCGTCTTCGAACGGGATGATCGACAGCACCGGGCCGAAGACTTCGTCGCAAGCCAGCGAATTGTTGCGCGGCACGGGACCGAACAGCATGGGAGCGACGTAGTAACCGCCTGAAGGCAAACCGTCCGCCAGTTGCGCTTCGGCGAGCACCGGAATGCCGTCCTTCCTGGCGCGATCGATGAAGCCCTGCACGCGCTTCTTTTGATTCTCGGAAATCAGCGGCCCGCAATCCAGATCCATCGCATGGCTGCCCACGCGTAGCTGCTTGAACTTCGCGACGACCTGCGTCACGAAGCGGTCGTAGATGGATTTCTGCACCAGCACGCGGCTGCCCGCAGAGCAGGTCTGGCCGCCGTTTTGCACGATGGCATTGACGACGATCGGCACCACGGCGTCGAAATCCGCATCCTCGAACACGATCTGCGGCGACTTGCCGCCCAGCTCCAGGGTGCAGCCGATGTGGTTTTCCGCAGCGGCTTTTTGCACCAGCGTGCCGACTTCGGGCGACCCGGTGAACGACATGAAATCGATGCCGGGGTGGGCGGCGAGCGCCGCGCCGGCTTCTTCACCGACACCGGTCACGACATTCAGCGCGCCGGGCGGAAAACCGATTTCCTGCGCGAGCTGTGCCATGCGCACCGGCGCGACACAGGCATCTTCCGCCGGCTTCATGACCACCGCGTTGCCCATCGCCAGCGCGGCCGCCAGGCTGCGACCGAACATCTGCGCCGGATAGTTCCACGGAATGATGTGGCCGGTGACACCCTTCGGCTCGCGCATGATCGTAACCATGTAGCCGTCGAGGAAGGGCAGCGTGTCGCCATAGACCTTGTCCGCTGCAGAGCCGTAGAACTCGAAATAGCGCGCTGCCGCGGTGATGTCGGCCCGTGCCTGCTTCATCGGCTTGCCGCAATCGCGCGCTTCCAGCTGCGAAAGCTCCTCGTGATTCGCAAGGATCGCCTCGCCGAGCTTCGTCAGCAGCCGGCCGCGCTCCAGCGCCGTAAGCTTGCCCCACGCGCCTTCTTCGAAGGCATGGCGCGCGGCTTTTACCGCTGCGTCCACATCGGTTTTCGTGCCGCGTGCGATTTTCGCAAAGACCTGGCCGTCGCTCGGGCTGACCATGTCGAACGTGCGGCCGTCGGATGCCGGCTGCCACTGGCCGCCGATCAGGTTCTGGAATGTGATGACCGCTTCCTCAGCGGGTTTTCGGGCGGGTACTGCGCTCATGACGTCCTCCGGATTTATCGTTCTTGATGCGTGATTTTATACCCGCCCGTGCTGACAGAACGCCAAGGCATCAAAGCACACCCAGCCGCACGAGATCGGCGCGCAACTGCGGCGGATCGCGAAAGTGCAGCGAATGCAATCCGGCGGCGCGCCCTGCTTCCACGTTGTGCAGGTTGTCGTCGATGAATATCGTTCGCCCAGGGTTCAGGCCACAGCGCTCGATGACCAGCGAAAAAATGCGCGGATCGGGCTTGACCAGCCCGACCTCGCCGGACACGACGATGTCCTCGAACCATTTCAGGAACTCGAATTTTTCGCGCGCCAGCGGAAAGGTTTCCGCCGACCAGTTGGTGAGGGCATGCAACTTGTACCCCTTCGAGCGCAACTCGCCGAGGATTTCGACGCTGCCGGCAATTTCGTCGCGCAGCATGTGGTGCCAGCCATCGCGCCAGAGCGCGATCAGCTCCGCGTGCGTCGGATGCACAGCGGAGCGCTCTGCGACCGCCTGGTCGAAAGATTTGCCGCCGTCGATTTCGAGGTTCCACCACGACGGCGCGATCTCGGCGAGAAAATGCTCCATCGCTTGCTCGTCTTCGAAGTGGTCGCTGTAGAGGTAACGCGGATTCCAGTCGACCAGGACGGCGCCCAGGTCGAACAGGATTGTGTCGAATGAGCCCTGGCTCACGGCGCTACCGCTTTTTCTTCCAGGCTTCGTACTCGACGCGCATCGGTTCATTCGGTGGATAGGTGCCGGCAATCGGTGCGCCCGCCTGGACCTTCTCCAGCACCCAGGCTTCCAGTTCTTCCATATCCAGGCCCGTCTGCGCCACCTGCTCCGCGAGATGGCGCGGAATGCAGACCACGCCCTCCTCGTCGCCGACCATGATGTCGCCCGGCATGACCAGCACGTCCGCGCAACCGACCGGCAGGTTGATGTCCATCGCGAAATGCCGGTGGATGTGCGCGGATGCAGCCATGCTTTTCGCGAACACCGGAAATCCCAGTTTCTGGATCGACGCGTAGTCACGCATCGCGCCATCGGTCACCGCGCCGGCCGCGCCGCGCGATTTCAGCCGCGACATCAGGATTTCCCCGCCGGCCGCCACCGTGTCGATGTTGCGGCAGTCGAGCACCAGCACCTGGCCGGGCAGGATTTCGTCGATGGCCTTGCGCTGCGGATAGCCGGGCTTGCCGATTGCCTCGAAGGTCGCCATGTCCTCTCGCGCCGGCACGAATCGCACCGTCACGGCTTCCCCGGCCATGCGCAAGCTTGGATTGAGCGGCCTGACGCCGGTCAGGTAAGTGTTGCGGAAGCCCAGCTTGAAGAGCTGGGAGGTGAGCGTCGCGGTGGAAACATGCTTGAGTTGTTCGAGGATCTGCGGCGAAATCGGTGCAAGAGCCATGGTCTGTTCCTGGGTGAGCGGGATCGCCTATCGTAACCCAGGGCAGAGACCAGACTAACCGCAGAGGCGCGGAGGCGCAGAGGAAACGCGGAGAAGACCCGGATTACTGGTTGCCACCATCGGAGAACGTGGATCGCGACGCCTTCGGATGGCAATCTCCCGATATCGCAGACACGGACTCGAATTCCCAACCCGCCTTAAGCTTTCCTCTGCGTTTCCTCTGCGCCTCCGCGCCTCCGCGGTACAAACGCCCTGGCTCAGCGCAACTCGCCCTGCACCTTGCCCAGCTCGATCTGGTTCAGCGTCGGCGGCAGCTTGATCGACAAGGCCTCCAGATAGGCGCGCTCCATCTCCTGGGATTTGCGATTGCGCATTGCCACAACCAGGTTGGCGCGTATTTCGGCGAGCGGTCGGGTAGCGGCCGGCTTTTTGTCGAGCAACTTGATCAGGTGCCACCCCGCGTTGGACTTGATCGGCTGGCTGACATCGCCCTTGTTCATTCCCGTCACCACCTTGCGGATCTCCGGCACCATCTGCTCTTCGCTGATCCAGCCAAGCTCGCCGCCCTTGTCCGCACTTTCCTTGTGCGCGGAGTTCTCCTTGGCGAGCTTGGCGAAATCCGCACCCGGCTTGGCGAGCTTGGCGCTCACCTCGGCAATTTTCTTCCTGGCTTCATCGGACTTCGCCTTGTCGCCATCCGGTGCCGGCTGGAAAATCTGGGCCAGCTGGAACTGCGGCGGGGCCAGGAGCTGCGCCTTGTTGCCCTCGTAAAACTGTTTGATCTCGTCTTCCGTCGGATAGCTCTCGGCGGGCTTGGCGACGTTGCCCACGAAGGAACTGACGATGACCTGGTCGCGTGCGCGTTCGATGATCGGCTGCAGTTCCGCGCGCTTGTCCCAGCCTTTTTGTTTTGCCTCGTTGAGCACGGCTTTGCGCATCAATTCGCTGCGCACCAGGCGTTCCAGCGCCGCCGGCTCGCTCGCCAGCTGATGGCGCACGTCTGGCGGTTGCTCGCTGATGATTGTTTTCAGTTCCGTGGTGCGCAGTTCGACGTCGCCCATCTTACCGACCAGTTCATCGGCGGCGGCGGCAGTGCATAGCGCGAGCCCGACGATCAGGCTCGTCAGGCGCAGTCTTTCAAGCATGGCTCTCTCCACTTGCGTCTCCAGGAAAGGATAAGACACGGGCTATCGCCGGACGTTTCCGCCCGACGCAGGTTTTCACGTAGCGCCCGGTACGATGGAAAATGGCAGACGACTCCAGATGCAGTTCGACAACGCCTCGCGCGACTATGCGGGCAGGTGAACCAGGATGCAGGGGAATCTTTTGGGAATGTTGCGCTTGGGCGCGACGACCAACTGAGCCACCAGGCCAGCCCGCAGGCACCTGATGGGCCACCGGGCCGGCCTTGAGAGGCGTCTTATGGGCAACCGGGCCAGCTTTGAGCAGGCCCGGTATGCCGCGCGCCAACACGAGACGCTTACTTGAGGTGGCCAGCGACGAGCTTGGTCATCTCGAACATCGATACCTGCTTCTTGCCGCCGAAAACTTCTTTCAGCTTGTCATCGGCATTGATGTTGCGACGGTTCTTCGCGTCCTGCAGATCGTGCTTCTTGATGTAAGCCCACAGCTTCTTGGTCACTTCGGTGCGCGGCATCGGGGTGCTGCCGATCACTGCTGCGAGAGAAGCGCTGGGGGTCATGGCCTTCATGAAGGCCGCATTCGGCTTCCGCTTGACCGCAGGTTTCTTCGCAGCCTTCTTCGCGGGTTTCTTCGCGGCAGCCTTCTTCGCAGGCTTCTTCGCGGCCTTCTTCGGCGCGGCTTTCTTGACAGCCTTCTTCACGGGTTTTTTCGCAGCGGTCTTCTTCTTTGCAGCCATCGTGGTACCTCCAATTTGAGTTTGCACGTATCAAAAATTCTTATTGCGATAAGTGTTGCCTTGCCAGAAGCAGAGGCACGGCGAGCAGAGAATGCCGAGACGAAAGTGCGTTGTCAATCGAAAACGCACGTTTTTCATAGGGAGCGATGCGCAATCGCGACACGCGCGCGGAAGTGTTTCGACGATTCCCCAGTCGTGAAAAGTAGATTTGCACGTCGAGGAGTGTGCCTCGCGCGGGTTGCTGAACAGTGTCCGAGCGCGCCTTGAAGCGCGCTCGCGAGCACGCAAACTCCTTCGCGAAAATGACGTTTTCCCCTATGAGAAACCATAATCGGGCATCGCCCGCACCGCAACGGCATGTCCTCCGCCATCGTCGCCCACGCGGCATGTGTCGTCTGTTGCTGACACTCCCGCGCCGGTGAACCAGGTGCGGGGCATGTCCAAGTCATAATCGCCAACGTCGTGTTTTTTGCCTTGGCGGCGGCTTTCCCTTCATCGCGCACGAGCGCAACGACATCGGCCGCTCGCAGGATTCCTGGGGGAAGACGGCACCTGTCGCCGCGATAAAGGGTCATGGCCCGCGGTCGCGAGACCGCTGCGGCAGTTGCCCCGGGCAGGAATTATTGCTGGTGGGAGTCAGGCTGCGCGGGCACGGAGGCCGACGCGCCGCCGTCTTCCAGCGGCACTTTCGGTGGGGCTGCCAGCGCTTCGTCGCGCCCGGCCTCCGGCCTCGTCGGCAGGCTGGCTTGCTTCAGGAGCCGGACGCGCGCGTCCAGGTCGACATAGAAATTCCTGGTCTGGGTGGCCGCGTCGCTCTGCGCCTTTTCCAGTTCCTCTATGGAGCCGCGCAGGGACGCGGAACTGCGCCTCACATCCTCGAGACCGCGCATGAGTTCCAGCAGGCCCTCCGAACTCATGACCGAACGGGTGTCCTCCACCTGTTTGCGCAAGGCAACCAACTGGCGGTTGGTAGCCTCGTCGCTTTCCTGTCCGAGCCTCGCCCTGGTTTCCAGCGCACCCGAGCGGCGCGACATGTCCTGCAGCCCGGCTTCAACGACCGCCAGCCTGCGAATCGCCTCGCTGAAAGAAGCGTAGCCCTGGTCCATCGCCCGCTGCTGGGCCTGCAACTTGATATCGAAATCCGCCGTCTTACGCCGCAAGTCGGAAAATGCCGCCCCATTCTCATCCAGCTGGCGGCGCTGCTCTTCACGCACGGCAACCAGGTTGGAGAGGAATTCGCGGGACGTGGCCAGCGCACTATCGGCCTGTGTCCGGGCCCCGTCGACGCGCGCACGCGTCTCCGCCAGCGCAACTTCAAGCGTATGGACGGTATCCTGTGTGTGCCGCAATTCGGCGCGCAAGGCTTCCACGTCCTGGTCGTGCGACACGTCGGAATTGCGCAACTGATCCTGGGTCGCGCAGCCGGTCGCGGCGAGCGCGGCGGCGCAAACGACCCAGGAGCGCAGGGCTCCGAATCGGTCAGTAGATAATGTCGACACGGCGGTTCTTGCTGTAGCTCTCTTCATCATGGCCGGTCGCCACGGGCTTCTCGGCGCCATAGCTGACGGCGGTGATGTGGCCGCCGTTCGCACCTGCCAGCTCCAGCGCACGCTTCACGGCGTCCGCACGACGCGCGCCGAGCGCGAGGTTGTATTCACGGCTGCCGCGATCGTCACAATTCCCCTGCACCTCGGCCGTGAAGGTGGGATGCGCCCTCAGGTAGGCCGCATTCGCCACCAGCATGTCGTCGTACTTCTCCGACACCATGGCTTCGTTGTAGCCGAAATACACACTGCGTTCGCTCGTCGCGGCCACGGCGGCGCCTGAGCCATTGTCAGCGGCAGCTTCCGCAGCGGCAGCGGCCGCAGCCGCAGTGCCGCCAGGCGTGGCCGAGTTGTCGCCAGCGGGGAATACCGCGGCTTCGTCGTTCGCGCCGGATTGTCCCTGGGCACCTGCGGCAGTCGCCGACCGCTGCTGGTCCTGCGATCGCGCGGTGTCCGCGTCCAGGCGTGCTTCCTCCGCCTGCTGGTCATTGCGCAACCGGTTGATCTGGGCGTCCTGCTCGTCGAGCTGGCGCTTCAGTTGCCTGGCTTCCTCGGCCTTGGCTGCGGCATCCGCCGGAAGCGGCTTGCCGTTCACATCCGAATTGGGTCCTGGCTTGCTGGTGGCGGACGAGGATGCGGCCCCGTTCGAGCCGGGCGAGGCACTATTCGCAGAAGCCTTGTCGCCCGGCTGGGGAGACTCGGAGATCGGCGCAGAGGATTGCTCGCCCGCCGAGGAACTGCTGCTCTTCTGCATCGAGCCGCAGGCGCCGAGGGCTGCGCAAATCAGTATCAGGGAAAGTTTTCCGTACAAGCGCGACACGCTGGTTCGCATCATCTGTATTCCTCCTTGGTCCGGGCCTGCGACGGCCAAGCCGGGTAGCTGTTTCGTAAATGTTGCGGGTCGCCGCCGATGGCGAATCGCTGCAATCGGCCTGTCGCCCGCCAGCGCGAACATTCCCGTAAATAACGACGCGCGTCAACGCAAGTTGAGGGGGGAAGTAAGCCCCGCAAAGAAGGCGGGGTTTCAGCGGCAGAGCATCCGCGACGGCGCTAAGTCGCCTGGGCCGGACAGGCGTAAACCACGGCGTCGAGCGCGACGCAGCCCGCGCCCGCGGCACCGACGAGCACGGGATTCAGGTCCAGGTTCGCCACGCCGGATTTCGTGTCGGTCATCAACCGCCCGACCGCGAGCACGGCATCGCAGAATGCCTCGACATCCAGCGGGGGTTCGTCACGCACGCCGTCGAGCAGCGGCGCAATGCGCAGCCGCTGTAGGGCTTCGCGCACTTCCACCGCGCTGAATGGCGCGATCAGCAGCTGGACATCCGGCATGGCTTCCACGTATTTGCCGCCGTCGCCCACCAGGACGACAGGGCCGAATACGGGGTCGATGCGCGCCCCGATCATCATCTCGCGCCGCCCGCGCGCCATCTTTGCGACGATCGCGCCATCGAAGCGCGCACCATGCGCGGCCAGCGCCTTCTGCATCTCCGTAAACGCCGCGCGCACTGCCGCCGCATCGTTCAACCCCAGGCGGACCAGGCCAAGTTCGCTCTTGTGCGCGACATCCGCCGAGCAACCCTTCACCGCCACCGGGCCGCCCAATTCGGCGAGCGCGGCCGCGGCCTCATCGGCGCTTTTACATAGACGATGCCCGACGACTGGAACACCGGCATCAGCCAGTAATTTCAAGCTGTCCGCTTCGTTCAGCATGACCGATTCGGCCTCGGCAGCGGCGGGCGGGTGCGTGCTGGCAAGCTCGCGGCCTTTGGCGACCTGCATCAGTTCGCCGTGCGAGAGGAACTGATTCAGCGCCGCGACGGCTTCGTATTCCGTCGGGAACACGGGCAAGCCGTGCTCCTTGAAACGCGCAGCAATGTTCGGCTGCGGGATCGCCACGACGAGCGGTTTCCCCGTCGCCTTGGCGAAATCCGCGGAATCGCGTGCAAAGGCCTCCACGTCGTATCCCTTGCCCGAAACCGGAATGCCGATCAGGAACGCATCGGCCGCGGAATCGCGCGCCAGCACGGGGAGGATCTGCGAGAACAGCCCGCTATTGGTCATCAGCGCGGCGGTGATATCGATCGGGTTGGTGGTCGTCGCGAACCCGGGCAGGATCTTGCCGAGCTCGGCGCGGGTGTCGCCGGCGAGTTTGGCCATCGGCATGCCGACACTGCTCGCGGCATCTGCCGCCATCACGCAGACGGCGCCGGAATTGCTGATCGCCACCAGCTTGCGGCCTTTGGGCTTCCACCCTTTCAGGTACATCTCCGCGCTCGCCACCAGCTCTGCCGTGTCGCGGGCGCGCCAGATGCCGTGGCGCGCCAGGAAGGCGTCCACCGTGCGATCCTCGTTAGCCAATGCACCGGTGTGCGACTTGGCGGCTTCCTGCCCGGCTGCAGTGCGACCGGACTTCAGCGCAATGACCGGCAGGTTGCGCGAATGCGCGATGCGCGCGGTTTCGGCCAGAAAGTACGGATCGCTGATGCTCTCCAGGTAGAGCAGCAACAGCTTCAGGTCGGGATCCTCGGCGACGACGGAAGCCAGCTCGGAAGCGCTCACGTCCGCGTCGTTGCCGGTGGCGTGGGAATGGCGCACGCCCAGGCCACGCGATCGCAGCAATCCGTAAGGCACCACGCTCATCGCGCCCGACTGGCTGACCACCGCGATCGGGCCGTCCATCGGCGGCGCTTCGATATACATGGTCGAAAACGACAGGATGGCGCCGGTGCCGAAGTTGGCCAGCCCCTGCGAATTCGGCCCGATGATGCGCATGCCGGCGGCGTGCGCCGCGTCGCGCATGCGCTTCTCCTTCGCCTTGCCGGCGACCGGATCGGTCTCCCCGAAGCCGGACGTCATGACCACGGTGGCACGAACACCGCGCTGCGCGCACTGCTCGACTGCTTCGATCGCCGCATCGCCTGCGAGGGCCACGATGGCCGCTTCCGGCGCGTCGGGCACGTCCGCGAGCGAAGGATAGGCCTTGTAGCCCTGGATCTCGGCGCGCTTCGGGTTGATCGGGTAGACCTTGCCCTTGAAGCCGTGGCGGGACAGGTAAAGCAGCGGGCGGCCGCCTATCTTGTTTTCGTTTTCCGACGCGCCGATGACGGCGACGGATTTCGGGTTCAGCACGGTGCGCAGGGAATCGCGCAGGACATCTTTCATTTTCTATCCTCTGAAAAATAGGGCCCTAATGCCTACATTTCGACGCAAAGACGCAAAGGTCGCAGAGAACGCAAAGGAAAATCAACTTGGCACGCGTTGAAGTTGCGCGACTCATTCGACGAATTCCTTTGCGTTCTTTCTTGCCCTTCTTTTGCGTCCTTTGCGTCAACGCCTTTGAAGTCAACATCTCGACGCAAAGGCGCAAAGAACGCAAAGGTCGCAAAGGAAAAACGAAAATTAGCAGGCGGTGAATTTACGCTACCGCCCCTCGACTCCTTTGCGTACTTTGCGTCAACGCTCCTGACGGCCCGACGTCAGCAACTCAACACCTCGACGCAAAGGCGCAAAGACGCAGAGATCGCAAAGAAAACCCGAACGTTCGGATACGGAGAATTGTGCAATTCACCCACGAGTTCCTTTGCGTTCTTTCCTGCCTTCCCTTTGCGTACTTTGCGTCAACGCCCCTGAACGCCGGCCACAAGCCGGCTAAGCCTTCTCGAAATACGGAATCTTCTTTCCGGCGAGTTCGGTGAACCGGGCGCGCACCTTGTCGCCGATGTTCAGCGCCGGATCGCCATGCGCCATCAGCCGGAAACCTTCTTCGGCGTCCACCAGCACGATCAGGTAAGGCACGTGCGCACGCAGTTCTTCGCTCGGTGCGCGCGACACCAGCGTGCGGGCGTGCAGTGTGCCCAGGCCCGATGCCTGTCGCGTGGTCGGCTCGCCCTTGCCACATCCCGGGCAGAAGCTGCGATGGAAATACCAGACTGCTTTGCACGCCTCGCAAGTTTGATAAACGATCCCATCGGCTCCAGCTGTCCAGTCGGCCGCAGTCATGATCCGAGCACCAGTGAAACATGCGACGACAGGACGCCGCCGTCGCCGTGCAACATCGCGAGGCTGGCGTTCTTCGCCTGGCGGTTTTCCGCACGACCGGTCAGTTGCCGGTGTGCCTCGACCAGGTGGGCCATCGCGCCCCCCACGCCGCAGTGTCCGTAGGAAAGCAGGCCGCCGTGGGTATTCAGCGGCAGCTTGCCGTCGTGATTGAAATGGCCTTCGCGCGCCAAGGTGCCGGCACGACCGCGCGGCGCGAGGCCCAGTTCTTCGAGCAGGATGGTCACCGTGATCGTGAAGCTGTCGTAGATGGCCGCATAGTTGGCGTCGGTGGCCTTGACCCCCGCCTTCGATAGCGCCTTCGCCATCGAAGGCGCAGCGCCCGATCGCGACAGGCTCGGCGCGGCGCTGATGTGCTGGTAGGGGTGGGCCTGCCCCGTCCCGCGGATGCGCACGCCGATATCGTTGATCTTTTCCCGGCTCACCACAAAAGCCGCGCCGCCATCTGATACCGGGCAGCAATCGAGCAATTTCAGCGGGGAGGCAATCGGCTTCGACGCGAGCACATCGGCGACCGTGACGGGGTCCCTGAATTGCGCGCCAGGATGCATCCCCGCGTGCCGGCGCATCACCACCGCCAGCTCGGCAAAATCGGCCTCGGTCGTGCCGTGTTCGAGCATGTAGCGCGATGCGAGCAAGCCGTAGTACGCCGGAATGGTCGCTCCGAGCGGCACTTCGTAAACCGGGTGGCCGACCTGCGCCAGCGTCTGCATCGCGGAATCGCGGCTTTGCCCGGTCAGACGGTTCTCGCCCGCCACGACCAGGATGTTCTTCGCGGCCCCCGCCTCGACCAGATGATGCGCAAGCATCGCCATGGCAAAACCGGTCGCGCCACCGAGCTGGATGGCATGCGCGTACTCGGGCTTCAAGCCGAAATGTTCGGCGAACACCGTGGAAAGCATCAGGTGCGGCAGCGTCGTCGAATAGCCGCAGACAAGGCCATCGATGTCGCGACGCTCGAGCTGCGCATCGGCGAGCGCGGCACTTGCCGCTTCGCTCATGAGATCGAGCGTGCCCTTGCCCGGATGCTTGCCGTAAGGCGTCAGGCCGACGCCGGAGATGAAACTCAAAAGCGCTCCTTTTCGTTACGACGTGACTGCGTGACGATCGTGACTGCGTGAAAGCCTCTCATACCCACGACAGTCACGCAGTCACGACAGTCACGGCTCTATCCGTCACGGCATCACCTCTTCGGATTCCCCACCGCTTCCGCCTCGCGCTTGAGCATGTCCACCAGCTGCTCCATGCGCGACGACAAACGGTCGGACAATGCGGCGATGCTGATCGCGGCGACGGGCCGGCCGTCCGCGCCGAAGATCGGTACGCCGATGGCGCCCATGCGATCCACCAGCATGTTGAGGAACACGGCGTAACCGCGCTCGCGCGATCGCTCGATTTCGGTCTTCAGCCACGCCATCGTGACCTTGGGAAACTGCGGCAGACGTTGGGCGACCAGCGGCAGGATGGCTTCGATCTCCGCCTCCGACTGCCAGGCGAGCAGCGCCATCGCACCGGCGCCAATGCCCAGCGGCCGGCGGCTGCCGATGTCCAGATAGTTGGCGCGGATCGGGAACTGGCCGACTTCGCGGTCGACGCAGACCGACTCGGTGCCGCCGCTTCGTACCGACAGCAGCACGGAATCCTCCGACATCGCGGCCAGTCGCACCAGCGAGGGTCGCGCACGCACGCGCAGGTCGTCGCGGTCGCGC
>JBDTTE010000033.1:0-19196 GCA_039930785.1 Betaproteobacteria bacterium | reverse complement strand
TAACCGCTTCGTTCCGCACCCTCCATTTTCGTCTCCGGTCCCCTTCTGTCGCTTGGCGAGCGTAATACCCATATTTATATTACGGGTAGCGCGGCATCCAAACGCCCTGCTGCGATGCCTCAGCTCACTGTGATTGCTTCCATCGGCCGGTGGATCGCGCCGCGTGCCCCGATTCGGGGGTGGTCTAGAATGCAAGCCATGCGCAAGGATTTCACCCCGGTTTTTCTAGCACGGCAGATTCGTGAAATCGAGCAGGTGGTACTCAGCGGGCCCGCCTCCCCTCCTCTTATGTTGCACGCGGGCGTGGCGGTTGCGAAGCTCGCGCGCGAGATGCTCGGCGACCGCGGCAAGCGCGTCCTGGTGCTGGCCGGCCCAGGCAACAACGGCGGCGACGCATTCATTGCGGCCCGTCAGCTCAAGGAATGGTGGGTCGACGTTACCGTCGTTTACGTCGGCAACCCGGACAAGCAGCCGGCCGATGCAAAAGCCGCACGGCAGTCCTGGCGCGAGGCGGGCGGCACGACGCTGGAATCCATTCCTGCCGAAGGGCGCCATGACCTGATCATCGACGGCCTGCTCGGCATCGGCCTGGAACGGCCGCTGGAAAACCAGATTGCCGATCTGGTCGACGGGGTTAATGCATCCAGCGTCGATGTGCTCGCGATCGACATTCCCAGCGGCCTGCACGCCGACAGCGGCCGTATTCTCGGACGCGCCATTTGCGCGCGCCGTACGTTGACATTTATCGGCATGAAGGCTGGCCTGTTAACCCTGGACGGTCCGGATTGCGCCGGCAATGTCCAGCTCGATACGCTGGGCATCGATCTGCCGGAATTGCAGTCGCCGCGCGGCCAGCGCATCGAATCTTCGCTGATCGCCTCGGTTCTTCCAGTGCGCCAACGCAACAGCCATAAGGGCACGTTCGGCAATGTCGGGATACTCGGGGGCGCACAAGGCATGGTGGGCGCGGCTCTGCTGGCGGGACGCGCGGCGCTGAAAGTCGGCGCGGGTCGCGTATACGTGGGACTGTTTGCCGAATCGCCCACGGTGGATCTGTTGCAACCCGAGTTGATGCTTCGCTCGGCACAGGACGTATTGAAGATCGATGCGCTGGATTGCCTTGCGGCAGGCCCGGGCCTGGGTGAATCGCAGGCGGCGCAACACGCGCTCGCCGCGGCCATTGCGCATCGTGCGCCGCTGGTTCTGGATGCCGATGCACTGAATCTGCTCGCCGTTCATCCGAAACTTCAACAAGGCGTCACGGGCCGTGGCGGCGCCACCATCCTGACCCCGCATCCTGCGGAAGCCGCCCGCTTGCTTGGCACCACGACGGAAAAAATACAGCACGATCGCATCGCGTCAGCGTGCGCGCTGGCGCAACGCTACAACGCGGCCGTGGTATTGAAGGGGAATGGCAGTATCTGCGCGCACGTAAACGGCGACTGGTACATCAATACCAGCGGCAATCCCGGAATGGCCGCCGCAGGAATGGGCGACGTGCTGACGGGCATCGTCGCTGCTCTCATTGCTCAGGGTTGTGAGCCCGACCTCGCATTACTTGCGGCCGTGCACCTGCATGGCCTGGCGGCGGACAGGTTGGTTGCCGCCGGTATCGGCCCGGCAGGCCTCACGGCGTCCGAAGTCATAGACTCCGCGCGGGCGACCCTGAATCAGTTCGCCGCCTGATTCAGGCCAACACGGCGCGCACGCTGAAGATACCCAGGAAGGTCATCGCGATCGAACCGGCCAGGTGGCTCAGGATCAGCAGGCCGGCCCAGCCGTAATTTCCTTCCATCAACAGGCCAACGGCCTCCCCGGAGAACGACGAAAAAGTCGTCAGGCCACCGAGGAAGCCCGTGATGATGAACAGGCGGTATTCAATTGGAAGCGCTGCCTGCTGCGTGAAAATTGCGACGGCTACACCGATCAGATAGCCGCCGAGCAGGTTGGCGGCCAGTGTCCCGTAAGGCAAATTCGGATTGACGGCATTGAACATGACGCCGAGCCACCACCGCAGCCACGCACCGAGTGCCGCTCCTATGCCGACTGCCGCAAATCCCGCTGGGCCCATTTGTCGCTCCGTTATACGAAGCGGCAAATGATAAACCGGGTACGGTCAGACGGCGAGCATCAGTTGGCGTATTCGTAGCCGCTGGCGACTTGCCGCGAGGCTGCCCTGCGGACGAAGACTTCGCTCTCGCGGGCCGACACCATCGCGAGGGCCTCGTCCATCGGGAAAGCCCCTGCTTCCACGCTCCTCATCAAGGAGATCGCAAAAGCAAAATGGCCTGCGCTGTCCGGATCTTTTCCGAAGACCTCCCAATACCGGTCGCGCAGCTTTTCCTGCTCCTTCACTGCGGTAATCGTTCCGGACTGACGCTCCGATTTGACCTCGGTCCGATAGGCTTCGAACTGCTGGTCGGGCGTGGCGCGGGTCATTTGGGCGCAGGAAACAAGTCCGAGCATCAAGCACAGCAAAATCACTTTTTTCACGTCAAGTCTCCCCTCTACGATCCATCAGTTGTAGTCCGATCCGCAATCACTCTGGCGCCAGCACGACGTTGTCTTCGGCGAACCTCGGTTTGGGAACACCTTTCCTGCGCAGGATGCTGAACACCACCGGCACGAAGAACAGGGTGGCGACTGTCGCGAGGATCAGGCCGCCGATCACGGCGCGTCCGAGCGGCGCATTCTGTTCGCCGCCTTCGCCGAGGCCGCTCGCCATCGGCGCCATACCGATGACCATGGCTGCCGCCGTCATCAACACCGGGCGCAGCCGGGTCGAACCGGCCTCGATCGCGGCATCGATAGGATTGCGGCCTTCCCTGAGCATTTCGTTGGCGAACGACACCATCAGAATACTGTTGGCCGTGGCCACACCCACGCTCATGATCGCGCCCATCAGCGAGGGAACACTGAAGTTCGTCCCGGTGAGGAACAGCATCCAGATGATTCCGCAGAAGGCGCCGGGCAACGCGGTAATGATGATGAACGGGTCAGTCCACGACTGGAAATTGATGACCATGATGAAGTACACGAGCAGCACGGCCGCAATCAATCCAATGCCCATCCGCGTAAATGCGTCGTACATGCTTTCGGCCTGGCCGGCGATTTCGATGCGCGTGTTGTTCTTCTGCTCGCGTGCCTTCGGTATGAACTCATCGACCACCCTGCGCACGTCCGCAGCAACCGCGCCGAGATCCCTGCCCTGCACGTTTGCGTAGACATCGAATGACAGTTCCGTATTGATGTGGTTGATGATCGCCGGCAGGTCCACGCGCTTGATGGTGGCGACGTTGCCCAGGGTCTGGGTAGGCGATTGGCCCTTGCCGGGCAGCGGAATGTTCAGAACCGAATCGATCGAATTCAGCGCGGTTTCATGAGGCTGTACGACGACGACCTGATACGGACGGCCGGTCTTCGGATCGTTCCAGTAGTTCGGCGTGACGACTACGCTCGATGACGATGCAATCAGGAAGTTTTCCGCGATCTCACGCTGAGTTACGCCAAGCTGTGACGCACGCGTCCGGTCGACTTCCACGCGCAACGCGGGCTGGTTCATGATCTGGTGAACATGCACGTCGACCGCGCCGGGAATGCGCTTCATCTTCGCCTCGATTTCCTTGGCGAGGTGGAAGTTCTTGTAGTCCCCGCCGATGATCTTGACGTCGATCGGCGCCGGCAGCCCGAAGTTCAGGATCTGGTTCATCATGTCGCCGGGCTGGAAATAGAACGAGCAATCCGGAAATTTCTCCGGCAACACCTGACGCAGCCTGCGAATGTATTCCTTGGTTGGAACCTCGTGATCGGTTTTCAGGGAGACCAGGATTTCGCCATCGCCGGACGACAGCGTCACGTTGTCGCTGTAGGCCAGGTTGGTCGACGGCGGGATACCGATGTTGTCGATGATGACGTCCAGGTCCTTCTGGTCGATGGTGCGGCGGATCTCGTCCTGTACGCGCGAAAAGATCACTCCCGTGTCCTCTATGCGGGTACCGACCGGCGCGTTGACGTGCAATCGGATCTGCCCGGCATCCACCACGGGAAAGAATTCCCAGCCGATGAACCAGAGCGCCGCACCCGACCCGACGACCAGGACCATGAACAGCGAGAAAACCGTAACCCGGCTAACCAATGCCCAGCGCAGCGCACCGACATAGCCCGCGCGCAGGCGCTCGTAATTGCGCTCTACGACGGTGTGCATTCTCGCCATGAAGGAGCGGCCATCGCCGTGCTCGTCTTCGAGCAACAAATAGCGCGACATGACCGGGACCAGGGTGCGGGAAATGCCGTAGGAAGCGAGGATGGAAAACACGACCGCCAGGGCCATCGGCGTGAACAGGTATTTCGCGGCCCCGGTCAACAACAGCACCGGCAGGAACACGATACAGATGCAAAGCATGGAGACCAGCGCGGGCACCACGATCTGCTGTGAACCGTCCAGGATCGACAGGCGCAATCCCTTGCCCATGCCCATGTGGCGATGGACGTTCTCGATGGTGACCGTCGCGTCGTCGACCAGGATACCGACCGCCAGCGCGAGTCCGCCCAGAGTCATGAGGTTCAGCGAATACCCCAGGACGTTGAGCATGATGATGGAGAACATGATGGCGAGCGGTATTGACGTCACCACGACCAGGGTCGAGCGCCAGCTGCCCAGGAACAGCAGGATCAGCAGGCCGGTCAACGCGGCCGCCATGAGGCCTTCCACCACCACGGCGTGCATCGCGTTGGCGACAAACACCGACTGGTCGAACAGGAACGAAAGCGACAAGCCTTCGGGCAACGCGACATTGGACAGCCGCTGGCGCACTTCACGAATGATGTCGAGCGTGGAAGCGCCGCCGCTCTTGAGCACGGTGATCAGGGCGGATTTGCGGCCGTCGTGGCGAACCAGGCTGGTCTGTTCGTTGTAGCCATCGCGTACGTCGGCGACGTCGTTGATGTACACCATCGCCCCGCCGACACTCTTGATCGGCAGCAATCCGAGTTCGGAGATTTTCT
The DNA here is from genome assembly GCA_039930785.1 of Betaproteobacteria bacterium. Lineage (GTDB taxonomy): Bacteria > Pseudomonadota > Gammaproteobacteria > Burkholderiales > JACQAP01 > JACQAP01. The sequence goes on along the minus strand of JBDTTE010000033.1, from coordinate 14,192 downwards.
CCGGGCTGTTGTTGATGCTGAGGATGTAGTCGCGCGAGCCGATCTGCGTCAGGCCGGTCGGCAAGTTTACGTTTTGCTTGTTTAGCGCGTCATTGATTTCCTTGGCCGTCACGCCCTTGGCATGCATGCGCACCGGATCCGCGTCGATCATCACCAGGCGGGGTCGTCCGCCGTATGGCAACGGCACGGTTGCACCGGGTACGGGGACGACTTCGTTACGCACCAGCCACAAACCCTGGTCATACAGCTGTTGCTCGCTGAGCGTGTCGCTGCCGAGCGCGATCTGCAGGATCGGCACGCTGGAGGCGTCGTACTGCACGATTTGCGGCGGCTGCTGGCCCGGCGGCATGCGCCGGATGATCGTCTGCGACGTCGCCGTGATCTGGCTAACCGCCTGGTCGATCCGCACCGAGGGCTGGAAGAAAATGCGGATGACGTTCTTGCTGTTGATCGTGTGCGACTCGATCCGCTTGATGTTGCTTACGGTCGTGCTGAGCTGCTGTTCGGAAAAGATCGTGATCTGTTTTTCGAAAGCGTCCGCGGGAATGCCGCCGTATTGCCAGATCAACGTGACGATCGGCTCGGAAATCTCGGGGAAGATGTCCTTCGGCATGCGCAGAATGGAGACGATGCCGAGCAATACGATCAGCAATGCAATAACGACAAACGTATAGGGCCGGCTCAATGCCAGCCTGACTATCCACACTGCTCACCTCCCCTAAATCAGATCGTATTGTTGCAACAACATTGCATTAATGTTACAAGTTTACAGTTCGTGAACACAAGAAAAAGCTTTAATAATCAATTGTTTCACGATGCAATCCGTATGACAGGTTGAAATATTTCGCGGCGCAACAGAAACGGATTTCGCGGTGAGGGAGAGTGAGATGAAGGCGATGCAAAATGCGATCTACGCGCAGTGCAGCAGCGCGCAATCCATGCGAGGCCGCGCATCCGGCGCCGCGATGGTGGTCGGGTTGGCAGCAATCCTGGTGGGCTTGTTCGCCATCGGACTGTGGCCCAAGTGGCACGCATTGCGGCTCGCACAGGCCGAGGCCGGCAAGGACGACCTCCCCGCCGTGCTCTATGTCGCGCCAAAACGCGGTAATCAGAAAGCCGACCTGGTACTCCCGGCCAGCCTGTTCGCGATGCAGGAAACAACGATCTATGCGCGCACGAACGGTTATCTAAAGCGCTGGCTCGTCGACATCGGCGACCAGGTCAAGGCCGGCCAGGTGCTCGCCGAAATCGAAGCCCCCGAACTCGACCGTGAAATGGACCAGGCGCTCGCGGCACGCGCCCAGGTGAAGGCTCATCTGGAACTGGCGCGGACCACCGCTGAGCGCTATGGCTCCCTGCTGAAGGAGGAAGCCGTCTCGCCTCAGGAAGTCGACGAGAAGCGTGGGGTTCATGAAGCGAAGAAAGCGGACTATGCAGCGGCGGAGGCCACCATACGGCGCCTCGAGCAGATGAAGTCGTTCCAGCGCGTGACCGCCCCCTTCTCCGGCACCATCATCGCCCGCAATGTCGATGTCGGTTCATTGATCCAGGCCGGCAGCGCTTCCTCTTCGGGCTGGCTGTTCAAGCTCTCGCAGACCGACACGATTCGCGTGCATGCGTCGGTTCCGCAAAACAACATGCGCATGATCAAGCCGGGCATGACGGTGGATCTGGTGGTACCCGAACTCGGCGAACGCACCTTCCCCGCGAAAGTCGTCCGCAGTGCCGGCGCCTTCGATGCGGCGACCCGCACCATGATCGTGGAAATGCATGTCCCGAATAAAGACGGCCCCCTGCTACCCGGCATGTACGGACAAGCCAGGCTGAATCTCGTCAATACCGAGACGAACCTGCAGGTTCCGATCAATGCGCTGATCATCGGAGGAGACGGTACGCGCGTCGCCACCGTCGACGCCAGCGGCGTTGTGCACATCAAGCAGGTGAAACTCGGTCGTGACTTCGGCAAGGAAGTGGAAATACTCGCGGGCCTCGCGGACAACGACCGGATCATCAACAATCCGCGCGACAGTTTGATCGAAGGCACCAAAGTCAGGGCATCGGAAATGCCAGCGCATTCCGACAAGAAGGACGTCAAACCGGCAGCGGTCGCGACTGAAAAACCGAAGAGCTGACCAGATGAAATTGACACCTGCTTTTTTATTGCCCCTCGCGGCAGCGGTCCTGGTCGCGGGCTGCATGCACGCCGGCACGGACTACGTTCGACCCAAGGCGACGTTTCCCGCAGCGTACGTAGAGGCGGGTCCGTGGAAAGAAGCAACGCCGAGCGATGAAGCACTTCGGGGCAAATGGTGGGAAATTTACGGCGACCCGGTTCTCAACAAGCTCGAAGAACAGGCACGCGTTGCGAGCCCTCGTATCCAGGCCGCAGCAGCGCGCGTAGACCAGGCACGGGCGGTGCTGGGTTTCAACGAAGCCGCCCGGTATCCATCGATCACGTTTGACCCCAGCGCGCAAAGGCTGCGCGCGTCGGGCAACCGGGTGGATCAGCCCAGTAAACTCCCAGGCAATTTTGCTTACGAGAGCAACGGCGTCCGGCTTCCGCTTTATGCTTCGTATGAAATCGATTTGTGGGGGAAAATTTCACGCATCGAAGAGTCGGCAACGCGGCGCATGGAAGCGAGCATCGCCAACTACTACGGCGTCCTGTTGACGCTGCAAAGCGACCTGGCGCAAAACTATTTCCAGTTGCGCGCCGCGGACGAGGAACTCGTGCTGCTTTCACGGGGCATCGAATTGCGCGAACGCGCGCGCGACCTGGTTGCGGCCCGCAAACGTGGTGGCCTGGCGAGCGAACTCGACCTGGCAAAGGTTGAAACCGAATTGGCCGCAACGGAGGCCGAGGCACAGGCGGCGATACACCGCCGGAACGATCTCCGGATGGCCCTGGCCGTACTGACGGGCAGCGCGCCCGGCCCCTTCGAGCTCAATGTCGAGCCGTTCGTCCCGCAGCCGCCTGTTATTCCGGTCGGAATGCCTGCGGACTTACTGGAGCGCCGGCCCGATATCGCCGAAGCCGAACGGCTGCTCGCGGCACGCAACGCCGACATAGGCGTCGCACAAGCGGCCCTGTTTCCCTCGATCAAGCTCACGGGTGCATTGGGTTTCGAAAGTAATGAGTTATCCTCCCTGCTGAATCGCGAAAGTGCGATCTGGTCGCTGGGCGTGGCGCTGTCGCAACCGATTTTCGATGGCGGCCGCCTGCGCGCCAACGTGGATCGCGCCAAGGCGATCCACGCGGAAAATATCGCAGACTATCGCGAGCGCCTGCTCGTCGCGTTCAAGGAAGTGAACACGGCGCTGGCCGCTTTGCGAGTGCTCGACCTCCAGCACGAGAGCCAATTGCGGGCGGTGAATTCAGCGGAACGCGCCGAACAACTTGCGACGGCGCGATACAAAACCGGGTTGGTTAACGTGCTGGAACTGGTCGACGCGCAACGCACCCGCCTGCAGGTTGAACGCGGGCGCCTGTCCGTACGGCAACAGCAAATGCTTGCAAGTGTCACGCTCATTCGCGCGCTGGGCGGCGGTTGGGCGGAACGCCGCGATGCATCGGGCACGGCGTGGGTGATGCCGGCCAAATCAACGCCGGGTACCTGAGGCATTGCGGTAACGAACGGCTGCGGCAAACAACCGACATCCGTTTTTTCTCAAGGCTGGCCGAAAGCGTACTTCTGCAATATCTTCTGCGCCGCATCCGAGCGCACGAAGCGCACGAATTCTTTCGCCACGTCCTTGTTGTCGGAGCCTTTCACTACCGCGACGGGATACAGGATCGCTTTCACAGTGGGCACTTCGAGTGCAACCTTCACCTTGTCGGGAAGGATCGCTGCATCGGTGCGGTATACAAAGGCCGCATCGACTTCACCGCGCGCCACGTAGTCCAGGCTCTGCCTTACATTCTGGGTATTCACGACTTTCGGCAGTAACGCATCCCAGTGACCGGATGCGGTCAGCACGGCCTTGCTGTAACGGCCGACCGGAACGCTGTCGGGATTGCCTACCGCGATATGCTTGAACTCGTTCTTCTTGAGTTGATCCAGGGAAGCAAGCGACAGTTTGGAATCAGCCGGCACGATCACGACCAGCGCATTGCGAACAAAATCAGCGCGCGTTCCCGGTTCGATCAGGTTTTCCGACTCCGCTTTGTCCATAGTTTCCTGGTCCGCGGACGCGAAAACATCGGCCGGCGCGCCCTTGGCGATCTGCTGCAAAAGCTGGCCCGAGCCGCCAAAATTCAGCAGCACTTTCGTTCCGGGGTGTGCGGCTTCGAACGCATGACCGACATCCGCAAACGCGTTTGTGAGACTGGACGCCGCGGATACGATCAGGTCGGCGGCAGATGCACTTGCCCCGAACTGCACAGCGAGCGCCGCAACCAGTGCTCGTACGATTGACCTGGACATTGGGTGATTGCTCCTTCTGCTTCGTATTGAGAATGGCGCGGGTTCCGTTTAACCCGCATCGGTAGTGTCTGAGCCTGGGTGCTAGAACCTGAACCGGAAACCAGTGCTGGCCGTGAAGATGTCGTGGACGTAGACGAAATTGTTGTTCGATTCGAAAGCATCTCCCCTGTAGTGCGAGAAGATTGTGCCGGTATAAAGCGTCACGCCTTTGTATAGTCGGTAGGTAAGCAGTCCGCCCCACGCGTCGATGTACCCGCCAAGATAGTGAGTAGCCAGCGTCGGTCCTGAATTGAATCGCGGAAAGCCGACCCACATGTAGGCCACGCCTGCGTTCAACTTCTCAGTCAGGTCGTAATCGAACCCGAGGTGGGCGGTCTCGATTTTCTGGACCTGGCCAACGTAGGCGGTGGACTTACCCGGCGCCACATCCTCGCCATAGAGGTTGCTGATGAACGGAATATTCGGGTCGGGGCTCGCCGTGCGCAGCCTTGCCTGTCCCACACCCGTTTGCATGTGCAGCGCGTCGGTCCACTTGTACTTGGCAACCAGCAAAATCGCGGTCTGGTCATACGTGGTCAGATCGATCACATTGGAAAGCGTGCTGTCCGACGACGTCTTGATTACGTCCTTGAACTGTTGATAGACGAGCTGGACGCCGAAACGGCCGGTCTCGAAGCCGAGATTTCCCGAATAACCTTTGTTGCCATCCTTCAAGCCGCCGTTGCTACCCAATCCGTACAGCAGCCCGAAATTCACCTTGCCGATCTTGTTCGTGTATTTGATGCTGTTGTCGATGCGCCCGTTCTCGGATATTCCGCCCCCGGCGCCGTAGACGCCGTTTCCGTAGATCGAGAACAAGCCTGATTTCTGCAGTGGCGAATAGCTACCCAACACATCGCCGATCGGGTTGGTATTGCGACCGAACCCGATCTTGCCCCACTTGTCCTGTGAAAATCCGGCGACGGCTTCCTTGGAAAATATCTGGCCGTTCAATGAACTGGTCGCGTAGGCCGTCGTCGGATAGCGCGAGTTGATCGCTTCATTGTGCGACTGATCCGTCAACTGGCCCGTGGCCGGGTTGAAGGCGGAATCGAGAACGACGAACGCTTTGAGGCCGTCCGCCCCGATCTCCCGGTTTGCGCGAATGCCCCACGAAGACGTCGACAACGCGCCGTTGAACAGGCCCGTCTGGCTGGACATGTTGGACGCGGGATAGGGAACCTGTGACCCACCGGGTCCTGTGGGAGTGGTCCTCGGATATCTCACGCCGCCGGAGATATAGGGACCGATTGACGTCGGCATTTCGCCACTCTGAACGAGCGAGTGACTGGTATAGCCAAGCGACAAGTCGATGGTGCCGAACACTTCGACCTTGAAATTTTCGGTATTGATGATCGGAACGCCTTGACCATCGCCGGCCGGGGCTTTGCCCGCCGCGCTATCCAACGTGCTTGCCGGCTTCGCGGTTTCGGCCACTTTTCGCGGCTCAGGCTTCTTCTCCGGCTCGGCCTGTACTGCGGGCTCGGCCTTTTTCTCGGCCTGCGGCGCCGCGCTCGATTCCGCGGCGGTTACCGCCATGAACTCGTCGTATTCCTCCTGGGTGATGATGCCCTTTTTCAATTGCAGGTCCAGCAATCGCTTGATTGCGTCATCCGCATGCACAGCCCCGGACAGCGACAACATTCCAATCGCCACCGCCATCGCCCCTTGCCTGTACTTGTCCAATTTCGAACCCCTTTTTATTGATGCCTTCACGATCACTCCCTACGTAATGTCGTTACAGATATAACGGTAAGTAAATTTTTTTATTTCACCGCGCGGATCGAGGAGCGCGCAGGCGACGGTGGCGGTGCGTCGTCCACGCCCATCAACAACGTGCGGATGGATTCCCTGCTGGGGCGACCTTCTGCATCCCTGTAGGGAGCGGCCTTTACATCCACTACTTTTTCCACGCTTCCCCGATCCAGCAGGATCACCGTCTCGGCCAGCTCCGCCACATCGTCCGGATCGTGGGTAATTGCCAGCATCGGCACCTTGAACAGCGCGCGAGTCGCGAGCAGTTCCTTGCGCATGCGCGCGCGCAACAGCGGATCCAGCGCGGCGAAGGGTTCGTCCAGGAGTAACACGTCAGGGCGCCGTATCAACGCACGCGCCAGTGCGACGCGCTGGCGCTGGCCGCCCGAGAGCTGTACCGGATAGGCGTGATCGAATCCACGCAACTCGAAGGCATCGAGAAATTCCGCCACGCGCCTCGCATCGGCGATGGGAAGCTTGCGCTGCCACCAGTGCTTCAATCCGAATCCGATATTCTGGGCGACCGTCAGGTGGGGGAAAAGCGCGTAATCCTGGAACAAGTACGCGACCGTGCGCCTTCTCGAAGGAATATCGATGCCCGCCACGGAATCGAACAGGACGCGCCCGCCCACCACGATGCGACCGGCGTCCGGACGTTCGATGCCGGCGATGGCACGCAAGGTGAGGCTCTTGCCGGCGCCGGAGGGGCCGAACACGACGCCGAGTTCGTCCGTACAAGAGAATTTCACGTCAAGCGTGAAATCGCGTCCGGCGGAACGCAGCGTCTTGCGGATGTCGACTTCGATGTGCATCTGACTCAGTGCGCGTAGGTCGGACGCAGCAGGCGCCCCGATGCCAGCAGGATGCTGACGCACACCACCGACGTCACAATGACCAGATAGTTGGCCACGTCGTCCTTGCCCGCTTGTACCGCTTCATAGACCGCGATCGACAAGGTCTGCGTGCGCCCCGGCAAGCTGCCGGCCACCATCAGGGTCGCGCCGAACTCGCCGAGGGCGCGCGCGAACGCCAGCATCGCGCCGGCCAGGATGCCGCGCCACGCCAGCGGCAGTGTCACGCGAACGAAGACCTCGAATTCCGTCTGACCGAGCACCCGGGCCGCCTGCTCGAATTGATGTTCGACGCCTTCCAATGCGGCTCGCGCGCCTTTGTAGACCAGCGGAAAGGCGACGACGGCCGCGGCAATTACGGCACCCTGCCAGGTGAAGATCAGCGTGATGCCAAATGAATCGTGCAGCCATTCGCCGATGACGCCCCGCCGTCCAACCAGCACCAGCAGGTAGTAACCCAGCACCGTCGGCGGCATGACCATCGGCAGAGTCATCATCGCATCGACGACCTCGCGCCCGGCGAAGCGGCAGCGCACCACCAGGTACGCAATGCCGACCCCGGCCAGCGTGGCGAACAAAGTCGCCCACCCTGCCACCTTCAGGGTGAGCAGGAGCGGCACGAGCACGTCTTGGGAGGACATGTGAGCGATATATTCCAATCTATATAGCGCCGCAGGCTAGCCGCAATACAACGGGACGTCAAGAAATCAACGGCAATTCATCGCCAGAACGGCTTGGGCCGTGGCGGCGTGCCCACCGACGGGTTAAACCACACAAGATCACCCGCCGTTCATCAGCTCCGTGAACGTGCGCAGTTCCCGGGCGACGCTGGCTGTGGCCTTTTTTTCCATCTCGCTGTAACGCGCCAGCACTTCCTTGCCGAGTTCGGTCACCGCCGCGCCGCCGCCCGTCTTGCCGCCGGTGAGCGTCTCCACCACCGGCGACTTGAAGGACTGATTCATGGTGTCCACCAGCAACCATGCCCGCCGGTACGACATTTCCATTTTTCTCGCTGCCGCCGAAATCGAACCGGTTTCCTGAATCGCCCGCAACAGGTCTGCCTTACCCGGACCCATGGCGATCGCCTTGCGGAACATGATGCGGATCTGCGGCTTCAGGGATTGCTTGGAAGCCGGTTTCGCGTTCAGGGCTTTGCTCACGCCTGCCTCCAGCGTTCGGCGGCTGTGTCGTCCGTTTTGCGCGCATCGACCCAGCGCGTGCCGTCGGGCGTGCTCTCCTTTTTCCAGAACGGCGCGCGCGTCTTGAGATAGTCCATCAGGAATTCACAGGCCTGAAAGGCCTCGCCGCGATGGGCACCCGATACAACCACCAGGACAATCTGGTCGGTGGGTTTGAGGGTGCCGACACGGTGGATGACCAGGGCGTCGTAAATATCCCAGCGGGAATGGGCCTCGTCGACGATTTTTTCGAGGGCTTTTTCTGTCATGCCCGGGTAGTGTTCGAGCGTCATTTCGGCGACATCCGCGCCTTCGTTGAGATCGCGCACGACGCCGATGAACGCTGCCAGCGCACCGACCTTCGGATTGCCCTGGCGCATGCGCGCCATTTCCGCGCCGGCATCGAAATCCGTTGTCTGGACGCGAACGCTCATGTCAGCCTCCGGTCACCGGCGGGAAAAAGGCAATCTCGTCGCCAGCGCGCACCGGCGTCGACGCATCCGCGATGTCCTGGTTGACCGCGACGCGAACCGGTTTGCCAGCCGCAAGTTCATGCGCCCACACCTCGCCACGGCTGCGCAGCCATGTCGTCAGTTCGGCCACGTTGCCGACGCCGTCGGGCAGTTCGACGTTCTCCCGATCGCATCCGAACGCTTCGCGCAGGCGCGCGAAGTAAAGCACCTGCACAGTCGCAATAACCGCGGCGGTGGCCACCCGTGATTCATCCCTATTCATCGGCCCGATTATCCCCGCTTTGCGGGGGAAATGCAGCCCGCCAGCCCCAAGTGGCCGATCAGGAAATCGGCTATCGCAGCGTGTGCATTCAGGCCGAATACGGGCAGGCCGGCAGCGACATCCGCATCGGTCGCGAGCGCGACGACATGTGGATCGCCCGGGAACAACCACGGCGTGCCGGCGGCCACGAAATGCACCTCGATTTTCGGAATCGAGGCGTGCCGGAATCCTTCGACGAGCACGACGTCGCAATCCGCCAATTGCCCGATAGCTGCGTGCAAATCGGCGGCCGGACCCACCGCCACAAGGACTTCCAGCGCGCCGGCACGCCGATGCCGGCCCGAGTCTTTTCCGCTATCGTCCGCGTCGACGCCATGATGGGCATGCTTGATCACGGAAACGCGCAAGCCGCATCCCGTCAGCAGCGGAATCAGATGCTCGATCAACGTGGTCTTGCCGTTTCCCGAATACGCCGCAAAGCCGATGACTTTCAAGCAGGCACCTTCAAACCGCGCACTCTCCAGGGTGAAAAACAGGCATAAGGCGGTATCCTGTCATCGCCGGATGGTACCGGACAAAAGGAGAAATCAGCATGCGTAAGACCCATCGCATCGCCGCGCTTCTTGCAGTACTGGCCGCCTTCGCTTTGTGCAATGTACCGGCGTTCGCGCATCACGGTTGGGCCAGTTACGACAGGAGCCAGCCGCTGAAACTTACAGGCTCCGTAACGAGCGTTTCGTATGGCAATCCACATGTGACGGTAAAACTCGTCGCTCAAGGTAAAGCATGGCTGGCCGTGCTGGCGCCCCCTGCTCGAATGTCCTCGCGCGGGCTCCCGAGCGGCGCCATCAGGATCGGCAGCACGCTCGCCGTCGAAGGCTACCCCAGTCGTGACAAAGACGGTGAAATGCGCGCCGAACGCATGACCCTTGCCGGCACGGTGTACGAACTGCGCTGATGGCGGCTGCCGACGTACTGCTCGGTTCCCTCGAGGAAGGCAGCCTCGCGACCGCGATGCGCGATTCGCTGTGGCTTTATCCGACGGTCGAAACCGTGCACATCGTCGGCTTCGTTATCCTTGTAGGTGCGGTATTCCTGTTCGATCTGCGCTTGCTGGGCTTTTCCCGGCGCCTGCCGGTGCACCAGCTGGCGCTACACCTGCTGCCTTGGTCAGCCGCCGCGCTGGTACTCATCGTGCCGACCGGACTTTTGATGTTCGCCGCGGCCGCGACCGACCTGATCGGCAACCGGGCATTCGTGATCAAGATGTTGCTGCTGATGCTGGCGGCAACGAATGCCGCCGCCTTCCACCTTGGCCCGTTTCGCAGCGTCGCGCGCTGGGATCACGACGTCCCGGCGCCTCTCGCGGCAAAACTTCACGCACTGGCTTCCCTGCTGATCTGGGTCTCGGTGCTAACCTGCGGCCGATTCATCGCCTATGTCTAACAGCCCCCCTCTCCCCAGCCCTCTCCCACGAGGGGAGAGGGAGCGTATCGACCTTTAAAGGGACGGGCGGCCAAATGGTCGCCGATGTTGATTTATCGACTCAGCGTCCCCTCTCCCCTCGTGGGAGAGGGCCAGGGAGAGGGGGGCTGCGGTTCGCAGCGTTATTCACTATGGAATATAATGACCAACGGTGCAGCGGCAACGCCAGATAAGCCCAACAACAGCCGCAAACGCTCGAAAATTGAAATGACGAACTCACACAACACTGCGACCGCAGGGAACGCTGCCGATCCGGCCATGCCGCTGGTGGATACGCGCGGGCGTGCGCTGCGTGACCTGCGTATCTCGGTCACGGACCGCTGCAATTTCCGTTGCACGTATTGCATGCCCAAGGAAGTGTACGGGCGCGACTTCCAGTTCATGGAGCGCTCGCAGCTGCTGAGCTTCGACGAAATCCATCGGCTCGTGAAAATCTCCCGCGCCCACGGCATCGAAAAGGTCCGCATCACGGGCGGCGAGCCGCTGGTGCGCAGGCAACTGGAAAAACTCATTGCATTGCTGGCACAGGAACCCGGCCTGGATCTCACGTTGACTACGAACGGCTCGTTGCTGAAGCAGAAAGCGCAGGCGCTGAAGGATGCAGGCCTCAATCGCGTCACCGTCAGCCTCGATTCGCTCGACGATGCGGTATTCCGTTCGATGAACGACGTCGATTTTCCTGTCGGCAAAATCCTCGAAGGCATCGAGGAAGCGGATCGGGTCGGCCTGACGCCGATCAAGATCAACATGGTCGTCAAGCGCGGCGTCAACGACCAGGACGTGGTCGATATGGCGCGCCGCTTCAAGGGCACCGGCCACATCCTGCGTTTCATCGAATTCATGGACGTCGGCCATACCAATGGCTGGAAGATGGCCAACGTCGTGCCCTCGCGCGAGCTGGCATCGCGCATTGACGCGGAGCTTCCGATCGAGCCCGTCGACCCGAATTATGTCGGCGAGGTCGCGCAACGCTGGCGCTATCGCGACGGTTCAGGCGAGGTCGGCTTCATCTCGTCGGTGACGCAGGCTTTCTGCAAGGACTGCACCCGCGCACGACTTTCGGCCGAGGGCTCGCTGTACACCTGCCTGTTCGCGACGGAGGGGACAAATCTGCGGGAGCTGATGCGCGCAGGCGCCTCGGACGAAGAGCTCGGCGCAGTGATCCGCAAAGTCTGGCGCGTGCGGGCCGATCGTTATTCCGAAATCCGCACCGCCGATACCGTTAAACTACGCAAAGTGGAAATGAGCTACATCGGCGGATGAAGGTTGCACCATGAAGCGTACGGAACTGGCAAAAAGCAAAGGCAAGAAAATCGACGACAGGATGAATCGGGCTCCCGCGGCCGATCGGTTCGGTGGCGGCGCCGCGATCCTGGTCGACCGCAAGGAAATCCGAAAGCGCGACCGTGAACTGGGACTCGTCCCCTTTGCGGTGAAACTGGAATCGGATCTCGCGATGAAACTGCGGGATCTCGCCAAAGAGCGGAACGTCGACCTGAATGAACTCGTCGGCAGCCTGCTCAGGAAAAGTCTGTAGGCGACGCGCCGCCCACAGACTTTTCCAGGCACTAGGCGCGAGGCACTAGGCACGAGGGTTTAAACCCAGCGCCTGGGACTTAGTGCCTCGCGCCTGCCTCCAGGATTGAACCCTCGTGCCTCGCGCCTGGCCGTTCTACCGATGCGCGCTGAGCGCGCGCATCGGTAGAATGGCGCCATGAATCCAGAAAAATCCCTGCTGGACCTCGCTGCCTCGTCCGACTACGACCCGAACTCGATGCCGGTCGACAAGGCGCGCGAGCACATTCGTGCGTTTCTCAAACCGCTGAGTGCAACCGAGCGCGTCAACATTCGCTCCGCACTCGGCCGCGTTCTGGCCGAAGACGTCACGTCCCCGGTCAACGTCCCACAGCACGACAACTCCGCGATGGATGGTTACGCAGTGCGCTTCGAGGACTTGAAGGCAGACGGCGACACAACGCTGAAAGTCCTCGGCACGGCCTTCGCGGGCAAACCCTTTGAAGGGAGCGTAGCGCGCGGCCAGGCCGTGCGCATCATGACCGGCGCGGTGATCCCGTCGGGTACCGACAGCGTGGTCCAGCAGGAACGAGCGAAGGCCACGGGTGACAGTGTCAGCGTCATGCCGCTGCAGAAAAAGGGAACCAACACGCGCAGCGCGGGCGAAGACCTGCGCGCCGGACAGGTCGCATTAGAAAAAGGCCAACCGATGCGACCCGCGGAAGTCGGCATGCTGGCTTCACTGGGCATAGGCGAAGTGGCCGTTTACCGGAAATTGCGCGTGGCGTTTTTCTCGACCGGCGACGAGCTCGTCGCGATCGGCACACCGCTTGGGCCCGGCCAGATCTACGACAGCAACCGCTACACGATCCATGGATTGCTCACGCGCCTGGGCTGCGACGTGCTGGACATGGGTGTGATCCGCGACACGCCGGAAGACGTCGAACGGGCATTCGTCTCGGCCGCGAGTTCCGCGGACGTAGTGATCACCAGCGGCGGCGTATCGGTCGGTGAAGCGGACTACGTGAAACCCATCCTCGATCGCCTCGGCGAAGTACTGTTCTGGAAAATTGCCATGAAACCTGGCCGGCCGCTGGCGTACGGGCGCATCGGCGATGCGCACTTCTTCGGATTGCCGGGCAACCCGGTCGCGGTGATGGTGACGTTCTATCAGTTCGTGCGCGACGCCCTGCTCCATTTGCAAGGACAGACCACGTCGATCCCGTTACCGACGCAGAAAATCGTCTGCACCTCGCCGCTGAAAAAGGCGCCAGGACGCACGGAGTTCCAGCGCGGAATCCTGTCGCGCGGCGATGACGGCCAATGGACCGTGCGCGCGACTGGCGACCAGGGCTCGGGCATTCTTTCATCGATGAGCCAGGCGAACTGCTTCATCATCCTGCCGACAGACCAGGGCAATGTCACGGCCGGCACGCTGGTCGATGTACAGTTGCTGGAAGGCTTGGTCTAAAGATTTTATTTAAGCCAATCTCACCGCAAAGACGCAAAGGTCGCGAAGTGGCCGCAAAGGAAAACAAGAAACGAGAGAATATTGTTCGGAAAAATTGCCCGGAGGCGTTGGCAAGAGGTCGACCTACGGCAATCCGAATCCCACCTAAGCCCACCCAGCATCCGTCTTCTCAGTATCTCTCGTTTTTCTTTGCGTAACCTTTGCGTACTTTGCGTCTTCGCGGTGAAAATTGTTTTTGATTTGATGCTGCTTTAGTCAGGCGCCTTGCGGCTCTTGCGCCCGCGCCAGATGTGAAACGGCAGAAGCCCGCCGATGGCCAGGCCAATCACCCAGTGCAGCGCGCTCATGACCGGACGCGTCGTCTCCGTGCCGTAATAGAGCACGTAACCCGTCAGCGTCAGGATCAACAGCACGCTGGAAACGATGCCACCGGTCATCCGGTTGCGCCGCATGTTCCACGCGTTGATCATGTGGACGCGCAACAGGCTTCCGTACACGAATAATCCCACCAGCATCGCAAAGCCGTGCACCCGCAGTATCCAGTGCTCGGCGGGGTGCGGCAGGTCGTCCGATGCATCCCGCATCCCGAAGTGGGCGACCAGCCACATGACCCCGGTAATGAACAAAACCGCCGTCGATGCATAGATCGTCCAGCGCAGCCAGGTCGGGAGGACGATCGTAGCCAGGCGCGAACCGCCTGTCCGCTTCGCCGTCATCGCGCCATGAGCTTGGCGAGGAT
>JBDTTE010000032.1:0-19856 GCA_039930785.1 Betaproteobacteria bacterium | reverse complement strand
GGCCCATGGCGGCGGGGCGCCGCGACTAGCCGGACTTCAGGAAGGCCACTTCCTGAGCAACTCGGCGACTTGATCGGCGTCCAGGAGCTTCATCTTATTTCCGCGTAGCAGGAGGAACAGCTTTGCGGTTTCTTCCAGCTCTTCGGTTGCGTAAACGGCACTTTCCAGATCCTTGCCCGCCACGATGGGACCGTGATTCGCGAGCAGGATCGCGTGGTGCTTGCCCGCCACTTCCTTCACCGCATTGGCGAGCGTCATGTCGCCCGGCGCGTAGTAGGGCAGCAGCACCAGGTTGCCGATCTTCATGACGTAGTACGCCGTGATCGGCGGAATGGGCTGTGCCGGATCGACGTCGGCGAGGCAGGAGACGGCCACCGAATGCGTGGAATGCAGATGCACGATGGCGCCTGCCGTCGGCCGCTCGCTATAGACGGAAAGGTGCAAAAAGGATTCCTTGGTCTGCTTGTCGCCCGACAGCAGCGTGCCTTTGGCGTCGACTTTCGACAGCGTTGCCGGATCGAGCCGGCCGAGGCAGGAATTGGTCGGCGTCATCAGCCAGCCGTCGTCGGTCCGTACGCTGATGTTCCCCGAGCTGCCCACCGTCAATCCGCGGTCGAACATCGATTTGCCGAGCAGGCAGATTTCTTCCCTGAGTTTCGATTCGTTCATGTCTTGTAAAGATCCGATCTCACCGCGGAGGCGCAGAGGCGCGGAGGAAACGCAGAGAAAAGCAAGAATAGCCGACGAACACAACGAGGATCTGCTTGCGCTGATACCGGAACGTATTCCTTCCCCGCATTCATCCTTGAATTTCTCTGCGTCGCCGTTCTCTGCGCCTCCGCGCCTCTGCGGTTAGTCATTCTGCTTCAGGGTTGAACTTTGAATGCCTTGGTGAAGAAATCGGGCGTACCGAAATTGCCGGACTTCAACGCCAGCGCGATCGACGGTTCGCCGATCGAGACGGTCCATGGCACGCCGGGATCGATCTCCGGGCCGATGGCCAGTCCCTCGACGCCGAGCGCACCGACAACAGCACCTGAGGTTTCGCCGCCGGCAACCAGCATGCGGCGCACACCGCCGGCCACCAGCCCCTTGGCGATCTTGCCCATGGTTTCCTCGACCATCGAACCGGCGTGTTCGCGCCCGAGCTTTTCCTGGACTTCTTTCACCTGTTCTGGCGTGGCCGTCGAGTAGATCAGGACGGGCTTTTCCGACAACCGCGTCTTCGCCCAGTCCAGCGCTTCCTGCGCGACGTCACGTCCGTTCGCGATGGCAACCGGATCGAGCTGGAAGGCCTCATGATCTTTTTTCATCAGCGCAACCTGGCCCTGGGTGGCAACAGAGCAGGAACCGGCAATGACGACGGTCGGGCCGGTGACTTTCGGCAGGCTCGCCGAACCGCCCGCCTTCATCAGCCCCTGGCGAATGAAATTGGCGGGCAGGCCCATCGCCATGCCCGATCCGCCCGTGACCAGTTTCATGTCGGCGCAGGCTTCGCCCAGCGTCATCAGATGATCGTCGGTGATGGAATCGAGCACCGCGTGGCGAAATCCGAGACTGCGCAATTCGTCGAATGCCGCTCGCGTAGCTGCCGCGCCTTTGACGAGGGTCGAATATTGCACAAGGCCGACCTTGTGTTTGGTCTGGCGCTGCAACACGCGCACGAGCGACGGATCGGTCATCGGTGTCAGCGGATGGTTGCGCATGCCCGATTCGGACAGCAGTTCGTCGCCGACGAACAGATAACCCTTGTACACGGTGCGTTTGTTCGTCGGAAAGGAAGGATTGAACACCGTGAAGTCGGCGCCGATCGCATCAAGCATTGCATCGGCGACCTGGCCGATGTTGCCCTTATCCGTCGAGTCGAAGGTCGAGCAATACTTGAAATAGAGTTGCTTTGCGCCTTGCTGGCGCAGCCAGTCGAGCGCCGCCAGCGACATCGATACCGCTTCCGAGGCGGGATTGCTGCGCGATTTCAGTGCAACGATGATGCAATCGGCTTCCGGAACCTTGAGCCCCTTGCGCGGCACGCCGAGCAATTGCACCGTGCGCATGCCGGCTTTGACCAGCGTGTTGGCAAGGTCGGTGGCACCGGTGAAATCATCCGCAACGCAGCCAAGCAGGATGCTCATGCTGTTGCTCTCGCGCAAATTGATTGGTTCATGATGCCTCCCGCTGCCTGGTTTATGGGTTTGGGCATAATGGTACCGAAAGCCACGAACGAATTCCTGCGATCGCCATGCCTGAAGTCATTGGAATCGACCACATATATATAGCGGTAACCGACCTGGTGCGGTCGGAGACGTTTTACGACCAGGTCATGCCGGTGCTCGGTTTCAGGAAAAACCGGTTTCACATCGATGGCGATCCCCACGTCCAGTACTTCAACCGACACTTTGGCTACGTCCTGCGTCCTGCGCGAAGCGATTCCGCGCACGATCCCTATGCTGCGGGGCTGCATCATCTGTGCTTTCGTGTTGATTCCGCTGCGGACGTCGGCGCGGTTGCGGTGCAATTAAAGGCCGCCGGCATAGAAGCGTCGCCACCGCGGCTGTTCCCGGAATACGCGCCCGATTACTGGGCGACATTCTTCAGCGATCCGGATGGTTTGCGGCTCGAGGTCACGAACTACCGGGCAGAGCGCCGGCAGCGGCACGACGAGTGGGACAGGCTCTGATACGTAACTGGCAAGAGGAGAAACACATGGCGTTCGCGGACAGTCTGAAGCAGCTTCCTGGTGTCGAAGGCATCGACAAGCTGGAATTGATCGACCCAAGCGGCAATGTCGCGGCAATCCTCGAAAACAAGCCGGGGAAAGCAGGTTCACTCGCGGTTTACAATCACCTGGTCACGAGATATCGCGCGATCGACGCCACCTCGGCGCAGGAAGGCTTGAAACTGTTTGCCGAGCATTCCGAGGATGCCCGGCAGAATCCGGGCAAGCATCCGAACATCGACCGCTTGTTCGAAGTCATCGAGAAAGGCCTGCGTTTTACCGGCCGGACCATATCTCGATAGGACCCGACGCTAACTTTTCTGCTTCCAATGCGGAGGAATGGTCTTCTCGAAATAAGGCAAGGATTCGATTCGCGCCCTCCACGTATGCAATTTTGGGCCGTAGATGCCGGCCACATCGATATCGGGCTTGCGGATGTCCATTCGCAAACTCAGGGCCACGAGAGGATAAAGCGCGAAATCGGCGGCGGTCAATTCGTTGCCATCCAGGTAATCGTCAGTCAGAGCTGATTCCCACTTTGCCGCTTCGTATGCAGCTTTGGATCGCGCAGAGGCGATTTTTTCCGCGTTCCAGTCTTCACGTTTCGTAAACAGTACCGCCTCTAGCAGCGGATCGCTGGCGGCGACAAAATAGTCGTCGATTTCGCGCACCAGCCTGCGGATTCGCCCGCGCCGCCTGGCATCGCCGGGGAACAGCTTGATGCCCGATTCGTACTGCTCATCCAGGTATTCAACTACCGCGGACGATTCGTACAGGACGAAATCGCCGTCGACGATTACTGGAACGCGATGACGCGGGTTCAATGCGAGGAACTCCGGCTTCTTGTGGTCGCCGTCCGAGAAGGAAATCGCCTTGAGGCCGTACGCGAGCTTCTTGCCCTCGAGCGCCAGCCAGACTCGCCACGCGTAGGGAGAGCCGGATCCAAAATAGAACGTCAGTGCCATGTTTGGCCTCGCAGTAGAATCGATCGTGAACCAACCGCATGAGGCGCACAGTGTAATGGACGATTCTGTAATCCGTGCGATGGCGAAATGGCTCGACGCGCGGGCGGGACCCGTTAGTGGCGCACCCGGACTCGGCTCTCCGGCGGGCGCAGCTTGGGGCGGAGTCGAGTCAGGGGCGAGCTCGCGCGAGACCGGCCGCTGGATGTTCGGCACCGGAATCGTTACTGGTATCGGCGCGTGGACGAAATAGTCATCCGGTCCATGGCCAAATGGCCGAACGTCCCAAACGTTTATGGCTGGCTCCAACTCGATCGCCGCGGCAACTGGCTGATCAAGGGCGACCGTATCGCCAATGATGGCGTGACGGCATTCATCGCCCGCAACTATGCCGTCGACGAACGCGGGCGCTGGTATTTCCAGAACGGGCCGCAGCGCGTCTTCGTCACGCTCGATTACACCCCTTTTGTTGTCCATACCGCCGCTGAAGGCGTTGGAGCGCTCGAATCCCATACCGGCCAGCCCGTCACCAAACTATCCGGCGCGTGGATCGATGAGACCGGTTCGCTGCTGCTGAGATGGGCCGCTGGAATCGGCGTATTCGATGATCGCGACCTGGCGCGCGTAACCCCCCTGTTCACCGATCTGCGCGGCAAGCCGCTCGACGATGCGCTGCTAGCCCGAGCCTTCGATACCGAGGCACGCCGACATACGACGGGTGCCTACATCGACTATGCCGGCGTCCGCGTACCGGTGGGACGCATCGGAACCGGCGAGGTCGCCCAGAAATTCGGGTTCGACCCGGCTCCGAGACCTGCAGAAGGCGAGCCGGATTGTTGAACTCTCAACCAGCCGGCCGAGGGCCGGCAATAAGAACGTGGACGCAGAGGGCGCAGAGGAAAACAAGAGAGAACGCGGAGGAGATCGGCGGGAACGTAGCGGAAATTCGGGTGACCTTTCCATGGATTTGCACCGACAAACACCCGCGGAAAGTTAACGATTGATCCTTTTCTCCAGTTTGGTTTTCGGTTTCCTCTGCGCCCTCCGTCCTTCCTCCGCGCCCTCTGCGTCAACGCTCTTATTGCCGCCTAAAAGGCGGCTCGCTAGCCTTTGATGCGCTTCGCGGTAAACGACTCTTCCACATTGTCGCGAAAATAGCTGACGATCGACGGCGCATTCACCAGCCGGCGATGAATCTCGGCCGAAACGCCGCTGTACTGGACGACCTTGCCGTCGCTGAATTCGACCTCGAGCACGCGACTGCGCTCGTCGAAGCCTATCGAGCGGATCGTTCCGGAACTAACCTTTCTCCTTTCCATGCACGCCCCTCCAAATCATGTCGAACAGCTATAAGGATATGAAAAACGGATCGATTGTGGAATAAACATCAGGCGCGTAGAGTGTGCTCCCCATTCATTTTCCGGAGATTCACCGTGGCCACTTTGCGTTTGGGCGACATCGCCCCGGACTTCACCCAGGAATCCACCCAGGGCCCCATCAGCTTCCACCAGTGGGCGGGTAGCAATTGGGTGGTGCTGTTCTCCCATCCCAAGGATTTCACCCCCGTTTGCACGACCGAGCTCGGCTACACGGCGAAGCTCAAGTCGGAATTCGACAAGCGCGGCGTCAAGGCCATCGCCATCAGCGTGGATCCGGTCGACTCTCATAACAAGTGGGTGGGCGACATCGAGGAAACCCAGAATATCAAGATGAATTTCCCGATCCTCGCGGATGCGGACAAGAAGGTGTCGAACCTCTACGACATGATCCACCCGAATGCCAGCGACACAATGACGGTGCGTTCCGTGTTTATCATCGACCCGAACAAGAAAATTCGTCTCACGCTGACCTACCCGGCCAGCACGGGCCGGAATTTTGACGAAATCCTGCGCGTAATCGATTCGCTGCAGCTCACGGACAAGTACAGCGTCGCCACGCCGGTCAACTGGAAGGATGGCGACGACGTCGTGATCGTACCGTCGATCCAGGACCCCGAAGTCATCAAGCAGAAGTTCCCGAAGGGCTACAAGGCGGTCAAACCGTACCTGCGCATTACGCCGCAGCCGAATCGCTGAGCGTCGGGCATTGCAGTATCGCGCGGGCCGGTTTTGACCGGCCCGTGTTTTTTTGGGGCTGAGCCCGTTTCAGTGATGGCGTCCGCGGAGGCGGGTAACAGCGCACGATCCAACGCATCCGGACTGCTGGTCAGACCAAATCTGGAAATGCCGATCCTGAAATGTTTGTTTGGAAACGCGAAAATCCGACGTCGGCGCAAACGAATAGCCACCCGTGTCCCGGTCGGGACAAGACATCGATACCAGGATATGACCCCGCTTCCCGATCACTTGATCGGCAAGGGTTGTTGGTTTGATCCTGATCTGCCCGCCCCTTGAAAAGGCGCGGTGTTACTGCTGCTAACTGCTATCCCAAAGCTCGCGGCTCAGTGCCTGGTATCCATCGCGGATGCAGTTTGCCCGCGAGCATATGGGAAGCTTAGTTAGGCCGGTTGCCGGCTACCGGAAACGGCCAAGCCGCCGGTGCTGAAACAGGCTTCGGCGCCGCCGGTGCGCTCATCGCAACCGGCTTGGCCGCAGGCTTCTTTTTGGCCGCCTTTTTCTTGGCAGGCTTCTTTTTCGCCGCCTTCTTCGCCTTTTTCTTGGCCGGCTTCTTGGCCTTTTTCTTCGCGGCCTTTTTCTTGGCCGGGCGCTTGGCAGCCTTTTTCGCCGCCTTTTTCGCCGGCTTTTTCTTAGCAGGCTTCTTCGCCGCCTTTTTCGCAGGCTTCTTCGCAGCCTTTTTCGCAGCCTTCTTCGCAGGCTTCTTCGCAGCCTTTTTCGCCGGGGCCTTTTTCTTCGTCGTCTTCTTTGCAGCTTTTTTCTTTGCAGCCATTTCTGATTCTCCTAATTGAAGTTAAACAACGGTACTACCGGCATGAGAGGAGGATTCCTCGCCATGCCTACCGCCGATGCCCGGACCTGCGCTATGCAAGCCGCATGTCCGCACACCAGACAGTCCTGTTGGCCGCGCGCGCAGGTTGCCGCGGGCGACGCGATTCTTCGAAGGAATAAAGATGACGGCCGGGAACGGTGAAAAACCACCGCCGGCGGTGATGCGAAAACAGCAAGGAAAGGAACCCTGCGACCGGGAAGCGCTAGCTTCCAGTCTGGCGCCCCGACCCGGGAAGGGTCGGTCCGCAATTCGCAATGAATGAAGTTCGGTTGTGTCCGGTTTACCCATTCAGCCTGTCAAGTGCGCGGTCGCCAATCATGCCCGTGACCACGCGGGTGTCGCAGAAAGCTGTCGGCCCTGAAGGTGTCAGTCCCAATTCAGGGCTCCGCCCGTCTGATACTCGATCACACGGGTCTCGAAGAAGTTTTTCTCTTTTTTCAGATCGATCATCTCTGCCATCCAGGGGAACGGATTATTCGCTCCCGGGAAAAGCGGATCCAGTCCAATTTGTTGCGCACGACGATTAGCGACAAAACGGAGGTATTCCTTGAATATCGGAGCGTTCAATCCAAGCACGCCGCGCGGCATGGTGTCCTCGGCATAGCGATATTCGAGCTCGACTCCGCGCTGGATCAGCACCCGGATCTCCTCGCGGAACTCCGGAGTCCACAGATGGGGATTCTCCATCTTGATCGTGTTGATGAGGTCGATGCCAAAATTGCAGTGCATGGACTCATCCCGCAGGATGTATTGGTACTGCTCGGCGGCGCCCGTCATCTTGTTCTGGCGGCCCAACGCCAGGATCTGGGCGAAGCCCACGTAAAAGAACAGTCCTTCCATGATGCAGGCGAAGACGATCAGGCTCTTCAGCAGCTTTTGATCGGCTTCCGGCGTGCCGGTCTTGAATTCCGGATCGGTCAGGGTCTCGATGAACGGGATCAGGAACTCGTCCTTTTCCCGGATGCTCGATACCTCGTGATAGGCGTTGAAGATCTCACCTTCATCGAGGCCCAGGCTCTCGACGATGTACTGGTAGGCGTGCGTATGAATTGCTTCTTCGAACGCCTGACGCAGGAGATATTGACGGCACTCAGGTGCCGTAATGTGTCGATAAGTGCCCAAAACAATATTGTTTGCGGCCAGGCTGTCCGCCGTAACGAAGAACCCGAGGTTGCGTTTCACGACCAGACGTTCGTCTTCGGTCAGCCCGTTCGGATCCTTCCACGTGGCGATGTCCCGGCTCATATTGATTTCCTGGGGCATCCAATGATTCGCGCAGCCGGCGAGGTACTTGTCCCAGGCCCACTTGTACTTGAACGGTACGAGCTGGTTGACGTCCGCCTTGCCGTTGATGATGCGCTTGTCCTCGACGCGCACACGGCGGGAGGTTGCGTCCGCAGACGCAGCGCTTCCAGCGGCGGAAACGCGCGCCGGCGGAATATTTACGACGGGCTGCAATGCAGGGCCGCCGATGTTTGGTGTGTGTTCTTCAAATTGCAACATCGATGGGTTCCTTTATAAATGTTATCGGTGGAATGTCAATTACTTCTTTGATATTCAGCCGCGAAGCGACGTATTTTTCACACACATCGCGCGACAAAAAGAATTTGATCCATTCGTCGCGCTGAAAAAACGTCTCAACTCCGCCTCGATAACCGCGCTGCCACTCGCAGCACATTTTCTTCACGTGAACGGCGCAACCAGAAAGCCAATCGGCGTCTAGCCGATACGTTGGCCTGGCGCGCCGCTCTCACTGGCAAGCCTCGCATTCGGGGTTATGGCTTCGGCCGTGCTTCGCACTTAACTTGGACCATTGACCCAAGTTAGCCTGCACCGAAATCAGGAACGCCAGCCCGCGCTTCACTGGCAGGCCTCGCATTCCGGATTGTCAATCGAGCAGAACTGGGAATCCTCGAGCGGCGCTTCGGTCGCGCCCATTCCCGCCACGCCGCCATCGGTTGGCACAGCGTTCAATTGACCGCCGCGCCCGGTCGACTTCTCGGTGGACGTCGCGCCCAGGGTGCGCAGGTAGTAAGTGGTCTTCAGCCCGCTCTTCCATGCGAGCTTGTAGGTGTCGTCCAGCTTCTTACCGGACGCGCCCGCCATATATATGTTGAGCGACTGCGCCTGATCGATCCATTTCTGGCGGCGCGAGCCGGCTTCGACGATCCACGACGTATCGACTTCGAAGGCCGTGGCGTACAGGGTGCGGACTTCCTGCGGTATGCGATCGATCTTGGCCAGGCTGCCGTCGAAGTACTTCAGGTCGGCAATCATGACCTCGTCCCACATGTTCAGGCGCTTCAGGTCCTTGACCAGATACTCATTGGTCACGGTGAACTCGCCCGACAGGTTGGATTTGACGTACAGGTTCTGGTAAGTCGGTTCGATCGAAGCCGAGACGCCGACAATGTTGGCAATGGTCGCGGTCGGCGCGATTGCCAGGCAGTTGGAGTTGCGCATGCCGAACTGGCGGATCCGCGCACGCAGGGGCTCCCAGTTCAGGGCCGAGGATTCGTCCACCTCGACATAGCCGCCACGTTCCTCGATCAGCAACTTCAGGGAGTCTTGCGGCAGGATTCCGCGCGACCACAGGGAACCCTCATAAGTAGAGTAGCGGCCCCGCTCTTCGGCCAACTCGGTGGAAGCCCAGTAGGCGTAATAGGCCACGGCTTCCATCGAGCGGTCGGCGAATTCCATCGCTTCTTGCGAAGCATAGGGCACGCGCATTTCATGCATGCAGTCCTGGAAACCCATGATGCCCAGCCCGACCGGACGATGCTTGAAATTGGCGTTGCGCGCCTTGTTGACGGCGTAATAGTTGATGTCGATGACGTTATCCAGCATGCGCATCGCCGTCGACACGGTATTTTTCAGCTTCTCGTGGTCGAGCTTGCCGTCCCGGATATGGGCCGACAGGTTGACCGAACCGAGATTGCAGACGGCAATTTCGCTGTCGGACGTGTTCAGCGTGATTTCCGTGCACAGGTTGGAGCTGTGGACCATGCCGACATGCTGCTGCGGGCTGCGGATGTTGCACGGGTCCTTGAACGTGATCCAGGGATGGCCGGTCTCGAACAGCATCGTCAGCATCTTGCGCCACAGCGTCAGCGCCGGGACACGCTTGAACAGCTTCATTTCGCCGGTGCGCGTCTTGCGTTCGTATTCGGTATAAGCGGCCTCGAAGGCCTTGCCGACCTTGTCATGCAGGTCCGGGGCATCGGCCGGCGAGAACAGCGTCCACTCCCCGGCTTCCATGACGCGCTTCATGAACAGGTCCGGCACCCAATTGGCCGTGTTCATATCGTGCGTCCGGCGGCGATCGTCGCCGGTGTTCTTGCGCAGTTCGAGGAATTCCTCGATGTCCAGGTGCCAGGTTTCGAGATAGGAGCACACCGCACCTTTGCGCTTGCCACCCTGATTGACGGCGACCGCGGTGTCGTTCACCACTTTCAGGAAGGGAACGACGCCTTGCGACCTGCCGTTGGTGCCCTTGATGTGCGATCCGAGCGCGCGCACCGGCGTCCAGTCATTGCCCAGCCCGCCGGCAAATTTTGACAGCAGCGCGTTTTCCTTGATGGCGTCATAGATGCCTTCGAGGTCGTCCGATACGGTGGTGAGGTAGCAGCTGGACAGCTGCGAGCGCTGGGTACCCGAATTGAACAGGGTTGGCGTCGACGACATGAAGTCGAAGCTCGACAGTACGTTGTAGAACTCGATCGCACGGGCTTCGCGCTCCACCTCGTTGATCGCCAGCCCCATCGCCACACGCATGAAGAAAGCCTGCGGGAGTTCGATGCGCTGATCCTGGATGTGCAAAAAGTAGCGGTCGTACAACGTTTGCAAGCCCAGATAGCCGAACTTGAAGTCGCGCGTGGCGTCCAGCGACGCGCCGAGCGCAGCGAGGTCGAACCGGCTCAGCCGTTCGTCGAGCAGGCCCGCGTCGATGCCGCGTTTGATGAATTTCGGGAAATATTCCGCGTAGCGCGTATGCATGCCGCCCTGGGTGACTTCTTCGCCGAGGACTTCGAAACGCACACTGTTTAATAGCAGCCGCGACGTAACATAGCTGTAGGCCGGATCTTTCTCGATCAGCGAACGGGCGGCCAGGATGGCGCATTTGCGCACTTCGTCCATCGGCACGCCGTCGTACAGGTCCTTCAGCGTCATCTGCAGAATAAGGTTTGCATCGACCGCGCGCCCCAAGCCCTCGCAGGAGTCTCCGATCAGGGTCGTGAGCCGCTCCAGGTCGAGCGGGCGGCTTACCCCCCCGTCCACTACATTAATGGCGGCAGCCGGCGTCATTGCGGCGTGCGCTTCGCGGTTTTTGGCGCGCTCGCGCGCACGATCTTCGCGGTAGAGCACGTACGCCCTCGCCACTTCGTGCTCGCTCGATCGCATCAGCGACAGTTCGACCTGGTCCTGCACGTCCTCTATATGGAATGTTCCGCCGTTGGGTTGACGGCGCATGAGTGCGCCGACCACGGACGCCGTCAGCTTCTCGACCAGTTCGCGCACGCGCGCGGAGGCGGCGCCCTGTCCGCCATTTATCGCGAGAAACGCCTTGGTGACGGCAACGGAAATCTTGCCGGGCTCGAAAGACACCACAGCGCCGTTGCGCCTGATGATCTTGTATTGCGCGTAACGCTCCCGTTCCTGGGATGCGGTATCGGTTTCGGAAAAATAGTTAGCCGCCGGGACGGCAGCGCTCGGATGGGTGCCTGCTTGCATTTTTTCTCCCTCTGCAATTCTTTTCGTTCGCAGATTAATGCCACCGGACAGCCTGTGCATGAAAACTGTCTGCATTTGGTGACAAAAAGCCAAACCACCATATGTTGTGGCTGACCGACTGCGTAAGCCCTAATTCTAGTAGGCAGCGGAGAAGTGTCAACAAAAATTTGTGTCGCAAATCAGAACGCAGGGATTTAATGCTCGAATGAATCGGAGCAAGTCATGTTGCTGCAATGAGGGCCAGGAAACTGCGCGGATCGGGTTCCACGCGCGGTGATTCGACGCAAATGCGAACGTGTGGAACCGCCATTCGCGGCGTTGAACTGCGATTGCGCCGTAGCGAGCGCTTACCCGGCGCCGGTCAGCGCGGGTCCAGCATGGCGCGAAATCGCGGCCAGTCGAAGTGACCGCCAGGATCAGTCTTGCGGCCTGGAGGCACCGCAATGTCGGAATGGCCCGTGCACTCCGCGATCGGATAGTGATGACGCAGCGTCCGCGCCAACGCCGCCAACGCCTCGTACTGTGCGTCGTCGAATGCCTGGTCGTCCGTGCCTTCCAGTTCCACGCCGATGGAAAAATCGTTGCAGCGGTTGCGGCCATTCCATTGGGACGCGCCCGCGTGCCATGCGCGCCGAGTGCACGAGACGAACTGGATGAGTTCCCCGTCGCGACGAACCAGGAAGTGGCTGGAGACTTTCATGCCGGCGATTTCGCGATAGTAGGGATGCGCCTGCGGATCGAGCCGGTTCGTGAAGAACTCCACGATGCCGGGACCTCCGAATTGGGCCGGAGGAAGGCTGATGTTATGGATTACGAGCAGTTCGATGGCGCAGCCCGCGGGCCTCTCGTCGAAGTTCGGCGAGGGGATTTGTCGTGCGCGGGCGAGGACGCCGTTGGCGTCCAGTTCGACTCCGGCCGTTGCGCCCGGCATCAATTCAATCCCAACCGCTCCATCCGGTAGCGCATCGATCGGAACGTAATGCCAAGCAGTTTCGCCGCCGCCGTGCGGTTGTACCGGGTTTTCTCCAGCGCTTCCGTAATGGCCTCTTTTTCGACGCGATCGAGATAGTCCTGCAATGGCGCCTTGCTGTCGCCGCCGGCGGCGCCGGCCATCGGCTCGGGCAAATCCTCGGGCGTCAGCTGAAGGTCATTGGCAGTGATGCGCGCCTCGCTGCACAAGGCCATCGCCCTTTCCAGCACGTTCTCCAGTTCGCGCACGTTGCCGGGAAAATCGTAGAGCTTGAGTTCATCCAGCGCCTCGGCCGCCACTTCGGGCTTTTTGGCGCCGGCATTGCGCGCCAGCTTGTCCAGCAGTGCATTGACGAATTCGGGAATGTCCTCGCGCATTTCTCGCAAGGCCGGCATGCGCAATTCGATCACGTTGAGGCGGTAGTAGAGATCGTGGCGGAATTTGCCGGCCTCGACGTTTTCGCCGAGTTTCTGGTGCGTCGCGCTGATGATCCGGACATTGACCGGCTCTTCCTGCGTCGCGCCCACCTTGCGCACTTTCTTTTCCTGGATGACGCGCAGCAGCTTCACCTGCATCGGTAGCGGCAGATCGGCGACTTCGTCCAGGAACAGCGTGCCCCCGTTCGCGGCCTGGAAGAATCCATCGCGATCAGCGTCCGCGCCGGTGAATGCCCCTTTGCGATAACCGAAAAATTCGGATTCCATGAGATTCTCGGGAATCGCCCCGCAATTGACCGGCACGAACGGCTGCGCCCGGCGCACGCTGCGCTCGTGGATCATCCGCGCAGCGAGTTCCTTGCCACTGCCGGATTCACCGGTGATATGGACCGCTGCTTCGTTACGGGCGAGTTTCTCGATCAGTTCCCGCGCCTGCTGGATTGCGCCGGAATCTCCAAGCAACCCGTACTCCCCCTGCGGTTTCGCCGTCGAGGGCACCGGTAGCGACAGCGCCGATTTGACGAGTGTCCGCAACTGCTCGAGGGAGACCGGCTTTGCCAGATAGTCGAACGCGCCGGCCTTGAGCGCAGCAACCGCATTTTCAGTATTTCCGTGCGCTGTGATCACCGCGACGGGCAGGTCGGACAGGTTGTCGGAAATGAATTGCACGAGCTCGAGCCCTTCCCCGTCCGGAAGGCGCATGTCCGTCAGGCAAAGGTCGAAGTTGCCTGCCTGCACTTTCTCTATTGCGTCCTTGACCGTAGAGGCACGCTCCACTTCGAGGCCCATGCGCAGGAGGGTCAGTTCGATGAGTTCGAGGATGTCGTCCTCGTCGTCCACAATCAGGACGGAGTGCGTTATCACCCCGGCGGTCGGATCCTTGCGTTTCACGCTATCGCTCCTTTGCATACCAGGCTGAACTGCGTTCCGACCGGGCGCTCGACATAATCGAGTGTCGCACCGTTGGCGTCGCAGATCTCGCGTGCAATATACAGGCCGAGGCCGGTGCCGCTTGATGCCGTCGTGAAAAAAGGCTCGAACAGATGTCCGCGCAACGACTCGGCTATGCCAACGCCGTCGTCGATGATGTTCAATTCTACCGTACCCTGTCGCGGCCCCGATCGCATGGTCAGCACGATGCTGCCCGGCTTTTTCCGGCAATAGCGCAAGGCATTCCGGCAAAGATTCCACATCACCTGGTTCAGGTGGCTGCGGTCGAACGACGCCATCGCCTCGATATCCGTCTCCAGCCGGATGACCTCTGCCGGGATCTTCTCGTTCTCGCAGAATTCCGTTACGAACGTCTCCAGGTATTCGGCGAGGTCGAAGCGCTCGCGCACCGCGCGATCGCGCCGGTTCAGTTTGAGCACGTCCTGGACCATGCGATCCAGGCGCTGGGAATTGTCATGGATGATCTGCAGGAGGCGGACCTGGCCGGGCTCGCGCACGCCGGATTCCTCGAGCAGCAGTTCGGCCGCGTGGTTGATGGCGGACAGTGGATTGCGAATTTCGTGTGCAATATTCGCGGTCAGCCGGCCCAGCGAGGCGAGCTTGAGTTGCTGCGCCTGCTGCTGCACGCGCGTGAGATCTTCGAGGAATATGACCACCCCGACGTTGCGCGAAATGCCGGCCTGGACGAATCGCGCGGCCGTCGGCTTGCTGAACTGCACCGTGCGCAGCGGATCGAACCCCTCGCCGGGATCGAGCCGCCATTGCTCCAGCCTGGCCGCGAGCGTCGGTGCATAGTCCTGCAAAAGAATATCCCGATGCGGGCGCCGCAGCGGGCCGAGTATCGATTCCGCACGGCTGTTGATCTGGCGAATGGCTCCGCGCTCGTCGACCACGAGTACGCCGTCCTGCATGTCCTGGATGACGAGTTGATTGACCTGCGCCAGGTTCGCGAGGTCGATCTCGCGCTGCGCAACGATCGCCTCGATCGCCACTGCGCGCCGCGCAAGCGAATGCGCGAGCCACCCCGTGGCGAAGTAGCCCACGCTCAGCATGCCGGCCTGCACATAGAGCGTCGTCGATCCATTGAGGAAGACCACCTGGTAGGTGTGTTCTCCCAGTATCGCGATGGTCGCCAGCGCCGCGAAGAACAGCGTGAGCCTGCCGCGACTGATGAGCCCCACGGCGGCCAGGGACACGAGCAGGAGAAGGCCCAAGCCGCTGCTGATGCCGCCGCTGAAATGCATCATCAGCGTCATGAAGGCTATGTCCGCGCATATATATACGGCGAGTTGCACGGCGAAGTGCGGCTTTCGCGGAAAAATCGCGCCGAACGCCAGGACCCCGAAGAACAGGTACACGAGGTTCGCGAAGATGTAGGCGTGCCGCCCGGTGGAAGCGAACGGAACCTCGTCACCAAGTGCGAGCACGGCGCCAAGCAGCACCAGCGCGACCGCCAGCCGGTAAACGTTGAAATAAAGCAGGGATCGCCAGAACGCGTCGCCGTACTGCCGGCGTTCTATGGGAAAACTCTTAACCGGGAGGAAAGTGCTGCTCATCGGCCGCGTCGACGACTACGGCTAGGGTTCCGTAGGCTTGCGGCTGCCGAGTTGCAGGTGCTCCTTGCTGCAGAAGAACTCGCCACGTGACGTGACGGCCTCACTCGTCGGCAAATGCACGCCGCATGCATTGCATCGGACCATGTTTTCGCCATATGCAAAGGAATTGGACTTCGTCGAACCGGCTTCGGCAGGTCCATTTCCGGTCGCGGCCTCCTGTTTGGAGGAGGCGTTTTGTCTCCTCGCGTGATTTCGCATGAGGAGATAAATCACGATGAAGACGGCGATGACGAGGAGGAATTTTGCCACGCAAGCCTCGTAGCGCGAATGTTTGAGTGGTCGGGGTGAGAGGATTCGAACCTCCGACTCCTGCGTCCCGAACGCAGTACTCTACCAGGCTGAGCTACACCCCGACGGTGAGTTCAATACTTGCGGGTCACCGCAAAGGCCGCCAATTCTAACAAACTCTCCCGATACTTTGAAACGGGAAGGATACTGATCGCCTCGCGGGCCTCCCGCGCCGAGGCTTCGGCCTGATCGCGGGTGTAATCGAGTGCCCCGGTCTGCTGCATCGCTTCCACCACGGCCGTGAAATCATCCAGGCCACCATCCACGAGCGCATGGCGGATGACCGCACTTTGCCGTTCGCCGCCTTTGCGCATCGCGTAGATGATCGGAAGCGTGGTCTTTCCCTCGGCGAGGTCGTCTCCGATGTTCTTGCCGGTCTGCGCCAGGTCGCCGGAGTAATCGAGGATGTCGTCTACCAGCTGGAAAGCGGTACCCAGGTGCATGCCGTAGTCTGCCAGGGCCTGTTCATGTGCCGGGGAAACGCCGGCGAGAATGGCCCCGAGGCGTGCCGCGGCCTCGAAAAGCTTCGCCGTCTTCGCGCGAATCACGCGCAGATAATCCTCCTCGTTCACGTCGGCGTTGTGGACGTGCAGGAGTTGCATCACCTCGCCCTCGGCAATCGTGTTGGTCGCCTCCGCCAGCACCTCCATGACGCGCATGTTCTGCACCTCGACCATCATCTGGAATGCGCGGGAATACAGGAAATCGCCGACCAGGACGGCCGCGGCATTGCCGAACGTGGAATTGGCTGTGGCCTTCCCGCGACGCAGATGCGAATCGTCCACCACATCGTCATGCAGCAGGGTCGCGGTATGGATGAATTCCACCACCGCCGCCAGCTGATGCTGATGCGGGCCGGAATAGCCGCACGCTCCGGACGAAAGGATGACCAGCGCCGGCCGCAGGCGCTTGCCGCCGCTGCCAATGATGTAGTCGGCTACCTGTCGAATCAGGACGACGCCGGAATCGAGGCGGTCACGGATAACGGCGTCGACGCGCTTCAGGTCGTCCGCGATAAGGCTATTGATCAGGTCCAGCGTCACGTAAGGAATGCGAGAATGAAAGTCCGCGATGGTAGGAAGTGCGTTGCGGAGGTGTCAAGGAACGAACACCTTATGATCGATCCCGGCGCGCGCCGTTCCCCTGTTCGATCGCAAGCGGCGGGGATCGCACGTCATTGTATTTGTGCGCCTGAACCATCCGTATGGCCCACACAATAACGCGGCTTTGACTAAGCCCTTCTTTTTTTGTAGTATGCGCGGCTTTCCTCAAGAGCACTGTCGGGGTTCCCATCATGTATGCGGTCATAAAGAGCGGCGGCAAGCAATATCGTGTCGCGTCAGGCGAAAAAATCAAGGTAGAACAGCTACCTGCGGACATCGGCAGCGAGGTCGCGGTCGAAGTATTGATGGTAGCCGATGGCGACAAGATCTCGATCGGAAAGCCACTCCTGACCGGAGCAAAGGTGCAGGCGACCGTGGTATCGCAGGGTCGCCACGATAAAGTGACGATTTTCAAGATGCGCCGTCGCAAGCACTACCAGCGCCACGCCGGCCATCGCCAGAATTACACTGAAATCCAGATCGGCACTATTACGGTTTAAAGATTTTCGCCCGGCATAAGGAAACCAGCACATGGCACACAAAAAAGCAGGCGGCAGTTCGCGCAATGGCCGCGACTCCCAGTCCAAACGCCTCGGCGTGAAGCGCTACGGGGGTGAAGTCATCTCCGCGGGCAGCATCATCATTCGCCAGCGCGGCACGCAGGTGCACCCCGGCGAGAACGTCGGCATGGGCAAGGACCACACGCTGTTCGCCAAGGTCCATGGCACGGTGGCGTTCACGATCCGCGGCGCGGCGAAGAAAAAGACCGTCAGCGTCCTGCCGGTCTAGGCTTTTCGCTTCAGCCAGAAGCCCTATCGAATCCGGTAGGGCTTTTTTGTTTTCATGGGTTTGTTTTCACCGCGTAGTTTTTTAAGACCGATACTTGCATGAAGTTCGTCGACGAATCGACCATCGAAGCCCACGCCGGAAACGGCGGTGACGGCAGCGCAAGCTTCCGGCGGGAGAAATTCATCCCTCGCGGCGGCCCGGATGGCGGCGACGGCGGCCGCGGCGGCAGCATCGTCGGCGTGGCCGATCGCAACATCAACACGCTGGTGGAGTACCGCTACGCGCGCATTCATCGCGCACGCAATGGAGAAAAAGGTCGCGGCGCGGATTGCTACGGCGCCGCTGCCGCGGATATAACGCTGCGTTTCCCGGTTGGTACGGTCATCACGGACCTCGAATCCGGGGCAGTACTCGCGGATTTTGCCGCCGACGGGCAAAGCGCGGTGCTCGCCAAGGGCGGCATCGGGGGGCTGGGCAACATCCATTTCAAGTCCAGCACCAATCGCTCCCCGCGCCAGTTCACGCCGGGCACCGTCGGCGAAAGCCGGCGCCTGAAGTTGGAGTTGAAAGTGCTGGCGGATGTGGGGTTGTTTGGCTTGCCGAACGCCGGCAAATCGACCTACATACGCTCGGTCTCGGCCGCCCGTCCAAAGGTTGCTGACTATCCGTTCACGACCTTGCATCCGAATCTGGGCGTCGTGCGCGTGGACGAAAATCGCAGCTTCGTCATCGCCGACATACCTGGCCTGATCGAAGGCGCCGCGGAAGGCGCCGGCCTCGGTCACCAGTTTCTGCGTCATCTTCAGCGCACGCGCCTGCTGCTGCATCTCGTGGATCTGGCACCGTTCGATGAAAACGCCGATCCCGTCCGCGATGCGGGCGCCATCATCGGGGAGTTACGCAAGTACGACGAAGCGCTGTTCAACAAGCCGCGCTGGCTGGTACTGAACAAGATCGACCTCATCCCGGAAGAAGAGCGTGACGAGCGGATACGCGCCTTTCTCGAGGCGTACGTCGAACGCGTTGGGCAACCGGAGAAAACTTTCAGCATTTCCGCGCTTACCGGCGACGGTGGGCGCGCACTGGTGTTCGCAATCATGGATCACCTGCAACGCACCGCCGTGCCCGTCGAGACAGAAGACGGCGCAGACGCGACCGCGGCGGGCACGTCATGAACATCCTCGTCGCGCAATGAAATCCGCCATCGCGACGGCTTCGCGCCTGGTCGTAAAGGTCGGTAGCAGCCTGGTAACGAACGAAGGCCAGGGGCTCGACCATGCTGCGCTCGCGCGCTGGGCGGCCCAGATCGCCGATCTCAGGCAGCGCGGGAAGGCGATCGTGATCGTCTCCAGCGGCGCTGTCGCTGAAGGCATGCAACGCCTCGGCTGGAAGCGCCGCCCGAACGCGCTGTACGAATTGCAAGCCGCGGCCGCCGTCGGGCAAATGGGCCTGGTCGAAGCGTACGAATCGTGTTTTCGCAAGCATGGCCTTCACACGGCGCAGGTGCTGCTCACGCATGAGGACCTGGCCGATCGCAAACGCTATCTCAACGCGCGCTCGACGTTGCGCACGCTGCTGGACCTGGGTGTCATCCCGGTCATCAACGAGAACGATACGGTCGCCACCGATGAAATTCGCTTTGGCGACAACGATACGCTCGCCGCGCTCGTGACCAACCTTATCGAAGCCGATGCGTTGGTGATTCTGACCGATCAGACCGGGCTGTATACCCGGGATCCGCGACGCCATGCGGATGCGGAACTCGTCGGGGTGGCCAGCGCCGGCGATCCGTCGCTGGAGAAAATGGCGGGTGGCGCCGGCAGCCACATCGGCAGCGGCGGCATGCTGACAAAAGTGCTGGCCGCCCGGCGCGCAGCGCGCAGCGGTGCCACTACCGTCATCGCGTCGGGCCGGGAGCCCGACGTGCTCATTCGCCTTGCATCGGGCGAGGCGATCGGCACGCAATTGAACGCCGAGACACCGACACTCGCCGCACGCAAGCAGTGGATGGCGGATCACCTGCAGGTGCGCGGCAACGTCAAACTCGACGACGGCGCCGTCCGCGCGCTGAAGTCCGGCGGCAAAAGCCTGTTGCCGATCGGCGTATTCGAAGTGGGCGGCGAGTTCGAGCGCGGCGAAGTCGTCAGCTGCCTGGATCCACAGGGACTGGAAATCGCGCGCGGCCTCGTAAACTACAGTGCAGCCGAGACCCGCAAGATCCTCAAATCGCCGAGCCACGAGATCGAAGCACGTCTGGGTTACATCGACGAACCCGAGCTAATCCATCGAGATAATCTTGTGTTGCTCTAGCAACACACGATTACAGAGGAGGCTAACGTCTGCGAAG
>JBDTTE010000031.1:0-19865 GCA_039930785.1 Betaproteobacteria bacterium | reverse complement strand
GCGAGGTGTCAAATTCGATTCACCCGGTTCAAGGGGTTCCTCTCGTGCCTCGCGCCTAGTGCCTCGCGCCTGGGGAAATGACCGGCGCCAAGCACCGGTCATTTCCCCCTCATAAACATCCGATCCATCTCGCCGATGGTGACCTGGAACCAGGTCGGGCGGCCGTGGTTGCACTGGCCGGAGCGTTCGGTGGCTTCCATTTCGCGCAACAGCGCGTTCATCTCGGGCACCGTTAGCGCGCGATTCGCGCGCACGGCCGCATGGCAGGCCATGGTCGAGAGCATTTCGTTCTGGCGTTCGGCCAGCACGCGAGTGCCGCCGAATTCGGCGATCTCGCTCAGGACGTCGCGCGCAAGCTGCGCGGCGTCGGCTTGCGCCAGGCTCATGGGTACGGATCGCACCGCCAGCGCATTGGGGGCCACGACCGCCAGCTCAAATCCCAGGCGCGCCAGCGTGTCGGGATTTTCCGAAGCGGTGGCCACTTCCAGTGCGCTGGCGTTCATCGAGGCAGGCAGCAACAACTGCTGGGTGGGAATGCCATCGTCGTCAAGCGCCGCCTTGAGCTTCTCGTAGACGATGCGTTCGTGCGCGGCGTGCATGTCCACGACGACAAGACCGTTGCGGTTTTGCGCGAGCACGTAAATCCCGGACAGCTGGGCCAGCGCGAAACCCAGCGGATGCTCGTCTTCGGTTGCGGGTGGCATCGAGCGGGACTCGGGCGAAGCCAGGATCGCCGTGGCGTCGTCGGAAAACATCGCATTGCCCGGGGTCGTGGCTTCGCCGAACAACCTGGCGTAAAACGCGGTCGGCTCGCTCGCCGGAAAGCCAATGCCCGACTGTCGCGAATAGGGCGCCTCGCCGCGAAAAGCGGTGGGCACCGGCGCCTGGGCACCGACGCCGACCATGCCCGCGCGCGTGGTGGATAGGGCTTTCTCCAGCGCATGGAAGACAAACTGGTGCACGCCGCGCGAATCGCGGAAGCGGACTTCGATCTTGGTCGGATGGACGTTGGCGTCGACCCAGGCCGGATCGAGGTCGAGGAACAATACGTAGGCGGCGTGGCGCTCATGATGCAGGACGTCGTGATAGGCCTCACGCACGGCGTGCGCGAGCACCTTGTCGCGAACGAAGCGACCGTTGACGAACAAATACTGCGCATCGCGTGAACTGCGCGAATAGGCGGGCTGGGCCGCCAGGCCCTGCAGGCGGAAACCCGCGGACTCCACGGAAACGGGCAGGGCTGCCGTCGTGAATTCGTCTCCTAGCACGGCACGAATGCGCTCGTTTGCCGTGGCCGACTGCAGATGTCGCTGCGCGCGGCCGTTATGGGTCAGGGAGAAGCGCACATCGGGACGTGAAAGCGCGGCCCGCCTGAAGGTTTCCTCGCTGTGCGCGTATTCGGTTTGCGCACTGCGCAGGAATTTCCGGCGTGCTGGCGTGTTGAAGTAAAGATCGGTGGCCTCGACGATGGTGCCGGCCGCGACGGCTGCCGGCTCGGGTTGCGTCGCGGCGCCACCGTTTGCCTCGATTTTCCAGGCATGCGAGCTGTCGCCAACGCGGCTTGCCAGGGAAAAATGCGAGATCGCCGCGAGGCTTGCCAGGGCTTCGCCGCGGAAACCGAGGCTGGCAACGCGTTCGAGGTCCTCCAGCGAGGAAATCTTGCTGGTGGCATGGCGGGCGAGCGCAAACGCAAGATCGTCTTTCGCGATGCCGCAGCCGTTGTCGCTGACCCGGATCTGGCGAATGCCGCCGTCGGCCAGTTGCACAGAAATTTCCGTCGAGCCGGCGTCCAGGCTGTTTTCCAGCAGCTCCTTGAGTGCTGAGGCTGGACGATCCACGACTTCGCCTGCGGCGATCTGGCTGATCAGTAGGTCGGGCAGCGGACGGATGGCGGGCATGCGGTGGGCGGTGGAGCGGGCAGGAAAAATCTCAAGTCCGGTCGATTATAGCCGCAGGAGGAGGTATCACCGCGAAGGCGGCGGCTTGCGTTTCCGGTGCGAGGGCGGCGTAGCGCGCGCAACGCCGGCGAATCGGGAGGCACCCGGTAAGCGGTTCGACAGAATGAAGGCAACGGCAAGGGCTGCCGACGATGGTCCCGATGGCGCGGGTGCCGTGGATTTATCCGCGCGGCTATGGACTCGCGTGCTCCCAAGCCTAATAATTGGAGAAATATCAAGGCTTCTCCGGCGAGAGGCCTTTTGTTTAGCGAGGTTTCCGCGCTGCCGGAAACGACACTGCGCGCATTGTGCGGCAGGCCCGAAGAGGTGTCGCTTGTTCACCGGACCAGAGAAAGAACGAGATGGACAATAAGACGATCTACTCGAAGACCGGCAAGGGCGTTCTGGAAATCAAGAACAAGGCCGGCAAACTTGCCAAGGACCTGGTCAAGGTCCTGAGCCTCGTCGACGGCAAATCGACCGTGGATGACCTGAAATCGAGGTCCAAATTCGACGACGCCGAAATCAACAAGGCGTTGTCCGAACTGACCACCGGCGGCTACATCAAGGAGTTCGCCAATACTTCCGGCGTGGCGGGCAGTGGTGTAGGCAGCGGTGCCGGGGGCTACGTCGACGATCTCGATTTCACCTCTTCGCTGGCACCAGGCAAGAACGTCTACCAGAACGCGCAGAGCGAGTGGCGCCAGCGCGAAACCGCGGACCGTACCAAGGCCGAGCAGGACGCGAATCGCGCGCGCGAGGAAAAAGAGCGCCAGAAGAAGGAACAGGCTGCCAAACAGGCGCGCGAGGAAAGTACGCGTCTGGGGAAAGTCGAGGCAGAGCGCAAGGCCAAGGAAGCCGCTGCCCAAAAGCTTCGCGAAGAGGCCGAGCGCAAGGCCAAGGGCCAGGCCGACGTAATGGCGCAGACACAGCGCGACCTTGCCAAGATCCTCGAGGCGGAACGCAAGACAATGGAGGAGGCGGAACGCAAGAAAATCGAAGAGCAGCAGGCCAGGGTCAAGGAGGAAGTCGAGCAGCGCGCGCGCGCCGAGCAGGAGCGCAAAGTCAAGGAAGAACAGGATCGCAAGCGCGAGGCCGAGGAAGCCAAGCGCCGCGAAGAAGACGAGCGCAAGCGCAAGGAAGAGGAAGAACGCAAGAAAATCGAGGGCGAGCGCAAGCGCAAGGAAGAGGAAGCCCGCCAAAAAATAGAGGACGAGCGCAAGCGCAAGGAAGACGAGGAGCGCAAGCGCAAGGAAGAGGACGAACGCAAGAAGCGCGAGGAAGAAGAGCGCAAGAAGCGCGAAGAGGAAGATCGCAAGCGCAAGGTGGAAGAGGAGCGCAAGCGCAAGGAAGAGGACGAACGCAAGCGCAAAGAGGAAGAAGAACGCAAGCGGCGCGAGGAAGAGGAACGCAAGGAGCGCGAGGAAGAGGAGCGCAAGCGCAAGGAAGAAGAAGAGCGCAAGCGCAAAGAGGAAGAGGAACGCAAGCGGCGCGAAGAAGAGGAACGCAAGAAGCGCGAGGAAGAGGAGCGCAAGCGCAAGGAAGAAGAAGCGCGGGTCCGGGCGGAGGAAGAGCGCAAGCGCAAGGAAGAGGAGGAACGCAAGCGTCGCGAGGAAGAGGAGCGGATTCGCGCGGAGCAGGAACGCCTGCGCAAGGAAGAGGAAGAGCGGCTGCGCCTTGAGGAGGAAGAGCGCAAGCGCAAGGAAGAGGAAGAGCGCAAGCGTCGCGAGGAAGAGGAGCGGATTCGCGCGGAGCAGGAACGCCTGCGCAAGGAAGAGGAAGAACGGCTGCGCCGCGAAGAGGAAGAACGGCGCGCGCGTCGCGAGGTGGAAGACCGTCGCCGCCGCGAGGAAGACGAGCGTCGCGAACGCGAGGATCGTGAGGCGAGGGCGCGTAGCGGCCCGACGGACGACGAGCGCGCGCGCGAAGCGGAAGAAGCCAAGCGCGCCGAGGAAGACAAGCTGCGCCGCGAGGAAGACGAGCGTCGCGAGCGCGAGGCCGAGGATCGTCGTCGCGAAGACGACGAACGTCGTGAGCGCGAGGCTGAGGATGGCCGCCGCGAGGAAGAGCTACGCCGCGAACGCGAAGCCGGGGATCGCCGCCGCGAAGAAGAGGAAAGTCGCGAACGCGAGGCCACTGAGCGACGCCGCGACGAGGAAGAGGCGCGGCGCAAACAGGACGAAGAGAATCGTCGCAAGCGCGACGAGGATGAAAGCCGCAAACGCGAGGAAGAAGATCGCGCACAGGCCACGGCAAAGAGCGCCATGCCGGAGCTGGATATGTCCGGGCTGTTCGCCGTGGAATCGCAGGTCAACGAGGAATTCGACAAGCAGCAGGAGGCCTTGCGCAAGCGCGAGGAGGAGGAAGAGCGCCAGCGCGACGAAGAGGATCGCGGTCGCCAGGAGGTGGAACGGGCGGAGCGCGAAGAGCAGGCGCGCCAGGAGTCCGAACGACGTGAAACTGAGGACGCCGAACGCCGCGAGCGCATGGAACGAGAGCGCCTCGATCGCGAGGGCCGGGAGCGCAAGCGCCAGGAGGAAAAAGAATCGCGCATTCGCGAGCAGGAAGAAGCCAAGGTCAAGCGGGCGCACGAACACCAGCGCCAGGAGGAGTTGAAGGTCGAAAACGAGCGCCGCTCGCGCGAAGAGGGTCTCGCCAATCGACGCAGGGAGCAGGAGGATCGCGACCGCAAACGCGCTGAAGTCGATTCCCTGAAAAAACACAAGGGCATCAAGTCGCCACTCGAACGCGTGAAGCCGGTGCTGATCGGTGTGGTCGTGCTGGTGGCAGTGCTTCTTGGCAGCATTCAACTCATTCCGATGAATTCCTATGTTCCCGCCCTGGAAAAGCTGGGGTCCGAGCATCTGGGTGAGCCGGTTTCGATCGGTGCGATGCGCTTTTCCATCCTCAGCGGCTTCACGATCAACCTGCAGAACGTCAGACTGGGAACGACCCAGGATGTCAAGATCGACCGGGTGACGATTACGCCGGACATCGCCTCCGTTTTCGGTGAGGTCAAGGTGATCCGCAAGCTGGAAGCGGATAACCTGACGGTGGCGGGGGAAGTATTGTCGCGCCTGCCGAAGTGGCTCGAATCCGCGGTCGCGGACAAGAAACTGGAGGTCAGTCGCGTCCAGCTTCGCTCCGTCAAGCTCGAGTCGCGCGGCGTGAATCTGCCTGCGTTCGATGTCGACCTGCAATTGACTTCGGAAGGTGCGATACGCAAAGCCGTCGTGGCCAATAGCGACGGCAAGGCCAGCCTGGAACTCGTGCCGCACGACAACCAGATTGACCTCATGCTGACCGCGTCGAAGGGCTGGATACCGCCGGTCGGGCCGCAGATCGAATTCTCCGATCTCACCGCGAAAGGGGTGGCCATCAACCACCAGATCAACGTGGAGAAATTCGAGGCGCTGCTATACAACGGCGCGGCGAAAGGCAGCGCGCAAATAACCTGGGGCGGCCCCTGGTCGCTCGAGGGCAACGTGCAAACCGAGCGCATTGCGATGCAAGACCTGATGGTTGTCTTCACCCGCGATGCCAAGTCGACCGGCGTGCTGGAATCGCAGATGCGCTATTCGATGTCGTCGTCGACCCTGCCCACGATGTTCGAGTCGCCGAAAGTCGACGGAACCTTTGTCATCAAGAAGGGCGATCTGGACGGCGTCGATCTCGTCCGCGCGCTGCAATCCGGGGGGCGCGGCGTTACCCAAGGCGGCGCGACCCGCTTCGAGGAGATCAGCGGCAGCGTGGGGCTCGCCAATGACCGCTATCAATTCCGCAACATGAAGCTGCAGTCGGGGCTATTGTCGTCGGCCGGGTCATTCGATGTCTCGCCCGACAAGGACGTCAGCGGGCGCATTACGGTGGAATTGCGTTCGCAAGCCGCACAAATTCGTGGAAGCTTCGTGGTGAACGGCGGCCTCAAGGCCATAGCGCTCAGGCCGAACTGACGGCCGGATCAGGCAGGCTCTGGTCAATTCGCGCAGGCGAGCTCTTGACCAGAGCTTCCCTAAAGATCGGCCCTGGTGTCGATATCCCGCAGTACGCCGGGATCGTCGCTGTCGACGACCTCCACGTCGTCGCCATGCCGGCCGATGAGGGCGCGAGCGCCGGCGTCGCCTCCGAGTGTCAGCAGTTCATCCCGATAGCGGCTTCCGAATCCCACGGGATGCCCGCGTTCGCCGCGGTAAGCCGGCAATGCGATGCGGCCGCTCTTCGCGACTCGTTGCGCAACCGCTTCGATCGTCGCCGGCAGCAGGAACGGCATATCCGCCAGCGCAATAACCCACCCGCCAGCTTCCCGGCTCGCGTCGATGCCGCACACCAGGCTGTGTCCCATGCCGAGGTGGGCGTCCGAAGATACGCGAACGGGCACCTTCTCGGCTGCGAAGATCGCGCGCAATTTCTCGTCGCCGGCGCGCACGACGACAATCACGTCCGGCAGCGCGCTTCTCAGGATTCGCAGCGACGCGACGCCGATGGGCATGCCGTCCGCCAATGGATGCAAAAGCTTGCCGCCGCCGAAACGGCTGGCGCTGCCGGCGGCCAGGAGGATTCCCTGGATCATTTGATGATTTGGTGAACGGTGCGCAATTGGGTGAACGGTGAACAGTAAACGGTGAACGGTGAAAACCGGTCGGTTGCGATGATCAGTGCGTTGCTTTTACCGTTCACCGTTCACTGATTACCGTTCACCTGAAGCGAAGCGACTCGTTCTGCGCTAGCTTCGAACGAGCGAGAGGCGGATTCGCCGCGAAGTACTTGCGTATCCCGACCATGATGGCCTGCGCCATGCGGTCCTGATAGCGCTCATCCTTGAGTTTTTTTTCTTCCTCGGGATTGGTCAGGAAAGCGGTCTCGACGAGGATTGACGGAATATCGGGCGCTTTCAGCACGGCGAAGCCGGCCTGCTCGACGCGCGCCTTGTGCAGGTCATTGATTCCGCCGATTTCACCGAGCACGGCCTTCGCCAGCTTGAGGCTGTCGTTGATGGTTGCCGATTGCGACAGGTCGATCAGCACCGATTTCAGCGTGGGATCCTTGACGTCGATATTGGCGCCGCCGATCAGGTCCGCTTCATTTTCTTTTCTCGCCAGCCAGCCGGCCGCCGCGGACGAGGCGCCGCGTTCCGACAGCGCGAAAACCGAAGAGCCGCGCGCATGCGGCTTTACATAGGCGTCGGCATGGATCGAAACAAACAGGTCCGACTGGACCTTGCGCGCCTTGACGACGCGATTGACCAGGGGAATGAAGTAGTCGCCGTCGCGAATCAGCACGCCGCGCATATTGGGCTCGTCGTCGATCAGCGCCTTGAGCTTGCGCGCGATGGCCAGCGTGACGTCCTTCTCGTGCGTGCCGCTGCGCCCGCGCGCGCCGGGGTCTTCCCCACCGTGACCGGCATCCACCGCGACGGTGATCAGGCGCGCGACGTCGGCCGGCGGTGCGGGCTTCTTTATCGCAGGCGCGGACGGCAGTGGCAGGGCGGTCATGTTCGGCGCCGGCTTTTCCGGCTTGCCGGATGAGGCAAACGGAGGCGGGACAACGGACGGAGCGGGCGTCGGTGCAGCGACGGGTGGCGCATCCTTGTTGTCGAGCAAGGCCATCACTGGATCGATTTCCACCAGTGGATACACATCGAGAACCAGGCGGTGGCCATATTCGCCGACCGGCTTCAGCGTGAAGATCTGGGGCTTGCCGTTTTCTTTCAGGTCGAGGACGAGACGCACGATGCCGGGTTTGAACCGGCCGATGCGCACGCCGCTGACATGCGGATCGTCGGGCGTTATTTTCGAAGGCAGTTGCTGGAGGACATTGTTGAACTCCACGCCCTCGAGGTCGAGCACCAGCCGCGGCGGCGTGCCGACCGTGAAGACGTTGTAGGCGATCGGCACTTCGGATTCGAGCGTCAGGCGGGTGTATTCCTGTGCGGGCCAGACTCGCGCCGATGCGATTTGCGTGGCCTGCGCGTCGGACACCTGCAGCATCGCGAGCCCGATCGCGAAGGCGACGAGGCGAACGACCGTCCCAAGGCCCCGGCTAACCGGCCCGCCGACTGCGACATTCAATCTGGTAAACGACCCAAACAACGTTTTCCGTGCTCCGTTTCCGCGACGATCCGCATGCGCCGACCGTCGCCTTCGAGGTCCAACGAGATGCTCAGGTCTGGCGTGGGCAGCAAACCGCCAGCGCGCTCGGGCCATTCCACGAGGCAGGCATTGCGGGTGCCGAAGTGATCCCGGAATCCCGCTTCCGCCCATTCCTGCGGATCGTTGAACCGGTAAAAATCAAAGTGATACAAGTCTAGCCCGGGGAGATTATAGAGTTCAACCAACGCGTATGTGGGGCTTTTGACTTTGCCGCCATAGCCGAGGCCCCGCAGGACACCGCGAGACAGCGTGGTTTTGCCCGCACCGAGGTTGCCGGAGAGGGCGATGAACAGGCCGGGCTCGACGATTTTTGCGAGCTTCTCGCCCATGGCGAGGGTCGCGGCCTCGTCTGGCAGGAAGGCCGTTCGCGTAGTGTCTTTCGCCTCACTCATGCAGCGGACTTTCGCGGGGCGGGGGCACTTTTGGCGACTTGCGTGGCGACATCGATGAAAACACGCAGGGCCGGCAGGTCGTCGCCACGCCGCCAGACCAGGTGGATTTCCATGGGGGGGCTGCCGCCGCGCAGCTCCTTGTAAATAACGCCAGTGCGTCGCAGGTGCATCATGGACGCGGGAATCAGTGCCACACCCAGTTCGGCCGACACCAGGCTAACGATGGTCTGCATCTGGATGGCCTCCTGCTCTACGCGCGGGCTGAAGCCGGCGGCCTTGCAGCAGCTGACGATGTCGTCGTAGAGGCCGGGTGCGTAGGGGCGCGGGAACAGGATGAAGGGCGCGTCCTTGAGTTTTTCGAGGGCGAGCTTGCCGGGCTTGCGTGCGAGCGGATGCTTTTCCGGCAGGGCCGCAATCAGGGGCTCGCGCAGGATGGCGACGGATTCCAGCGCGGGTTCATTGACCGGCGGCAGCACGAAGCCGACGTCGATGCGCCCGGCAATGAGATCCCGCAGTTGCGCATCCGTCGTCGCCTCGCGCAATGTCAGGTTCACCAGGGGAAAACGGCGGCGGAATTCGCGCAGCACCACCGGCAGCACGTTGTAGTCGGCGACGCTGATGAATCCCACCAGCAGTTCGCCGATTTCCCCGCGGCCGGCACGCCGGGTAGTCAAGATGGCCTGGTCCACCCTCGCCAGGATATGTTTGGCCTCGGCGAGCAAGGCGTTGCCGGCCTGGGTCAGCGAGACGCTGCGCTGCGTACGATTCAGCAGGGTGACGCCCAGCTCTTCTTCGAGCGCACGAATCTGCATCGACAGCGGCGGCTGGGAGATGTGCAGTCTTTTCGCCGCGCGGCCGAAATGCAGTTCTTCGGCAACGGCGGCAAAATAGCGCAGGTGGCGCAGTTCCATGCGATTCGTAAAAAGTATCAATAAAGGCTGAATAATATATTAGACGCGGGATTGGCGGATCGCCAAACTGCGCAGCCTGGCGTTAAAACCCGAAATCTCGACGCAAAGGCGCAAAGGACGCAAAGAACGCAAAGGAAACCGAGAGAAAATAATCGGGCGTTATCATTTTCGACAGGTGGTGGAATTTCGAGCCCCGGATGATCGCCCCCCACAACTACATTTCTCTTATTTCCTTGCATTGTTTTTCTTTGCGACCTTTGCGTACTTTGCGTCTTTGCGTCGAGATGTTGAATTGTCGTCCTGGAGGAGAAAAACATGGCAGAGAACTGGCGTAGCAAACTGATCACGGCGGGCATCGCCCGCTCGCCCAATCGCGCGATGTTGCGCGCGGTCGATTTCAAGGATGGCGACTTCGAAAAGCCCATCGTCGGCGTGGCCAATGGGCACTCCAACATGAACCCGTGTAACGCCGGCATCCAGCCGCTGGTCGATCGTGCCATGGAGGCGCTGCGCAAGGCTGGTGCGATGCCGCAGGTGTTTGGCACGCCAACCGTCACCGACGGCATCGGCATGGGCACGGACGGCATGAAATATTCACTGGTGTCGCGCGAAGTCATCGCGGACGCCATCGAGACCTCGGTCAATGGCCAGATGATGGATGGCGCACTCGTTGTCGGCGGCTGCGACAAGAACATGCCGGGCGGCATGATGGCCATCGCGCGCATGAACGTGCCGGCAATCTACGTTTACGCCGGCAGCATCAAGCCCGGCCACTGGAAGGGCCAGGACCTGACCATCGCCAGCGCGTTCGAAGCGGTGGGCGCGTTCAGCGCAGGCAAGATCAGCAAGGAAGACTACGACGGCATTGAAAAGAACGCCTGTCCGAGCGTGGGCGCCTGCGGCGGCATGTTCACCGCGAACACCATG
Source organism: Betaproteobacteria bacterium (assembly GCA_039930785.1). Lineage (GTDB taxonomy): Bacteria > Pseudomonadota > Gammaproteobacteria > Burkholderiales > JACQAP01 > JACQAP01. The sequence continues at coordinate 9,549 of JBDTTE010000031.1, read as the reverse complement.
TCGACCTCGTTCGAGGCGCTGGGCCTGAGCCTGATGCATTCCTCGACAATGGCCTCGCCCGATTCGGAGAAAGCCGACTCCGCAGGCGAGTCTGCAAAGGTGCTGGTCAACGCCATCCGGAAGAACATCCGTCCGCGCGACATCATCACGCGCAAATCGATCGAGAACGTCGTGAGCCTCGTCATGGCCACGGGTGGTTCGACCAACGCGGTGCTGCACTATCTCGCCATCGCGTCCGCCGCGGAAGTCGAGTGGACCATCGACGACTTCGAGCGCATACGCCTGAGGGTGCCGGTGCTGTGCGACCTGAAGCCGTCCGGCCGCTATGTCGCCACCGATTTTCACAAGGCCGGCGGTGCGCCGCAGGTGCTGAAGATGCTGCTCGCCAACGGCCTGCTGCACGGCGATTGCATGACCATCACCGGTCGCACCATGGCCGAAGAACTCGAGAACGTGCCCGCGGAACCGCGCAAGGATCAGGACGTGATCCGTCCGTTCAACAATCCCATGTACAAGCAGGGCCACCTGGCGATTTTGAAAGGCAACCTTGCCACCGAAGGCAGCGTGGCCAAGATCACAGGCCTGAAGAATCCGTCGATCACCGGACCGGCGCGCGTGTTCGATTCCGAGCCCGAAGTCATGGCGGCGATCATGGCGCAGAAGATCAAGGCGGGCGACGTCGTGGTCATCCGCTACGAAGGCCCGAAAGGCGGCCCCGGCATGCAGGAAATGCTGGCGCCGACTTCGGCGCTGACGGGGCAGGGACTCGGCGATTCGGTCGGCTTGCTGACCGACGGCCGCTTCTCCGGCGCGACCTGGGGCATGGTAGTCGGCCACGTGGCGCCGGAAGCCTTTGTCGGCGGCACCATTGCGCTGGTGAAAGAGGGCGACTCGATCACCATTGATGCGCACAAGCACCTCATTCAGCTCAACGTCTCCGACGAGGAATTGGCGAAGCGCCGCGCGGCGTGGAAGCAGCCTAAACCTCGCTTCACCCGCGGCTTGCTGGCCAAGTACGCGTACCTGGTTTCCACGGCGACCAAGGGCGCGATCACGGACGGCTTCGAAGACGCAAAAAAATAGCTTGCCCGATTCACGCCCACCGGCGGCAATCTCGCGATGAGGGGATTGCCGCTGCCTTTTCTGGCTGTGCTGGCGGCCGCGCTCTCGGCGACGATCGGCGGATCGGCGGCTGTGGCCACGCGCCTCGCGGTGCCGGAAAGCAACGCGCTTGCGGTAACCTTCTTGCGCTTCCTCGGTGCGAGTATCGCCCTGCTCGCGTTTACGTTGCCGCGACAGAAGATACGTATCGATCTGCGCGACATGCCGGCGATCGTGCTGCTCGGCCTGCTGCAGTTCGCGCTGTTTGCGTGGTTCTTCAGCGCGGCGTTGCAGTACGTCCCGGCGGCGCGCGGCGCGCTCGTCCTTTCCACACAACCTTTGCTGACCCTGGCACTCGCGGTGCTGCTCAAACGCGAGCGCTTCACCTTGGCGAAGGCGGCTGGCGGCGTCATCGCGCTGCTCGGCGTCGCATTCGCGCTCGGCGATCGCGTGGTGGTCCCGGGCGCGGACACCACGCGCGGCGACATGCTGATGCTTGGCGCCGCGATCACCGGCTCCATCTATAACGTCACGTCGGGTTTTTACCTGCGCAAGTATCCGGCGCTGGTGATGTGTTCGGTGATGGTCCCGGTGGGGGCCGCCGCGCTGTTCGCGGCGATTGTCATCGGCGGCGATTTTTCCGGCTTCACCGGTTTTTCGTGGCGCGGCTGGTGCGCGATCGCCTTCCTGATGACTATCGGCGGCGCCGTAACGTTCTTCCTGTGGATCTGGGCGCTGGAACACACCACACCTTCGCGCGTGGCGATCACAGTCACAATGAATCCGGTCGCCGCCGTCATACTCGGCGCACTGATACTGTCGGAACCCGTGACCTGGCGATTGCTGGTGGGACTCGCGGCCATCATCGCCGGCATCACGGCCGCCAACTGGTCCGCGTTACTCGCCGGCTTGCGGCGAGTGCCCGACAAAAAGCCGGGTTGATCAGCGCAGAGATCCGCCGCCTTTGCCCCAGTTCTGGTAGCGGACGCGGGCAAAATCGATATATTCGGCCAGATATTTTTGCTGCAGGGCATCGACCACTTCGTCGCTCGCGCCGTCTTTGCGTAACTGCGCCAGCTCCGATCCGCTCAGACCTGCGAGAAGGTGCGTGCTGAATCTTGTCAGGCCGCCGTCGCCGATGACATCGTGCAACCGGGAAGCGCGGATGCGCGCGGCGAGATCCGGTCCGGGCGTGCCCTCCTTGACGAGCTTTTCGATTTCGGCAACGGTCATCCCGGGCGAATTGAATCCGCCGGGAATCGCCGTGACCCAGTCGGGCAGACCAAGTGGTTTTGAAAACGTCGTGAAGCGCGCAACGTTACTCGCGTCGCCCATGCCATTGCCGCCGCTGGCGAGGTTCGCCAGGTCGACTGGTTGCGGATAACAGACGGAGCACCCGCCAAGCGATTCACCGAGCACCCAGTATCGCGTAAGCAAATCCACGTCGTTGACGAAGGTCTGTTGCAATGCGTCCAGTACCGGTGGTGGTACGCCGGCATCGGCCAGCTTGCCGAAATCCGAACCGCGTAATGCGTACGTCGTCTTCGAGGTGGAGATCCGTTCCAGCGCCCGATCCGGATTCGATCCCCGACTCAGGGAGACGACGTCCCCGATCGGGGTTACCGGTCGCGGCGTAAGGATCGAGCATGCACCGACCAGCAGCACGCAGCTGGCAGCGAGCACCGTGGAGAGAATGCTGCTGGCGTGTCTTTTTGAAATCATGTTGGGCTCCGGAAATGGTACGGCAGTGCCGGCTCTTAACGATCAGCGCGGCACGACGATGACAGGACGGTGATAGCAGGAAAAGCAGTCGTGCCACCAAAAACCGCTTTCGTACTGTACCCGGGCATCCCAACGGATGCTGTCGGCGTAGGCATTCTGCATGTAATCGAGCACGCTGTCGGCAACGCCTTGTTCATGTAACCGGACAATTTGCGTGGCCGTCAGCGGATAGGCGGCGCGGGTTTCCTGCAACTCGCGAATGATCTCGTCCGCCGGCTTGCCCGCCTTCGACATTTCCACGATCTGGTCGATAGAGGGCGGCGGGCGGCGCTGCATGCCGGCACATCCGGCAAGCAGGGTCAGGCAGAGCAGGGCGACGACAATCGGACGAAACAGGGTTGGCATGGCAGCAAAAACAATCGAAATGACCGGGGTTTGATCGTCAGACCGCCACGGGTTGACTGCGGTTCAACCCAAGGGATATTTTTGGCCGCCGTTACGCGGAAATATCCGGCACGAGCTGGCGTTCGAGCGTCGAAATCTGGTCCTTCAACAGCAATTTGCGCTTCTTCAGGCGCTGCATCTTCAATTGATCGAGCTTCGGATCGTACGACAGGCGCTCGATCACATCGTCGAGGTCGCGATGCTCGATTTTCAGCACTTCGAGCCGCTTCTGGATCAGCTCGATTTCCTCCTGCGTCAGCTCCATCGTGGGTCTCTCCGGCCCTTGATCGTAGCCACATCGATCGGTCATGGGGGATAGCACTATAGGCCAACTCGCGCCGGCTGTGTCGCGGCGCAGCGGCGGCACGCGGGGCCATCCCGGCGGAAAGTTTGAGGCGCCGCAGGGGAGCGGTTAGGATGCAGCCTCCTCGAGCCAACGACCACGCGGGCATGAACGATAGCAATCACGCGCACGGCATCTACCCGATGCTCTACGCTTTTTTTACCCGCGATGGCGGGCTGGACCGGGAGGCGACGCGGCGGCAGATACAGGCTTTCGTCGACAATGGCGCCCATGGCATGGCCGTGCTCGGCCTCGGCACCGAGGTGAACAAGCTGACGGATGCGGAGCGGCGCCAGCTGGTGGACTGGGTCGCGGAGGATCTGGCCGGGCGCTTGCCGCTGGCCGTGACGGTCAACGCGCCGACCGTCGATGCGCAGGTCGAATTCGCTGGTTTCGCGCGCTCGCGCGGCGCGTCCTGGGTCATCTTGCAGCCGCCCCCCGAACGCGGCGTGCCCGAGGAATTCTTCGTGCGGTTTTTCGGCGCGGTTGCCGATCGCGTCGATTTGCCGGTCGCGATCCAGAATGCGCCGGAATACCTGGGCGTCGGCCTTACACCTGAAGGCGTGAAAACGCTGGCCCGCAACCATCCGAATTTCCGCCTGTTGAAGGGCGAAGGCGCGGCGCTGGTCGTGCGCCGTTACATCGAGGAAGCCGGCGATGCAGTGACCGTGTTCAACGGCCGCGGTGGCCTCGAACTCATCGACAACCTTCGCGGCGGATGCGCCGGCATGATTCCCGCCAGCGACACCTTCGATCGCCAGGCGCAAATATTCGACCTGCTGCGCGACGGCGCGGAGGCACACGCGGAGGCCCTCTATCGCGAAGTGCTGCCCGCCATCGTGTTTGTCATGCAGTCGCTCGATACTTTGCACACCTACGGCAAGCGCATCGCGGCCATGCGGCTGGGCCTTGGCGAAGTGTTCGATCGCGCGCCCGCCCTGGCGCCGACGGCTTTCGGCATGCGCTGTGCGCAACGCTATGCCGCAGCACTTGGTGCACTGAAATGACAGGGATGTTCGTGAGAAAAACATGGGTATGCGCAACGCTGCTGTCATTGCATGCGGGTTTTTGCGCGGCGCAAACACCGGAGGAGTGGTTTAAAAACGGGCGCGCGGCGGTCGAAAAAGCCAAACATGAAAAGCCATTCACCGGGCGTGCGAAGAACGTGATCCTGTTCCTCGGCGATGGCATGGGCATCTCCACCGTGACGGCGGCGCGCATCCTCGAAGGCCAGCAGCGCGGCACGGGCGGCGAAGAGAACCAGTTGTCGTTCGAAAAAATGCCGTATGTGGCGCTGTCCAAGACCTATAGCGCGAACCAGCAAACCTCGGATTCGGCGCCGACCATGAGCGCAATCGTCTCCGGCATCAAGACCAACGACGGGTTGATCTCGGTGAACGAACGGGTGGCGCGCGGTGATTTCCGCGCTGTGGCCGCAAACAAAATGAAGACCATCCTCGAGCGCGCCGCGGAGCGCGGCATGGCGACCGGTGTAGTGACGACCACGCGCATCACGCACGCCACGCCGGCGGCGTGTTACGCGCATTCTCCCGATCGCGACTGGGAAGCCGATGCCGACCAGCCCGATGCCGCCAACGAAGCGGGGTTCCCCGACATTGCGCGCCAGCTCATGGAATCTTCGCGCGAGGACAACCTTGAAGTTGCGCTGGGTGGCGGACGCGGCAAGTTCATGCCGCGCAACGTGCACGACCCGGAGTATCCGGACAAGAACGGCGAGCGCCGCGATGGCCGCGACCTGACGAAGGAATGGCAGGCGCGCTATCCGAAGTCGGCGTATGTCTGGAACAAGGCGCAGTTCGATGCCATCGACCCGAAACAGGTTCGGCATCTGCTGGGGCTGTTCCAGCCGTCGCACATGCAGTTCGAACACGACCGCGCCAAGGATGCCGCAGGTGAACCATCGCTCAGCGAAATGACGGCCAAGGCGCTCGACATCCTGGCGCAGAACCAGAAGGGTTTTTTCCTGATGGTGGAGGGCGGGCGCATCGATCACGCGCATCACGCCGGCAACGCCTATCGCGCGCTGACCGATACGATCGAGTTCGCCCGCGCCGTGAAGCTCGCCTTGGATCGAACCGATCCGCGCGACACGCTGATCATCGTGACGGCTGACCACAGCCATACGTTCACGATCTCCGGCTATCCGAAGCGCGGTAATCCGATACTCGGCAAGGTCGTCGAAGCAAATCGGCCGACGAAGGAATATGCGCTCGACGCGCTTGGCGAGCCGTACACGACGCTGGGCTACGTCAACGGCCCGGGCTACACCGGTTCGTCAGTCACCCAGCCGGAAGGCAGCAAGAAATTTCCGCATCACGGGCCTGGCTTCCACGGCATCACCAACGGTCGGCCGGACCTGACTAACATCGATACGACCGCGCCGGACTACATGCAGGAATCGACGGTGCCGATGGAAAGCGAAACGCACGGCGGCGAGGACGTCGCCATCTACGCGCGGGGGCCGCAGGCGCATCTGATTCGGGGCGTGATGGAGCAAAACGTGATCTATCACGTCATGGCGGAGGCGCTGGGGATGCAAGACTGACCCTACGCCTTCCCCTCTCCCCGGCCCTCTGCTGCGCTTCAAGTGTGCCCTTGTCCCTCCAGGGGAGAGGGCGCCCTGAAACAAAAAGGCGACCATCGGTCGCCTTTTTTATTCCTGAGATTTGCTCCAAGGCTCCCTCTCCCCTGGAGGGAGAGGGCAGGGGAGAGGGGGGCTTGTCGTTCTACCTGCTCGTCGTCTTGCGGATTTCCTTCTCGTCTCCCCATTCCAGCAATCCGGTCTGGACGTTCCACATCTGCAGGTTGAATTTGTAGAACACGTCCTTCACGTCCTTGGCTTCCTTGACGATGGACGTGATGTTGCCCTCGAGGCGATAGGCGGCGCCGACCATCTTGCCGACCGGGACGGATTTCTTCGCATCGTAGTAGTCGCTTTGCTGGCGCTTCAATTCCTCGACCTGCTGGTCCATCGCCGCGGCGTCAACCGCGAAACGCACACGGCCGCTCTTCTGCAGTTCGGTGCGGATCGAATCCGTGATCGAGCGCGTGTCGATGTATTCGCTGGTCTTGTTCTTGACCTCCTGCACCGTCATGATCGGCCGCTCTCCACTCGTCACGAGGGGCGTGTTCAGCATCGAACGCGTCATCGATTCGGCGATCATCTGCAGGTCGGTCGAGCCGAACTGGTTGGTGACGGTCTCGACGCCGCGCGCGTCGCCGTAGCGCGTTTTCTCTGCGCAACCGGACAGGATGGCTGCGGCGCACAGCAAGGCGGCGCCGGCGAGGCGCATGCGGGGGGAGGGCTTCATGATGGCTCCTTCTGGATGAACGTTTGCATTATTGCGGCTTTTCCTGGTCCATGACCACGACCTTGAAGTCGACTGCTTCCTGCGTTGGCGCGGTGGTGGTCACGGTGTACTGCGTGTTGCCATAAATCAGCAGCGGTTTCCAGGTCTCGTCGTCCCACGCGCGCATGCCTTCGCGGTCGAGCCAGCGGAAGCGGTACGCGATGCGGCGCGTTTCATTGCCGGTATTCTTGAAGTCCACGTCGATGCGCAACGGGCCCGTGCGTTCCGTGCAGCGCAGGTCCACGACGTCTATGTTCGGTATCGAGCCGGCCATTTCCAGTTTGGCGTTGATCAGATCCGACTTGGATTTGATCTTGTCGCTATCGCCCGGGCAACCGTAAGCATAGCCGGGACGCTCGATCTTGTTCTGGGTGGCACAACCGGCTCCGGTTACCGATGCAATCAATACGACGACCAGCAGTTTCATGTTCATGATGCCTCCTCAGGTTACGGCCTACGCAGGTGCTTGTTCGCCTGTCCAGGAACCGGGTTTCAAAACGCTTGGCGATCCGGCGACGTTGACGCCTTTGACTATTGTTTCCCGGTGGATGTTTCCGGTTGTGACGGCGCCGGCGGTGGTATTGCGATTGGCCGCTCGCCGGAAGCAAGCGGCACCATCGGGAAGGCATTTCCGCCGAGGAATCGCACCCCGACGACCGCATAGCGCCCGGATACTGTGAAGCCAATGTTGGCGGCGCCGGGACCGAACGCCATCATGTGGGCCCCAGCGGGAATCCGCGCGCGCGCAATGGCTATCTGAGCCGGCAGCGACCGCCAGCCGCGCTCATCGGCAGATTCGGTGACGATGGCGCCGATGGCCAGGGCCAGCGACGCAAGGCCGGTTTGATCGTTCTTCCCCGCTTCATACTGCGCAATGGCCTTGCCGCTCGAACGAATGATACCGCGCAATATGATGCCGGGCATTTCCTCCTGCAGCGCCTTGCGCGCCATCAGGTCGATATTGGTAATGACGACCGGACTGAGTGTCGGCCCCCCCTGGATTTGCAGCTGCGACGGGATGAACGCGGGTTGCGACGGGGCAAGGACGGGAAAGGACACGGGTACGATCAGAAGCCGGTTGCGATACGGAAATGGCAGGCTGAACTGCCGCGATTTTCGCGCCGGTGCGCTGCCGGATTCGATCACGAACAGCACATCCGTCAGCCCGTCGTCGCGGGCGGCCACGCGCGAATCCAGATTGGCCAGCGCATCTTCCAACAGCGGACGATTCGGTTGCAGTTCGATGGCCTGCCGGTAACCCGCGGCGGCCAGGCTGGGTTCGCCGAGTGCTTCGTAGACGAAGCCGGCGAGATAGTGGCTGATTGCGCTTTCGTAGCTGTTCTTCAGCGCGTTGATCTCCGGGTTTTCGATGGTCTGCACCGGATAACCGTTGAGTTCCTTGAAGCTTGTCCTTACGCCTTTCTTCCGGGCCTCGTCTTCGGTCTTCTGCAATTCCTTCCTGCGCAGGTCGGCGATGATGGCCTCGCGTTCGTGCGTGCGCTTGATGTCCACGCGCGCGGTGTCGAAGTCGTTCTGTGCCAGCCGATCCAGGGCAAGGCGGGTGGTCACCATGACTTTTTCGTAGTCATGTCCCTGATAGGGGAGCGATTTGTCATTCAGTATCACCGAGCCGGCGCCGCCCAGGAGTTTTTCCGGGTTATACGCGGCCGTTTTTTCCCACTCCTGCACGCGACCGTCCGCGACCATCCACGCCTTTTCGCTTTCGTCGTAGCGTTTTGCAAGGCGTTGCAGCTCGCCGAGTTCGAGGTAGTAGAGCAGGTCCTTCGATCCGAGCCGGTTGTCGCCGTTCAGGTTCTTGATTGCGCCGTCGATGTTGCCCGACGCGGCAAGGTTGATCGTTCCGGTTAGTTCCTTGTCGTAGCTGCGAAAAGTCGCGCAGCCCGCCACCACGCCCAGCAGCAGGCTGAGCGCGGCGATACGGCAATACCGGTCGATCAGGGGGAAGATTGGATTCAAAACGGAGTCCTGCTGGCAACAACGCCGTGCTCGTCCCTCAGTTGACGGTGCGGCCGACGTCTGCTTCGGATGGGGCGTGTTCGAATGACGGCACGGCCAGTACAAGACCCCACTCAGCCTTGACTGCCGTGTCCTGTACAAGTTTCATCACGCCATGCAGTAAGGTGTCGCCAAGGGCGAGGTCCACGCCGTTGCCCTGCGGTGGTTGCAGCGAAAGGACAGTCTGTCCGTGCTCGTTGCGCTTGGCGCGCACCTTCGCCACCAGCATCGGCGCATCGCCCAGCGGATGTTCGCGCTGCGGTTCGGGCGCCGCCTTCGAAAACTTCGCTTCCTGCAGCGCCTTTTCGTGTTGCATGCCCAGTAGCGCCTTGCGTGCTTCCGGGTTGGATTGCATCTGGATCTCCGGCTGCGCTTGCGCCATCTGGAGCAACACGGGCCAGATGCGCTCGACCAGGCGCCGCGTCAGCCAGAATTGGATTTCAGCTTTTCCATCGAAGAACACGCCCATGAGCAGGCGGTCTTCTTCCGCATGGAATTCCACCGTGATGCGTTCGAGGTTCACGGGGAAAGTTTACCACCCCCCTTAACCCG